>JAAYCA010000009.1 GCA_012744435.1 Bacteroidales bacterium
GCCATCGTGTCGGACAGTTCAAAGTCAGCCTTCACGTAGTTGGTCGCCGTGCCTACCATGTCCACGAATCCCATCGCGAAGAACGCGAACATCATGGGCACCAGCTTGGACAGATTGGATTTTTTTGTTTCCATCAAGATAGTGTGTTATCAATAGGCAATACAAAAATAATCCCTGTTTTTTTTCAAACAATCTCCGTGTGTTCGTAAACATACCTGTATGTTCAGAAAGCGTCAGTATAATGCAAAAGAGGCCGGCAGGGGAGATCCTGCCAGCCTCTTCTTTTTATGGCCGGACCGACCGGGGGTTATCTCTTCGAGACGCTCTCGAACACGCGGCAGGCGCCCGTGTAGTCAATCTTGCCCTGATGCTCCAGGTAGGCCTGGATGACGGAGGCGGTGGTGCGGTTGAGGCTGCGGCCCGGGTCCTTGCGCGGGGAGTCCGCGATGGAGGCCGAGTAGCTGTTGGTCGCGACCTTGTAGGTCTTCTTGAGGTCGAACTTGCTGCCGTCTTCCATGGTGATCTTCAAGTCCTTGATCTTCTTGGGATTCTTTTTGTCGAAGATGACCTCGCACTTGATGCCGCTCACCTTGGGGAAGCCGTATTCGATGTCGGCGTCGTGCGTGGCGATGAGCATGTTCTTGAGCTCCTGCCCGGTCAGCTCGAGCTGGACGGTGTCGTTGTTGAACGGATCCAGGCGAAGCACGTCACTGACCGTGAACGGGCCGGCGGGGAGGGTGTCGTAGCGGACGCCGCCGGTGTTGGTGAAGGCGACGTCGGAACCCGTCTCCACGCGCCAGGCATCGGTCATCATGCAGCCGAGCTCTTCATAGCTGGTCATCGGGGCGGTCAGCGTGGCGAGCACGCGCTGGAAAGCCGGGTTGTCGCTGAAGTAGCGGACCACCTCCTCGACGACTTTGTTCTTCTTGGGATAGCCGGCGACATTGATGACCTCGGCCTTCCGTCCCACGACCTTTCCGTTCTCGACGGTGACGGTCGTGTGGGTGGCATTCTCCAGGCGGTTGGTTACCTGCGTGATCATCACGCCATTGTGCATCTCTCCGCCATCGATGGCCGTATGCGAGTGGCCGCCGATGATGAGGTCCACCCAGGGGAGCTCGCGGGAAATCTCCACGTCGGCGTCGTAGCCGATGTGGGAGAGAAGGATCACCACGTCGCACTCATCGCGCAGCCCCCTGTACTTCTGGACAGTCTCCAGGACCGGGGTGAACGACAGGCCGACACAGTTGTCCGGATGGGTGTCCGGCGTGCCGCGTTCGTTGATCTCGACGGCGCCGACAATGCCCACGCTCACGCCGTTCACGTCGAAGACCTGCGTGGGACGGGGTGCGACGCCGAACGCGGGGGCGGGCTCCAGGTTGGCGCAGATGTAGCTGAAGCCGGACATGCGCATCAGATCGCCGAGCCCCTTGCCGCCGGCGTCGAATTCATGGTTGCCCATGGTGGTGGCGTGGAAGCCGATCATGTTCATCAGGACGACCATCGGATAAGCCGGAGTCTCATAGAGGTCGTTGAGCGGCTCGCCGGTGCGGTTGTCGCCGGCGGAGACAATCAGCAGGTCGGGATACAGGCCGCGCAGGCTGTCCGCAATGGCAGCAAGCTGGGGCATGTTCTCGATCTTGGCGTGCATGTCGTTGACGGACAGGATATGAACTTCCTTCCGTTCTGCACTGGCTGCGATGCCGAACAGGCAGATGGCGGCCAGGGTCAGCAAAAGTTTTCTCATTTCGGTATTTTGAATTTGATGATCTGTCCTTCACGGAGGGGAGCGTCCAGGCCGATCTCATGGCCCTGTGCATCGAAGATGCGGCCGCGGCGGAGCAGGGCGGCGCCCAGGCGGCGGTGGACGAGATAACGCAGCACGGCGTGCTGCGAACGGGCGCCCTCGAAGAGCTCCACGGTCGTCCGGTTGACGGTTACTTTCATGGCAGTCCGGTTAAAATTCTACGAAAGTTACACAAAAATCAACAAAACACAAAGCGGCAGGCGGTCAGGTTGCCACCGAAGGGCATTTAGCGAACGCTATATTCTTTTGCCCTTCGGCGGCAAGCCTGCCGCCTGCCGTCTGACAGAAAATCGGGGATTACTCGCCCGTGTTGGCCAGGGTGCCGGAAAGATACTGGTCGTAGGCGGTCATGTCCACGAGACCATGGCCGGAGAGGTTGAAGAGGATGACCTTCTCCTCGCCGGTCTGCTTGCACTTTTTGGCTTCGTCGATGGCCGCCGCGATGGCGTGGCAGGACTCCGGAGCCGGGATGATGCCTTCCGCCTGAGCGAAGAGCGTACCGGCGGCGAAGGAATCGAGCTGGCGGATATCCACCGCTTCCACGAGGCCGTCCTTGCGGAGCTGCGAGATGATCGCGCCGGCGCCGTGGTAGCGCAGGCCGCCTGCATGGATGTTGGCGGGACGGAAATCATGGCCGAGGGAGAACATCGGGATCAGCGGGGTGTAGCCGCTCTCGTCGCCGAAGTCATACATGAACTTGCCCTGGGTTAGCTTCGGGCAGGAAGCGGGCTCGGCGGCGATGAATCGGGTCTTCTTGCCTTCCAGCAGCGTGTGGCGCATGAAGGGGAAGGAAATGCCGCTGAAGTTGGATCCGCCGCCGAAGCAGCCGATCACGATGTCGGGATATTCGCCCGCCATGGCCATCTGCTTCTCGGCCTCCAGGCCGATTACGGTCTGGTGCAGGCAGACATGGTTGAGCACGGAGCCCAGCAGGTACTTGCAATTCTCGGTGCTCATCGCCAGCTCGACCGCTTCGGAGATGGCGGTGCCGAGCGATCCCTGATGGTTGGGGTCGGCGGTGAGGATGTCCTTGCCGGCGCGGGTCGACATCGACGGCGACGGGGTCACGAGGGCGTCGAAGACCTGCATGATGCTGCGGCGGTAGGGCTTCTGCTCATAGCTGATCTTGACCTGGTAGACGGCGCAGTCCAGGCCGTAGAGCTTGGCGGCGTAGGACAGGGCGGCGCCCCACTGGCCGGCTCCGGTTTCCGTCGTGACGTTGGTCACGCCCTGCTGCTTGCAGTAATAGGCCTGCGGGATGGCGGAGTTGAGTTTGTGGGAACCCAGCGGGTTCACGCTCTCGTTCTTGAAATAAATGTGGGCCGGGGTGCCGATGGCCTCTTCGAGTCCATAGGCGCGCACGAGCGGCGTACAGCGGTAGTATGCATACTTCTCGCGCACCTCCTGGGGGATATCGATCCAGCGGTCGGTCTGGTTGACCTCCTGGTTGGCGCATTCTTCGGCGAAGAGGGGATAGAGGTCTTCGGCCTTGATGGGTTCCTTGGTGCCGGGATTGAGCATGGGCTGCGGTTTGTTGACCATGTCAGCCTGGATGTTGTACCATTGGGTGGGAATCTCGGATTCCGGCAGGATGAATCTCTTTTGTTTCATGTTATGGATGGTGAGTTGATAATTACTGGAAATTGTCCCGGATGTAGGTTTCGAGCGTGTCGATGGCACTTTCCGTCGTGGCCCAGCTCGTGCAGAAACGTACAGCGGTGTGCGTCGCGTCCACGATCTGCCAGCACTCGAAGCCGAAGGAGGCGGCGAGGGGCTCGAGGCACTTGTTCTCGAGGATGGGGAAGACCTGGTTGGTGGTGTTCTCCGTGAGGAAGGGGATGCCTTTGCGATGGAAGGCGGCCCGGATCCGGTCGGCCAACCGGTCGGCGCGGCGGGCCAGGTTGAAGTACAATCCTTCGTTCATCAGGGCCTCGAACTGGATGCCCAGCAGGCGACCCTTGGCGAGCATGCCGCCGTTCTGCTTGATAAAGTAGCGGAAGTCTTCCGCGAGGCGGGGATTGGAAAAGACGACGGCTTCGCCGAAAAGGGCGCCCTGCTTGGTGCCGCCGACATAGAAGACGTCCGCGAGCCGGGGAAGGTCCTTGGGCAGGATATTGCAGCCGGAGGCTTCCAGTCCGTAGCCCAGTCGGGCGCCGTCCACGAAGAGGGGAATCTCCCATTCGGTGCAGACGGCGTGCAGGTCTTCGAGTTCCTGACGGGTATAGATCGTGCCGAGTTCGGTGGGGAAGGATATGTAGACCATGCCGGGCTGCACCATGTGCTCACGGCTGAAATCGCTGTGGTGCGCTTCCAGCGCTCCGCGAACTTGCGCCGCGCTGATCTTGCCGTCCGTGGCGGGGAGGGCGAGCACCTTGTGGCCGCCGTGCTCCACGGCGCCGGTCTCGTGGACGTTGATGTGGCCGCTTTCGGCACAGATTACGCCCTGGTGCGGGCGTAGCAGGGCGGAGATGACGGTGGCATTGGCCTGCGTCCCGCCGACGAGAAAATGGATGTCGGCGCCGGGGCAGTCGAATACATAGCGGATCATATCCGCGGCTTTCTCACAATGCGGATCCTCTCCGTAGCCCAAGGTCTGGTCCAGGTTCGTCTCCTGAAGCGCCTCGAGAATTTGGGGAGCGCATCCTTCCAAATAGTCGCTTTCGAAATGGAACATACTAACTAACCGGTCTAATGCGGCGTGAAGGTAAGAAAAATAATTAAAACAAACGTGCATAAATGAAAAAAACCTCGATTCACATCGAGGTTTTTTCTCAATCCTAACCAAATTATTAACCAATGAAAATCATTTGCCTTCACTTTAGCAAGGTCCGTGCCAAAATGGAAGATCTTGTCGTCAATAATGGTTGAAGCGGCTTGTATTATATAAGGGTGAGGATGGGTTTCTCATCGGTAAGGGGATTGGTTTTGAACAAAATTAGTGTTTTTGTCAAGAAAATGAGGTGCAGAACGGAAATTAATCACCTTCTTGTGCTATCTTTGCAACAAAATGACACACACATGAAAAAAATCCTTTTCCCCATCTTCTGCGCCGTTGCGATGCTGTGCTGCGCCTGCGCACCCAAGCCCGCCGACGATTCTAAAACCACGACCATGATCGAACAGACGACTCCCAATCCCGAGAACGCCGCCATCGCGCAGCAGTTCCTCAAACAGTGCGGCACCTATTATCTCGCCACCGTCGAAGGTGACCAGCCGCGCGTCCGCCCCTTCGGCACCGCCGAGATTTTCGAGGGCAAACTCTACATCCAGACCGGCAAGGTCAAGAACGTGTACAAGCAGCTCGTCGCCAATCCCAAGGCGGAGATCTGCGGCTTCAACGGCTCGGAATGGATCCGCATCCAGTGCGAGCTGATCCCCGACGAGCGCATCGAAGCCAAGCAGGATATGCTGGACAAGAATCCGTCCCTGCAGGGCATGTACAAAGCGGACGACGACAACACCATCGTCCTGTACTGCCGCAACGCCTCGGCGACGATCTCCTCTTTTTCCGCTCCCGCCCGCACGATTCAGTTCTAGCAGCTTGCCGGAAACAAAAAGGCCGCACAGACAACAACTGTGCGGCCTTTTTATCGGGGTGTTCGGAGCGTTCGCGACGCAGGGAAGTTTGAGGGGGTACGCCCCTCAATCATCGCACTCTGACGGCACGTCAGTGCTGGATGGACATCAGCCTGATGTATTTCAGGACGAAGTCCGACCAGCCGGCATCGCCGGGCAGCTGGTAGCGGGCGTTGCCCTTCGGGTCCTCCCTGAAGATGGTCTCGCCCGTGGGGGTGAGGGTCACGAATCCGCGCGGGGAGAGCCGGTAGAAGATGTCGTCGCCCTCGACGGCGTTGATGACCGCGAGCGGATCCCACATTTTCTGGAACTTGTCTTCGGTGAGGAACTCGTAGATCCACTTGATGGGGTGGGAGCTCGTCCAGTCCATGTCCTCGATGATCTGCGCGGCGCTGTAGTAGAGCGGATCGCCGACCTCGCCGGGGGAGAATACGATGTCGATGTCCTTCGGCCATAGCTCGAAGAATTTCAGCGAGAAATCGATGGCCGCGGTGAAGTTGTAGTCATGCTCGAAAGAATCGCCGAATACGCCGCCCATGCAGTAGATGTTCTTGACCTTGCGGCTGACCAGCTCCTCGCCGCTGAGCGGAGAGAACTCGTCCGGACCGGACTGCAGCAGGCGGGCCAGGCAGGTGACGAAGCCGATGGAGGCGATGGTCACGGACTTGTCCGGCTGCGCCGCCAGGAGCTTGCGGTAGAGCTTGTAGCCGTCCATATACTCTCCCTTGTCGCCGATGCTGCGCTTGAAGAGGACGTTGCCGTCAATGTCGCGGGCGTAGGCCATGTTGTGGTAGGGGATATAGACGTGCGGGTCCTTGACGCCGGCCTTCTCCAGGCCGATGGGAATGTCGGGGTAGCCGTAGTAATTGTTCATCACGTCGACGGCGTCCGCGTTCGCGCGGTCCATGCGGTCCACGATCACGCCGAGCAGGGTGCAGCGCTTCATGTCCATGTAGCGGTAGAGCATCATCAGGGCGAAAAGGTCGTCCGTGGAGGAGCCCATGTCGCAGTCGAGGATGACACGGATGTCCTCCTGCTCATAGTTGGACTTGACGTTGATGTCGGTGGAGGCCACGTACACGGTATGCTGCTCATTTTCGCGGGCGAAGGCGAGGGCCGCCGCGAGGCTGTCCTCCGGGAAGGAGCGGGTGCTGTCGAAATAGTACAGCCCGGTGTCGGGATCGCGCCAGCCGCCGACGATGTTGTCGTGGGCATGGGCGTGCTTGATCACGGCCGGCAGGCTCTTGCGGTCGAAATGGTCCTGCGTGGCCTTGTAGGACACCATCAGTCCCTCCTTCGGGTAGCTCATCGTATTGAGGTCCAAGGTAAACCCTTCGGGTCCTCCTTGAAAATCGTCTCGCCGTTGGGCGTGAGCGTCACCCAGCCCCGCGGGGAAAGCTTGTAGAGGGCGTCTCCCTCCACGGCGTTGATCACCGCCTGCGGATCCCACATCTTCTGGCCGGTGTCGCAGTTGAGGAACTGATAGGTCCATTTGATCGGGTGCAGGTCGGTCCAGTCCATGTCGGCGATGACCGTCTCGGGACGGTAGTCCAGCGGGTCGCCCACCTCGCCCGGGGAGAAGACGATGTCGATCTCCTTCGGCCAGAGTTCGAAGAACTTCAGGGAGAAGTCGATGGCCGCCTTGAAGTTGTAGTCGGGCTCGACCGCGTCGCCGAACACGCCGCCCATGGCGTAGATTTCCTTGACCTTGCGGCGGACCAGCTCCACGCCGCTGAGCGGCGAATACTCGTCCGGACCGGACTGCAGCAGGCGCGACAGGGAGGTGACGAAGCCGATGGAGGCGATGGTCACGGACTTGTCGGGCTGCTCTGCGAGGAGCTTCCGGTAGAGCTTGTAGCTCTCCATGTGGCTGCCGTTGTCGCCGACGCTGCGCTTGAATATGGGCTCACCGTCCGTCGAGCGCGCGTAAGGGAGATTGTGGTAGGTGATGAACACGTGCGGGTCCGGGATGCCCTGGGTCTCCAGGCCGATGGGGATGTCGGGATAGCCGTAGAAGTTGTTGAGCACGTCCACGATGTCGGCGTTGGCCTTGCCCATGCGGTCCACGATCACGCCGAGCAGGTTGCAGCGCTTCATGTCCATGTAGCGGTAGAGCATCATCAGGGCGAAGAGGTCGTCCGTGGAGGAGCCCATGTCGCAGTCGAGGATCACGCGGAGGTCCTTCTGCTCGTAGTTCGTCCAGATGTTGATGTCCTTGGAGGCGACATACACGGTATGCTGTTCGTTTTCGCGGGCGAAAGCCACGGCGGCGGCGAGGCTGTCTTCCGGGAAGGCACGGGTGCTGTCGAAGTAATACTTGTCCTCTTCCGCATCATACCAGCCGCCCACGAGGTTCTCGTGGGCACGGGCGTGCTTGATCACGGCCGGCAGGCTCTTGCGGTCGAAGCTGTTTTGCGTCTCTTTGTAGGAAACCATCAGGCCTTCGGCAGGCTGGCGCATGGTGTTCAGGTCGAGGGTGAAGCCGTCGGGATACATCTGCCCCATGGCGTAGATGACGTTGACGAGCTCTTTGTCCGTAAGCCGCTCCTGGGCCTGGAGGGCGGAAAAGGCTGTGCAAAGCACGAGCGCGAGGAGAATTTTTTTCATAAATAAGGATTTCGGTTTGAATTAGCGCTTCTGTAAATGCGAAGATACGCGTTTTAAGGGAGAATGCAAAGTGTGCCCCTTTTTTCTTATATTTGCGAAAACACACACAGACCCATGAAGCCCTTTGTATCGTTTGCATTGGCGGCGGCGCTGTCCCTGACTCCCGCCGCCGCCCAGCCGGGCGCCCCGCAGAATCCGGCCAACGTGGTCCTGACGCGCCGCGCGGCGACAGCCCAGACCTATGGCGGCCCCACGCGTGCCGAAGGCCGTTCCTACAATTTCACGCCCCTGTTCCTGGTCTATCCGGACGCCCGGGTCGATGAGGCGGGGGCCGGGGCATTGCTGGAAGAACTCGGGATCCAGTCCACGCTGGACGACAACTACGGCGTCGCCATGGTGGTGAACCCGGTCGGGGCGAAATATGATGCGCAGGCGGATTTCGACGCGTTCGTCGCCCTGTACGACCGTTCCCGGAGCGGCAACCTGAAGGTGATCGGCATCGGCGCCG
Organism: Bacteroidales bacterium; assembly: GCA_012744435.1. Classification (GTDB taxonomy): domain Bacteria; phylum Bacteroidota; class Bacteroidia; order Bacteroidales; family UBA932; genus Cryptobacteroides. The sequence goes on from JAAYCA010000009.1 coordinate 8,499, forward strand.
GCGCGACATTCGTCAACCAGGTTCTCGCCCCGAAGGCCGCCTCGCACATCGCGGGCATCCTGACGGTGGGCGGCAATCCCGCCAGGCTCGCCAAAGGGTTCGCTTCCTACGGCGTTCCGGCTTATGTAGCCGGCAAGACGGCGAAGAAGGTGGCGGCGGAATACATCGCCCTGAACGGGGCGCTTGCGAAGGAAGACCACTACGTGAATCCGGACGAAGAGCTGCTGACGGTCTGGTCCGATCCGTCCGTCCGCGCGCTCCGCGAGGTGTTCGCGGACGCCTGGAAGAAGGTCCTGGGCCGGAATTACCGTTTCAATAATTACAAGCATACCCAGTACGAAGGACAGCGTTTCGACCAATATGGTCCGGACGAACTGGAGCCGTATCTGGACTGGGAGTCGCTGGACATGAAGCGCATCATCGTGGAGCAGCCCCAGGGAGGCGGCCGCGGCCAGGAGGCGCCCAAATGGCTGTGGTATGAATACTGGCCGGAAGAGCTCCTCGAGGGCGCCGCGCCGCAGAGCGTCCCCATCATGGTCCTGCTGCACGGCAACACCAACGACCCCCGTACCCAGGCGGAGACCTCCGGTTTCATCCAGGTGGCCGGCGAGGAGCGTTTCCTGGTGGTCGAGATGGAGTGGCAGGGGAGCGTCAGCTACCAGGCCATGGGGCATGACGGGATTGAAAACGTCCTGCTGCAGTTGCTCGCGAAGTATCCGCAGCTCGACCCGTCCCGCATCTATGCGGAGGGGCTGTCCGCCGGCTCGATGACGGCATCGGCCCTGGGTATCAAGAAATCGCATGTCTTTGCCGCCGTGGGCGGCCATTCCGGCGGCATCATGGGCGGCCGGGGAGGCGCTTTCCCGGGGATGGATCCCATCTGGAACGAAGCCACCCAGAAACGGGGGGCCGTTGAAATGCCGTACTGCTCGGTACTGGGCACGGCCGACAATGTCGTCCCTTTCGTCCGGCCCGACAACTGGGAAAGGAACGGCTACTTCAATGCGTGGAAGATCTACGAACAGATGAACGGCATGCCCGTCGTCGACCGGCTGGATTTCAGCGTCGATCCGCTCTTCGGTCAGCGCCTGCGCGACCGGGAGACCATCCGGACCAACAAGGGTGCGGGCATCGTGATCGAGACGGGGCAGCTTTACAAGGGCGACATCCCCCTGATCAAGATCGTCGCCGTCGTGGATTACGGCCATTGGAACTTCCAGCCTACGGCCCAGATCATGTGGGATTTCTTCAAACAGTACCGCAGGGATCCCGAGACCCGCAAACTGATCTATCTGGGAGATAAATAAGATATGTACGATTTAGCGATTATCGGAGGAGGCCCCGGCGGCTATGTGGCCGCGGGTCGCGCCGGTGCGGCCGGACTCTCCGTCGTGCTTTTTGAAAAGGACAGCCTGGGCGGCGTGTGTCTCAACGAAGGCTGCATTCCCACAAAGACGCTTCTGTACAGCGCCAAAGTCTATGATTACACGCGTCACGCGGACCGCTATGGCGTGGCCGTCGAAGCCTCTGCGATTGATTTCGGGGCCGTCTTCAAACGCAAGGAGAAAGTGGTCCGCAAGCTCGTTGGCGGGGTAAAGGCACAAATGAGAGGGGCCGGCGTGGAGGTGGTTGCCGCCGAAGCGGAAATCCGCGGCCGGGGTGCCGGCGACAGCTTTGAAATCGTTGCCGGCGAGACCGGATACGAAGCACGCAAGCTGCTGATTTGCAGCGGATCGGAAGCCGTTGTGCCGCCGATTCCCGGTCTGCGTGAGGGACTCGGTTCCACGGTGGTCACCAACCGCGGGATCCTAACGCTGACGGAGCAGCCCGCGGAGCTGGTGGTCATCGGCGGCGGGGTCATCGGCATGGAGTTCGCCAGTTTTTTCAACTCGATCGGCACGAAGGTGACGGTCGTGGAGATGCTGCCCAAGATCCTGGGGCCGATGGACGCCGAGATCAGCGCCATGCTCCAGGCGCAGTATGAAAAGAAGGGCGTGACGTTCCATCTCAGCTGCAAGGTCGTTGCCGTCGAAGGCGACACCGTCGTGTATGAGACCCCGGAAGGGGAGACCTGCCGCGTCCGCGGAGACAGGATCCTGGTTTCCGTCGGACGCCGCGCCAATCTCCAGGGCATCGGCCTGGAGAATATCGGGGTGGAACCGGCGCTCAGCCCTGCCGGCCGTCCCTGTGGCATCAAGGTGGATGAACACATGCGCACCAATGTGCCGGGCGTGTACGCCGCGGGCGACGTGACGGGCTTCTCGATGCTGGCCCATACGGCTTCCCGTGAAGGCGAGGTGGCGGTGAACGATATCCTCGGCAAGTCCGACCGGATGCGCTACGACGCCATCCCCGGCGTGGTCTATACCAATCCGGAGGTGGCCGGGACGGGGCTGACCGAGGCGGAGGCCGCCGCAAAGGGCCTGGAAATAACGGTACTCAAGCTTCCGATGGCCTTCTCGGGCCGCTTCGTCGCCGAAAACGAACGGGGAGAGGGCCTGTGCAAGGTCATCGCGGACAGGGCGAGCCATGCCGTGCTGGGTGTCCATATGCTGGGTAACCCCTGCTCCGAGATCATCCAGGGCGCCTGCATCGCCATCGAGCAGGGCATGACCGTGGAGCAGCTCAGGGAAGTCGTCTTCCCGCACCCGACCGTCTCCGAGATTTTGAAAGAAACAGTATTCCAACCAGTCAATTAAATCAACACCGACCATGGATCAGAAAATTTCCCGACGCGAAGCCCTGAAAGGGCTGTTCTACTCTGGCATAGGACTCGCCGCGAGCGGACCGCTCCTGCAGGCGCTCGGCTCGAATGCATATGCCGCCGGCGTCCCTGCTGAAAACCCCTGGAAGGAGGCCCCGGAGGGGTCCCGTATCGATGCCCGCAGCTGGAGCAAGCTGGGAGAGACCCTGGGCATGCTCGGCCTGGGCTGCATGCGCCTGCCGACAAAAGGCGGCGGAGGCGGCGGTTTCGGCCGCAGCCAGTCCCTGGACCAGGAAGCCGTCAATGCGATGGTCGACTATGCCATCGCCCACGGCGTGAACTATTTCGACACCGCTCCGGCCTACGGTGAGTCGGAGGTGGTGGTGGGCAAGGCGCTGAGCCGCCATCCCCGCGAGTCCTACAGGATCGCGACCAAGATGTCCAACATGAGCGGCCGCGCCACGCTGGAAGCCGGCAAGCAGATGTTCGAAACTTCCCTGAAGAACCTCCAGGTGGACTATGTGGACTTCCTGCTGCTGCACAACATCCAGAACATGTCCGGCTACAACGCCCGTTTTCGGGACAACGGCCTGTTTGACTGGCTCCTGGAACAGAAGGCCAAAGGACGGATCCGGCACCTGGGCTTCTCTTTCCACGGCAGCAATGCCGACTTCCCCGGTCTGGTGGACCTGTATGACTGGGATTTCGTGCAGATCCAGCTCAACTACGCCGATTGGAAGGACATGCCCGCCAACTGGGGCCCCTCGGTCGGCACGACCAGCTCGGAATACCTCTATAACTATCTGGTGGACAAAGGCATTCCCGTGCTGGTGATGGAGCCGGTGAAGGGCGGGGCGCTCGCCAATGTCAGCGAAGGGATCGCCGCCGTGATGCGGGAGCGCCATCCCGACCTGACCCCGGCCGCCAACGCCCTGACTTTCGTGGGTTCGCTGCCGGGCGTGATGGTCACGCTCAGCGGCATGTCCAACATGGAGCAACTCAAGGAGAACGTTTCCCTGTTCACGGGGTTCAAGCCGTTCGACCAGAAGGAGATGGACTTCATGCTGACCGTCGCGGATCTCTACAAGTCGAAGGGCCAGATCCCTTGCACGGCCTGCAGATACTGCATGCCATGCCCGCAGGGTGTCGACATCCCCGGCAATTTCCGGATATTCAATACGGCCAGCGACGTCCTTACCATGCCGGATGCCGACAGGAAGAGCGTTTCCGCAAAACAGCGGGCCTTCTTGAAACTGTATCGGGAGCAGGACAAGGGAATCCGTGCCGACGCCTGCATCTCCTGCAACGCCTGCCTGCCGAAGTGCCCGCAGCACATCAGCATTCCTCAGCACCTGCACCGGATCAGCGAGATTGTCGCGAAACTATAACGGCATTTTGAACATTCAGACTAATAATTAAACTCTTTTTACCCTTTTTATTTGTATAGTTTTCCTATTTTTGTAGGACACGAAACCAAACCATTTTTATCCGATATGAAGAAAATTCTCTTGATTGCTGCCACCGGGCTGATGACACTGTCCGCCCTGGCACAACCCCAGCTCCGCAAGGACAACATTGATGAGGTCTTGAAGGCCATGACGCTCGAGGAGAAAGCCACCCTTCTGGTCGGCGGCGCCCGCGCCGCGATCGTGAACGGTGTCACCTCCGGTGTCGCCCACCAGGTGCCCGGCGCCGCCGGCAACACCCGGCCGATCGCGCGCCTCGGCATCCCGGGGACCGTCCTCGCCGACGGCCCTGCCGGCCTGCGCATCAGCCCGACCCGCGAGGGCGCCAACCAGACCTTCTACTGCACCGGCTTCCCCGTGGGTACGCTCCTCGCGAGCTCCTGGGATGAGGCGCTCGTGGAGAAGGTGACGACCGCCATGGGCAACGAGGTCCATGAGTATGGCGTGGACGTGCTGCTCGCCCCGGGTATGAACATCCACCGCAACCCGCTGAACGGCCGCAACTTCGAGTACTTCTCCGAGGATCCGATCCTGTCCGGCAAGATGGCCGCCGCCTATGTCCGCGGCATCCAGAAGAACGACGTGGGCACCTCCATCAAGCACTACGCCGTCAACAACCAGGAGACCAACCGCAACGAGAACGACGCCCGCGTCAGCGAGCGCGCCCTCCGCGAGATCTACCTCAAGAACTTTGAGATCGCCGTCAAGGAGGCAGACCCCTGGACGGTGATGTCTTCCTACAACAAGCTCAACGGCGAATACACCCAGCAGAAGAAGGACCTGCTCACCACCATCCTGCGTGAAGAGTGGGGCTACAAGGGCATCGTGATGACCGACTGGGGCAACAAGGCCGGTACCGTCAAGTCCGCCTGGTCCGGCAACGACCTCATGGAGCCGGGCAACCAGAACGAGATCGACCGCATCGTCGCGGGCGTAAAGGACGGCTCCCTCGCCATCGAGGACGTGGACCGCAATGTCCGCAACATGCTGAACTACATTGTCAAGACCCCTTCCTTCAAGAAGTATCAGTTCTCCAATAAGCCTGACCTGAAGGCCCACGCCCAGGTGGCACGCGAGGCCGCCGGCGAGTCCATCGTGCTCCTGCGCAACGAGAACGGCGCCCTGCCGATCGCGTCCGGCAAGAAGGTGGCCCTGTACGGTATCTCCGCCCTTGACTTCGTCGCCGGCGGCACCGGCTCCGGCAACGTCAACAAGGCCTATGTCGTCAACATGAAGGAAGGCCTCGAGAACGCCGGCTTCACCGTGGACCAGGCCCTGATCAACTACTATCAGGCCCAGCTCGCCATGAATAGCGCCACGGCTGCCCTGAGTGGCGGTGGCGGACGCTATGTGCTTCTCGGAAGCGCCAAGGCCGCCGAGGTGGCCATTCCCGAGACGGCCATCACCAACGAGGCCCGCAACAATGACTTCGCCGTCGTGGTCATCGGCCGCAACGCCGGTGAGGGCGCCGACCGCAAGATGGTCGACGACTTCGACCTCACGAACATCGAGCGCGAGCTGCTCCGCAACGTCAGCACCGCCTTCCATGCCGAGGGCAAGAAGGTCGTCGTCGTGCTGAACGTCGGCGGCGTGATCGAAACGAACTCCTGGAAGAACAGCGTGGATGCGATCCTGCTGCCCTGGTCTCCGGGCCAGGAAGGCGCCAACGCCGTCGCTGACATCATGACCGGCAAGGTCAACCCGAGCGGCAAGCTCCCGATGACCTTCCCGATCAACTTCATGGACCACCCGTCCTCCGCCAACTTCCCGTACAACTACACCCGCAACGCCCAGCCGCAGAACTTCGGCTTCGGCGGTCAGCAGCAGCGCCAGCTCCAGAAGGATGTGGACTACACCAACTACGAAGAGGGCATCTACGTGGGCTACCGCTACTTCACCACCGCCGGCAAGGAGATCTCCTATCCGTTCGGCTACGGCCTGAGCTATACCACCTTCGCATACGGCAAACCGGTCGTGAAGGCCACCGCCAACGGCTTCGAGGCCAGCGTGACCGTGACCAACACCGGCAAGGTGGCCGGCAAGGAGGTCGTCGAGCTCTACGTGAGCGCTCCTGCGGGCGGCCTGGACAAGCCGGCCTGCGAGCTGAAGGCCTTTGCCAAGACCCGTGAGCTGCGTCCGGGCGAAAGCCAGACGCTCACCATGAAGGTGGACAACTACGGCATCGCTTCCTTCAATGACGCCAATTCCGCCTGGGAGGCTCCCGCCGGAACGTACAAGGTCCACTTTGGCGCCAGCGTCGCCGACATCCGCGCCACGGCCGACTACAAGCTCAAGAAGGCTCAGAGCTGGAAGGTGAACGATCTGTTTGCCCTCGAGCAGCCGCTCAATGAGATTACCGTAACGCGCAAATAATGGTTTTCCATATGAAGAAGGCAATGTATATCGCTGCCTCCGCTCTGTTGTTCGCCGCCTGCCAGGGCGGCGAACCGCAGTTGGGGAAGGCCTCCGTGGACAAGGTCCTCGGAGCGATGACCCTCGAAGAGAAGGTCCATTTCGTGATCGGAACCGGCATGGAAGGTTTCGGCGATGAGGCGAGCACCGCCACCATCGGCGCCACCAGGAAGATCGTGCCCGGCGCCGCCGGCACGACCTATCCCATCGAGCGTCTCGGCATCCCGTCCGTCGTGCTCGCAGACGGCCCCGCCGGCCTGCGCATCGATCCCATCCGCGAGGGCGACAGCCGCACCTATTACTGTACGCATTTCCCGATCGGGACCCTGCTCGCCTCCACCTGGAACCAGGAGCTGGTGGAACAGGTCGGAACCGCGATGGGCGAGGAGGTGCATGAGTATGGCGCCGACGTCTACCTGGCTCCTGCCCTGAACATCCACCGCCATCCGCTGAACGGCCGCAACTTCGAGTATTATTCAGAAGACCCTGTCGTGGCCGGCAAGACGGCGGCCGCCTATGTGCGCGGTGTCCAGAGCAACGATGTGGGCACTTCCATCAAGCACTTCGCCTACAACAACCAGGAGACCAACCGCACGGGCAACGACGCGGTCATCAGCCGCCGCGCCCAGCGCGAGATCTACCTCAAGGGCTTCGAGATCACCGTCAAGGAAGCGAAACCCTGGACGGTCATGACCTCGTATAACAAGATCAACGGTACCTATACCTCCCAGAGCCGCGACCTTGTGACCACGGTCCTGCGCGACGAGTGGGGCTACGAGGGCATGGTGATGACCGACTGGTATGGCGGTGACGACGGTGCCGCGCAGATGCGTGCCGGCAACGACATGCTCCAGCCGGGAACCAACCAGCAGTATGAGCAGATCATGGCGGCCATCAAGGACGGTTCGCTCAGCGAAGCCGAGCTGGACGTATGCGTGCGCCGCTGCCTCGAGCTCGTGGCCCGCAGCCCGAAGGCGAAGGGATATGCCTATAGCAACGAACCCGACCTCAAGGCCCATGCCGCCGTGACGCGCCAGAGCGCGCTCGAGGGCATGGTGCTGCTGGAGAACAAGGGCAACACGCTGCCGCTCAAGGGCACCGGCAAGGTGGCCGTGTTCGGCTGCACCTCCTATGACTTCGTCGCGGGCGGCACCGGATCCGGCAACGTGAACCGCGCCTACACCGTGTCCCTGCTGGACGGCCTCAAGAACGCCGGCTTCGCCGTGGACGAGGGCCGCAAGGACCAGATCCTGAAGCACATTGCCGACGAACTGGCGGCCTTCAAGGCATCCCTGCCGGACGACGGCACCTCGGCCTTCTACCCGACGCCGCGCCCGTCCGAAATCGTCCCCTCCGCCGCTGAACTGGCCGCTTCCGCGAAGGCCAACGACCTTGCGATCATCACCTTCGGCCGCAACTCCGGCGAGTTCTTCGACCGCTCCGGCGCCGACTTCTCCCTGTCCGCCAAGGAGCTCAAGCTCCTGAAGGACGTGACTGCCGCCTTCCACAAGGCCGGCAAGAAAGTCATCGTGGTGCTCAATATCGGCGGCGTGATCGAGACCGCTTCTTGGAAGAACATCCCTGACGCCGTCCTGCTGGCCTGGCAGGCCGGACAGGAGGGCGGCAATTCCGTGACCGACATCCTCACCGGCAAGCAGAGCCCTTCGGGCCGCCTGCCGATGACCTTCCCGGTCAAGCTGATGGATGCCGGCTCTTCCGCCAATTTCCCGATCGACGCCACGTCGGAAGTGTATTTCCTGAACCGTCGCGAGGACGTGGGCCAGAAGGACGTAGACCGCACGGTCTATGCCGAGGACATCTACGTGGGCTACCGCTGGTTCGACAAGAAGAATCTGGAAGTCTCGTATCCCTTCGGCTATGGCCTGAGTTATACGACCTTCGCCTATGCTGAGCCTTCCGTGAAGACGGCCGGCGACGGCTTCGAGGCGACCGTGAAGGTGACCAACACCGGCGGCGTGGCCGGCAAGGAAGTCGTCCAGCTCTATGTCTCCGCCCCTGCAGGCGGCCTGGACAAGCCGGTGCGCGAACTCAAGGCTTATGCCAAGACGCGCGAACTCCAGCCGGGCGAAAGCGAGGTCGTGACGCTGAAGGTGGACGGCTACGGCCTGGCATCCTTCAACGAGGCCACGTCCGCCTGGGAGACCGCTGCCGGCGACTACACCCTCTCCTTCGCCGCCAACTCCCGCGACCTGCGCTGCACGGCTTCGATCCGCATCCCCGATGCGAAGTCCTGGCCGGTGCACGATGTGCTCGCCCCGCAGCAGCCCATCCAGAAGCTGCTGTAGCAAGACGCGCGGTAAAATGCGGCTGCTGTACCGGTTTCGGCCACAGCAGTCGCATTTTCCGTTTTTTTCTGTATCTTTGAAGCAAATAGACTTCGTTATGAGAAAGTGGATCCACCGCATCCTGAAGGGTGCATCGCTCACGACGGCGCTGTTCGTCTTCCAGGCATGCTACGGCACGCCTCCGGGCCCGTACTACGACGAGGAATTGAAGAGCCTGGACGAAATGGAGCTGGTCGGGCAGGAGGAGATCGTGCAGGACGTCGAAATGATTCCTGAAGAGGAGGCTTCCGTGACCGAATGATCGGCCGTCTGCTGCACCGGGCGTTCCGCGCCAACGAGACGGCGGTACACGAACTGAACTATCTCTTCTGGGAGTGTACCACCCGTTGCAATCTTCACTGCCGCCACTGCGGCAGTGACTGTTTTGCGGCGAGCCGCGACGTGGACATGCCCTTGGAAGACTTCCTGCGCGCCTTCGACACCATTCCGGTGGAAGGACGCGCAAACCCCTTCACGGTCGTGTTGACGGGGGGCGAACCGCTGCTGCGCCCCGACATCGAAGCCGTCGGCCGGGCTTTGCGCTCGCGCGGCGTGGCCTGGGGCATCGTTTCCAATGGCTGGTTCTATGACGAAGCGATTCACGCGCGCCTGATGGCCGCCGGCATGGGGGCGCTGACGGTCAGCCTGGACGGGTTGCAGGAAGCGCATGACTGGATGCGCGGGCATCCCGGCAGCTATGCGCGGGCCGAACGGGCCATCGCCCTGGCGGCGGGGGAGCCGCGGCTCAACTTCGACGTGGTGACCTGCGTCAACAAGCGCAATTTCACGGAACTGGAGGCGTTGCACGACCGCCTGCAGGCGCTGGGCGTGAAGCAGTGGCGCATCTTCACCGTCATCCCCATCGGCCGGGCGGCGGACGACCCGGACATGCAGCTGTCCGACGCGCAGTTCACCTCCCTGATGGACTTCATCGCCGCCAGGCGGAAGGGCGGGGGAACGATGAAGGTGACGTTTTCCTGCGAAGGCTATCTCGGACGTTACGAAAACAAGGTCCGGGACGTGCCGTACTTCTGCCATGCGGGCGTCAACATCGCTTCCGTCCTGATCGACGGGCGGATCTGCGCCTGCCCCAACATCGACAGGGACGCCTTCAGCCAGGGAAGCATCTACGAAGATGATTTCTTCGACGTCTGGGAGCATCGCTTCCAGCCCTTCCGGGACCGCCGCTGGACGCGGAAAGGCCGCTGTGCGGACTGTCCGGTCTGGCGCGACTGCCTCGGGAACGGCATGCACAACTGGCACGGCGACTGCACCGGGGTTCTCAACTGCCACTACGCCAAAATACAGGATAGCCCGTGAACTCCGGGCGTCCCGCTATCCCTGGCTACCTTGCAGCCGGTCCCGGACCATGCCGCTGACCAGCAGCCACTCGGCGAGCAGGTAGGTCCCCATCACGAGAGCGTGCCGGGTGGGGAAATCGATCCCCCTGAAGGCATTCATGGCCAGCAGGACGTCGGAGATGATGAAAAAGACGGCTCCCCACAGGATGCGGCTGCCCATCGGGCGCTTGCGCAGCATCCACACGACACCGGTGGCAAGCTCATACAGCAGGATGAAGGCATAGACATCGATGGCATAGTGCATGAAGCCTTCCTCGCCGAGCAGACCCGTAACCGCCAGGCTCGCCGACAGGGGGAGCAGCCAGAGCAGGATTTCTCTCCAGTCTTTCAGGCCGACCATACCGGTCAGCATGACCCACAGGTAGCAGATGTGTCCGAGCAGGAAGGCCGCGAGACCCAGCGTGAAAAAGGTGACCCCGCGACTGTCCATCAGCAGAAGGATGTCTCCGGCCGTATGCAGGGCCATACCTGCGGCGAGCAGGACCGTTTTCCGTCCTTTGTACTCCGGCAGCAGGGCGCAAAGGGCCGCCACGGCCAGTGAAGGGATGAGCAGGGGCTTGAGGAAGGGGTGGAGGGCCTCTGCGCCGAAGGCCATGGGGATGACTTCAGCGAGGGACAGGACCAGGAAGACGATCCCAGCTGTGCGGACGGATTTTTTCATTGTGCAGTAAAGATAGCAAAATATTGTGTATTTTTGTGATATGGACACAATTACCTGGATCATACTGATTGTGGCGGTGGCGCTCATCGCCCTGCTTGTCTTTTTCTGGCTGCTGTCCGCCTCGCGGGGGCGCAGGCGTTTCCGCGAAGCGTTGTCCGAGCGGGAAGCCGCCCTTTCCGAAAAGAAAGAGGCCCTGATCCGCTGCGAGGGAGAGCTGGCCGCTGCGCGTTCCCTGCGCGAGAGCGACGCCGAAGCGAACGAGAAGGCGCTCCGGCTGCTGCGCGAAGCGAACGAGACCGCGCTCAGGCAGCAGATCGAGTCCATCCGCAGCCAGATGACGGCCGAGACGGAGAAACTCCTCAAGCAGCGCGAAGAAGCCCTGACCAAGAAGGCGGAAGAGACGTTCCAGAACATCTCCGGAGGCCTGGGCAAGGACCTGAAGGCGATGCAGGAAGCATTCGACGCCCAGAAGAAGTCCCAGACGGAGGGCGCCGCCCAGATGAAGGAGGCGATGGAGCAGGCCGTGAAGAACCTGCAGAGCCAGACCTCCAGCATCGGTGCCAAGGCCGACAACCTGGCTTCCGCCCTGAAGGGCCAGAACAAGACCGCCGGCGGCTGGGGTGAGGTCATCCTCTACAACATGCTGCTGAACGAAGGCATGGTGGAGGGGCGCGACTTCGACCGGGAGGAGACGCTCCGGGACGCCCTCGGACAGACGCTCCGCAACGAAGACAGCAGCAAGCGGATGCGGCCGGACTACATCCTGCATTATCCGGACAGGACGGAGGTCATCATCGATGCCAAGGTGTCGCTGGACGCCTACTCCGACTGGTTCGCCGCAGAGGATCCGGCGGCGAAGGAAGATGCCGCCCAGCGCAATCTGCAGGCCATCCGCGCCCAGATCAAGGACCTCTCCGGCAAGCGTTATCCCCATTACATCCGGGAGGGCTACAAGACCCTCGACTACGTGGTGATGTTCGTGCCGAACTACGGCTCCCTCCAGCTGGCGAAGTCGCTTTCGCCCAACCTTTTCAACGAAGCTTATACGCAGGGGGTCCTGCTGGCCACGGAAGAGACCCTGATGCCGTTCCTGCGGATGATACGCATTGCCTGGACCAACTACGACCAGGCCCGCAACCAGGAGAAGATCATCAAGGCCGCCCAGAACATGATCGACCGCGTGCACGACTTTTCCAAGGCGCATGCGACGATGGGGGACAAGCTCCGCGACGCGCTCCGGCAGTACGACATCGTATCCGCCAAGATCGACGACGGCGGCCAGTCCATCCTGACTTCCGCCCGCCAGCTCATCAGGCTCGGCGTGCCGAAAAATCCCAAGAAGCCGCTTCCGGAAGGTCCGGAGGAGGAGCAGAATGATTGAAACAATTTGAAACGAAATATGAAGAAGTATTTGATTTGTGGCGCGCTTACGTTGCTGGCAGCCTTCCAGCCGCTGCGCGCGGATGAGGGAATGTGGTTGCCGATGCTGATCTCCCAGCGTATCGAGGATATGCAGGCGCATGGCTTCCGGCTGACGGCCGAGGATGTGTACAGCGTCAACCAGGCATCGCTCAAGGATGCCGTGGTGCTCTTCGGCTCGGGCTGTACGGGCGAGGTGGTCTCGCGCGAAGGCCTGCTTTTCACCAACCACCATTGCGGCTACGGCCAGATCCAGCAGCACAGCAGCGTGGAGCACGACTATCTCAAAGACGGATTCTGGGCGATGAACCGCAGCGAAGAGCTGCCCAACCCGGGGCTGACCGTCAGTTTTCTGGAGCGCATGGACGAAGTCACCGACGCCGTCCTGAAGGGATATGTCCCGACGATGAGCGAGGCGCAGCGCGACTCGGTGGTGAAGGCCAATTCGGATGTCATCGTCCGTCAGCTGACCGATCCCGACAAGGGGGTTCGCGCCAGCGTGGAAGCGCTCTATTACGCCAACCAGTACTTCCTTTTCGTGTACAAGGTCTATCGGGATGTGCGCCTGGTAGGGGCGCCGCCGTCTTCGATCGGCAAGTTCGGCGGCGACACCGACAACTGGATGTGGCCTCGCCATACGGGAGATTTCTCGATCTTCCGTATTTATGCAGATAAGAACAACGAACCATCTGATTATTCGGAAGATAATATTCCATACACACCCAAACGTTTCTTCACCGTTTCCCGCGCGGGTGTGAAGGAGGGGGACTTTACCTTCGTGTACGGCTGCCCGGGCAGCACCAAGGAGTATGTGATCTCCGACGAAGTCCGCTATGTCGGGGAGATCTCCGATCCGCAGAAGATCGCGCTGCGCACGCAGCGGCTGGACATCCAGAAGAAATACATGTCGCAGGACCAGGCGGTCCGCATCCAGTATTCCTCCAAGAACGCCGGCGTGTCCAACGCCTGGAAGAAATGGCAGGGAGAGGAAAAGGGCATCGCCCGCCTGAAGACGGTGGCGGCCAAGCAGGACTTCGAGCGCCGTTTCTCCGTCTGGGCGGCGGGGACCCGCTATGAGGGGCTGGTGGAGCGTCTTCACGAGCTGTATGCCCAGCGCGAGCCGGTGTACCGCGCCTATGAATATTACACGGAGACGGTCCGGACGGTCGAACTCCTGCAGTTCGCCAGCAACGTGGCGAGCGCCCTGCAGGGCGGGCGGCCGGTCGACGCGCTGGCGGAGATATTCTACAAGGATTACTTCCAGCCCATCGACGAGGAGATCTTCGTCGCGATGCTGGAAGCCTACGACAGACAGATGAATCCGGGTTACAAGCCGGCCTTTTTCCGCGAGAAACTGGCTTCATACGGCAGCGTGGAAGCCTGGCGGGACGATCTTTTCTCGAAGTCCCTGTTCACGGACCGCGCACGGGTGCTCGCCCTGAAGGAGGCGGACCTGGAAGCCGTCAAGGCGGATCCCGCCTATGCGCTCTATGACGCCTTCTACCAGTGGTACCGCGAGGACATCCAGCCGGTGATCACCCGTCTGGACCGGGACATCCGGCTCGCATACCGCGACTATATGCGGGCTCAGATGGAGTTCGAGCCGGACAAGGATTTCTACCCGGATGCCAACCTGACGCTCCGCGTCGCCTACGGCCACGTGGCGGGCTACAGCCCCTCGGACGCCATCTACTATGCGCCCGTGTCCACGCTGATGGGCATCATGGAGAAAGACAATCCCGACATCTTCGACTACGACATCCCGCAGGCGCTGCGCGACATCTATGCAGAAGGGGGCCATGACGGCCAGCCGGTCTGCTTCCTGGCCACGAACCATACTTCAGGAGGCAATTCCGGCAGTCCGGTGATCAATGCCGACGGCAATCTCATCGGGATCAACTTCGACCGCGTGTGGGAAGGGACGATGAGCGACCTGGTCTTCGACCCGGACTACTGCCGCAACATCTCCCTGGACATCCGCTACCTGCTCTTCGTCACGAAAGAGATCGGCCATGCCGACTGGCTCTTCGACGAGATGGTCTTCGCGGATTAGGACTTGTTCCGCTGGTAGAGGTAGCGCTTGATGCTGCGCTTGGGCGTACGCTCGAAATCCTCCGGCATGAATTCCAGTTTGCGCAGTCGCGCATAACCCGGCAGCTCCTTGTTGATGACGGGCAGGCTGGCGTGCAGCAGGTTCTCCAGCTGCTGTTTGTCCATGCCGTCCTGCTCGCCCTTGTGCCAGTCGGGATAGATGAGCGCCGTCAGGCCGCCGTCGTCCTCGATGACCAGGGAGTCCACCACGTACGCCAGGTTGTTGAGCACGCCCTCGATCTCCTCCGGATAGATGTTCTGGCCGGAAGGCCCCAGGATCATGCACTTGGAGCGGCCGCGCAGGAACAGGAAGCCCTCTTCGTCGAGCACGCCCATGTCGCCGGTGTGGAACCATCCGTCCCCGGTCAGCGCCTGGGCCGTCGCCTCTTCGTTCTTGTAGTACCCCAGGAAGACATTGGCCCCGCGCACCTGCACCTCGCCCGGGATCCGGACCGGGTCGGGGGAGTCGATGCGGATCTCCATGTGCGGGGCGGCCTGCCCGCAGGAGAAGAGCTTGGTCTTGTCGAAATGGGCGTAGGTAATGATGGGGGCGCATTCGGTCATGCCATAGCCGACCGTGAAGGGGAATTCGATCTTGCGGAAGAAGCGCTCGACCTCCGGGTTGAAGGCGGCGCCGCCGATAATCACCTCGATGAAGCGTCCGCCAAAGGTGGTGACCAGTTCCTTGCAGATCTTCTTCTGCAGGAATTGATCGATGATCGGAAGGCCGAACAGCAGCTTGTGTTTGTCAAGGATGGGTTTCAGCTTGGACTTGTAGATCTTCTCGATGATCAGCGGGACGGAGATGATGATGTCGGGCTTGATGTCCGCGAACGCCTGCATGATGATCTTCGGGCTCGGGGTGCGGGTCAGGAAGTGGACGTGCATGCCGATGGTCATCTCGAAGAGAAACTCGAACATCATGCCGTACATGTGGGCGGAAGGGAGCATCGAGACGACCGTATTCTCACAGCCCAGCTCCGGCAGGGCATGGTTGTGTGCGAAGTCGATGTTGGACCAAAGGGCGCGGTAAGGGATCATCACCCCCTTGGAGAAGCCGGACGTGCCGGAGGTATAGTTGATGACGGCCAGTTCGTCCGGGCTGTCAACATAGTAGTCCAGGTCTTCCGGACCGAAATGATCGGGGAACTTCTTGCCGAAACTCTCATTGAGGTGCTCGCGGATTGTCCACAACTCTTTGTTGCAGGCATACAGGAACTTGAATGTGTTGATCTGTACGATGACTTGAAGTTTCGGCATCTCCTCGACGAGCAGGCCTTCCCAAATCACGTCATCCACGAAGAGGACCTTGGCCTCGCAGTGATTGACCAGGTAGTGGATGTTGCCCGGCTTGAATTCATGGAGGATGGGCACGGGCACCGCGCCGTAGGTCAGGGCCGCCAGGAAACTGACGCCCCAGTTGGCCTGGTTGCGGGAACAGATGGCCACTTTGTCTCCCTGGAGGAGCCCGCACTGCTCGAAAGCGATGTGAAGTTTCTCGATCCGGCGGGCGACGTCACCGTATTTGAGGGTGATGCCCTGGTAATTGGACAGGGCCGGACGGTCCCAGTGCCGGCGGAAGCTCTCCTGCAGGAGTTGGTTGACAGAACTGAAGTCCATGTTTTTCGTCATTATAATCAACAAAGTACATCTTTTTTCTTCATATTTGCAAATTTTGGAGTGTTTTGATGTAGTTATTGTGTTATTTTTTCTACTTTTGTGCAAAAATCTTCCGAAATGGAACAACTCCAAGTGCATTATTCCGACGGCGACATGGTGATCTTCGGCAACCTGGCCGATTTTCAGCAGGTGGAGACCATGGGGGCCGGGATGATCCTGTCCATTATCGTCGTGGACGGTCGCCTGCGGATCGATATCGGAGGACTCCCCACGGAGGTCCGAACGCATGACATGCTGATCTGCCCGCCCGGGACCGTGCTTGACAACCTCTTCAGCAGTCCGGATTTCCGCGGACTGATCTTCGGGATGTCCTACGCAAAATTCCGGAAGACCGTCGGCACGGACGACAGCCTGTGGTCCGTGATGATGTATGCCCGGGAGCATCCGGTGTATCACATGACCGATGCCGAGATGCGGATCGGCAGCCATATCTTCCACCTGTTCCGGGAGAAGCTGGCGGGCCCGCAGGATTATTACTACAAAGAAGTGATGCAGTCGCTGATGGTCACGGCGTTCTATGAGATCAGCGTTATCATCAAGCGCAACATGGTTCCCGCCGGCGACGGACATGAACGCCGGCACGACGTGATCTTCAAGCAGTTCCTGTCCCTGCTCTCGGATGCGGACGGGCGCCGGCGCAATGTCGAAGACTATGCGCGTGCGATCTGCATCTCGCCGAAGCACCTGTCCGCTAGCGTGCGCAGGGCCAGCGGCCGGTCCGCCCTGTCCTGGATTCATGAATACACGCAGGAAGGCATCTCCCGCCAGCTCCGCAATTCGGACCGTCCCGTCAAGGAGATCGCGGCGGACTACGGCTTCACGAGCCTGTCCGCTTTCGGGACGTTCGTCCGGACCCGCCTGGGCGTTTCTCCGCGGGAATACCGTGCCCGGAAAGCGGAAGAAGCGAAAGCATAGTGTATTTCAAAAAAAATGTTTACATTTGCACCCGCAAACGGGGTATTAGCTCAGTTGGTAGAGCGATAGGTTCGCAATCTATAGGTCAGGGGTTCGAATCCCCTATGCTCCACTCCATGCAATCAGCCGCACGGCCCGTGCGGCTGATTTTCGTCTCCCTGCAATAGAAATTGTATATTTGCATGATGGGCTTCTGGAAGAATTACGGTTTTACGCTGGCGCTGCTGGCGGGAGTGATCGCCGGTGCGGTCTGCGGCCTTGTCTGGGGAGAGGGGACGGCCGTGGTCCGTCCCGTGGGAGAGGTGTTCCTGGATGCGGTGTTCGTGCTGATCGTCCCCCTGGTGGCTTTCAGCATGGCGTCGGCGAGCTGCAAGGTCTGCCGCAGCGGCATCGCATGGAAGCTTCTGGGAGCGACCCTGGGGACCTTCCTGCTGCTGTCGGCCGTCGCATGCGCGCTTGCCTTTGTCCTTTTCATGATCTGGAATCCCTTCTCTTCGGTCCATCCGGAGACCTTTCTGGCCGACATGCAGACGGGTGGGAATGGCGGCGGCGTGCTGTCGCTGAAAGCCGCCATCGCCGCGTCGCTGCTGCCGGTCATCGCCGTTTCGACGGTGGCCGGGGTCATCGTCGCCCTGTTCGGAGAGAAGGGGCGCAAGGCGGCGGATTTCCTCGAATCTGCCATGAACTTGACCGTCAGGGCGATGCGTTTCGTCATGTACGCCGCTCCCGTCGGGATCGGCTGCTATTTCGCCTGGACGGTGGGAAGCCTGGGGAACGGGATCCTGGGAGGATATGCCGATGCCCTCGTGGCATACCTGATCGCGGCTCTGGTCGTTTTCTTCCCGTTGAATTCCGGATGGGTGTTGCTCTCCGGCGAGAAAGGCATGCTGGGACGTTACTGGCGGGGGATGGTGCCGCCGTCGCTGACGGCGGTGGCCACTTCGTCCAGCGCGGTATGCATTCCCCTCTGCCTGGAGGCCGCTACGGGAATGGGGGTCCGGCCGCTGATCGCCGACAGCGTTATTCCCCTGGGGACCAATATCCACAAGGATGGATCGGCCATCGGAGGTGTCGTGAAAGTGGTGTTCCTGCTGACCGTCTTCGGGGCATCGGCGCCTTCCTGGGGCAGCTTCTTCCTGGTGGTGGGCGTAGGAATCCTGGTGGGCACGGTCATGGGGGCCGTCCCGACGGGAGGCATGACCGGAGAACTGCTGATCTGCTCCGTCTTTGGCTATGCGCCGGAGATGGCGGCCGTCCTGATGGTCATCAGCACCCTGATAGATATCCCCGCCACGTTGCTGAATGTTTCAGGGAACGTGGTCGCCGCGGTCCTGGCGAACCGGATAAAATGATTTAGATGGACAGGATGCCCAGCACGTTGATCAGCTCCTTGTCGATGGGCTTGTCCATTTTGATGGCCCGGGAGATGGGGACATAGACGATCTGGTCGTTCTTGATGCCGACCATGACGTTGCGCTGTCCCTCCTTGAGGGCCTCGATGGAGGCGACGCCGAGACGGCTGGCGAGGATGCGGTCGTACGCGGTGGGGGAGCCGCCGCGCTGCAGATGCCCCAGGATGGAGACCTTCACGTTGTATTGCGGATACTCTTGCCGGACGCGTTCGGCATAGTGCATGGCGCCGCCGTCCTTCTCGGACACGAGCACGATGCTGCTGTTCTTGCTCTTGCGGATGCCGCGGCCGATAAAGGTGGCCAGCTGGTCGATGTCGGTCTGGTCTTCCGGGATGATGGCTGCCTCGGCGCCGGCGGCGATGGCGCTGTTCTGCGTCAGGAATCCGGCATCCCGTCCCATCACCTCGACGAAGAAGATGCGGTCGTGGCTGTTGGCCGTGTCGCGGATCTTGTCCACGCATTCCATGATGGTGTTGAGGGCCGTGTCGTAACCGATGGTGGAGTCGGTGCCGTACAGGTCGTTGTCGATCGTGCCGGGCAGGCCGATGACCGGGATGTCGTATTCGGAGGCGAAGACCTGCGCGCCGGCAAGGGAGCCGTTGCCGCCGATGATTACCAGGGCGTCGAGGCCGAACTTCTGGATGTTCTTGTAAGCCTTGGCGCGGCCCTCGGGGGTACGGAACTCCTCGCTGCGGGCGGTCTTGAGGATCGTGCCGCCGCGCTGGATGGTGTTGCTGACGCTGGCGCTGTTGAACTCCTTGATGTCGCCCATGATAAGGCCTTCCCAGCCCCGGTACACGCCGAAGACCCTCCAGTCTTCGAAGATGGCGGCGCGGGTGACGGCGCGGATACAGGCATTCATTCCAGGTGCATCACCGCCTGAGGTGAGGACACCTATTGATTTAATTTTCATCTATTTAAAGAATTTATTCGGAATGTGGACAGCATCCTCTTTCCGGAAGGAGAGGATCTCCCGGATGATGTCTTCCGGCTCGTCGGAGATGGACAGCAGCAGGTCGTGGTATTTGCCCCGCGCCATCATGTCCTGCAGGAAGGGATAGACCGGAATCTCCCGGGAGAAGTAATCCACGCCCATGAAGGCCATCGGACTGGACACGTCGCAGGTCTTGTAGTGGTCCTGGGCGGCTTCCTGGAAGATCTCCTGGATCGTACCGGCGGAGCCGGGGGTGAAAATGATGCCACCCACGGCGATGGTGAGGATGGTGTCCTCACGGATGCTGTTGTCGTAGTACTTCGCAATCTGCGTGGCGAAGGGGGTGGAGGGCTCATGGCCGTACAGCCAGGTGGGGATGCCGAGGCTGTGGTACTGCGTCTGCGGGAAGCGTTCCATCACGCGGAAAGCGGAGGAAAGCCAGCCCGCGTCGCGGAAGGTGTCCGCGGCCAGCAGCATCTGCAGGGCCCCGTCGAGCTCGGCGTCGGTGCGCCCGGCCATCCAGGCGCCGAAATGGGTTGCTTCCATGGCGCCGGGACCGCCGCCCGAGACCATGAGCTTGCCGTGCTCGGTAAGCTTCTTGCTGATGAGGGCGACCTTGCGGAAAGAAGCGTCGCTGCGCTTCATCGCGTGACCGCCCATTACGCCGACGATCCGGTACGGATCGTAGTCTGCCAGGAAGCGGTACAGCGCGTCGCTGATGGAGTGGTCATGGAGGGTGCGGGGGAGCGTGACCGCGAGGTCGCGGCTGCGTTTGCCGCTGGCGATGAAATCGGCATAGACGTGCCCGTCGTAACAGGTCTCATAGGAGCGCTCGTCGGCGGGGTCGAAACCCGCATACAGGGAACCGGCGTCGTAAAGCTCTTTTCGGATCTGATAATTGTCCATGGGGGTATTTATTTGTTGCGAAGATACAAAAAAAATAGCGGTTTTGGGAGTGGATGTTATTTTCTGGGCATATTTCGATGTAACTTATTTGAATATAATAGATAAAACATTTTTGTAAATCAATATAACTTTTTTGTTACATGCTAAGATATGCAATTTTTTATCATACATGGGGTGTCTGGGTAAATAAAATTGCTATATTTGTAAAAAGACATTTCATCAACAACTAAAACAATAAAACAATGGGAAAATTTGTTGTCACGATCCGCAAGAACGGAGAGTTCCAGTTCAACCTGAAGGCTACCAATGGCCAGGTCATCCTCACGAGCGAGGGCTACAACACCAAGGCTGCCTGCCTCAACGGCATCGAGTCTGTCCGCAAGAACGGTCCCGTGGCCGAGCGCTATGAGGTCAAGGTCGCCAAGAACGGCAAGCCTTTCTTCAACCTGAAGGCTTCCAACGGTCAGGTCATCGGCGCCAGCCAGATGTATGCGTCCGAGCGTACGATGAAGCAGGGCATTGCTTCCGTCATGCGCAACGCCGTCGACTCTCCTGTCGTGGAGGAATAATCCTATAGTCGGACTGAAAACCGGACTTCCGTCGGAAGTCCGGTTTTTTCTTTTTCAAGTCTTTTGTATCTTTGTAGGATATGAGCATCACCCAGGCCGAGATCAAACGCATCCGTTCGCTGCGCGAGAAGAAATTCCGCGACGCGACCGGCCTGTTCGTCGTGGAAGGGGAGAAACTGGTCCGGGAGGCGTTGCATTCGGGTTTCCGGGTGGAAGGCGTCTGGCGCCGGGAAGAGATCGGGGATGCCGCCATGGAGCGTATCAGCCAGCTTTCGACGCCTTCTCCCGTACTGGCCGTCGTGGCCCGTCCGGAGCCGTCGGAGCCGGTGCTGGAGTCCTGTCTCTGCCTGGCCTTGGACGGCGTCCGGGACCCCGGAAACCTGGGGACCATCATCCGCACGGCCGACTGGTTCGGCGTCCGGACGGTCTTTGTGTCCGGAGACTGTGCGGAACAGTTCAATCCCAAGGTGATCCAGGCCTCGATGGGCTCGGTCTTCCGGGTACGGGTGGTTGCGGCGGAGCTGCCGGAACTGTGCCGGCGTGTCCGGGAAGCGGGGATGCCCGTGTACGGGACTTTCCTGGACGGACGGGACCTGTATGCCGAGCCTTTGTCCGCGACCGGCCTGGTGATCATGGGAAACGAAGCGTCCGGCATCCGGGAGGATGTGGCCGCGCAGGTGGACCGGCGGTTGCGGATCCCGGCATGGGAAGGCGCGGGCGCCGAGTCGCTCAACGTGGCGTCCGCCACGGCGGTCGTGTTATCTGAATTCAGGAGAAGATGAAACGCAATATACTGCTGCTCATATCTTTATTTGCTATCATCTCGTGTAGTACTACAAAGCTTCTGCCCGAGGGTACTTACCGTCTTGCCTCCCAGAAGGTGGAGGTCGAGTCGCGCGGTGAACGCCTCCCGTCGAACGGGTTTTCGCAGTATATCCGCCAGCAGCCCAATTCTTCCATCCTCTTCGGCTGGAATCCCTTCCTGAGCGTGTACAACTGGTCGGACGGAAGCGGCAAGGGCCTCAACGGCTTTTGGGAAAAGGTGGGCGTGGCGCCGGTCGTCTTCGACCCCACGCTGATGCCTGCTTCCGCTGAGAACATCATCAATCACCTGGAGACGCTGGGCTATTACGGATCGGAAGTGAAGACCGATGTCACCTACAAGCGCCGTCTCGCCCATGTCGGTTACCGTATCATTCCCGGCAAGCGCTACCGGATCGACGAGATCGTCTATGAGGTGCCCGGCGGCGAATTCGGCGAAGCCTTCCGTGCGGACAGCGCCAACATGACCGTCCATGTGGGGGATTACCTCTCCGAGGAGATCCTTGAAGCCGAGACGGTACGCGGCGCGGGGGTGTTCCGGGAGCAGGGCTACTACGATTTCAACAAGAACCATTATTTCTTCGAGGCGGACACGCTGACGGACCGCACGAAGCTCTACTACCGCATCCGGCCCTATGCCCGGGGCGATGTGCCGACCGCGGACAGCACGGTCAGCAAGTACCGCATCGGCCGGGTGAGCATCTCCTACCCGAAGGATGTCCCGTTCAAGGAATCACTGTTGCGCGAGATCAATACGATCAGGTCCGGGGCCTGGTACAGCGAACAGATGGTCAACAAGGCCTATTCCCGCTTCTCCGCCCTGAAACTCTTCAACAGCGTCAATATCGAGATGGTTCCCGCCGACAGCGCGACGGTGGACTGCAACATCCAGCTGAGCGGCACGGACATGATGGGCTTCAAGGCAAATGTGGAAGCCTCTTCCAATGCCTCCGGCCTGCTGGGGTTCTCCCCGCAGCTGAGTTTCTACCACAAGAATATCTTCCATGGGGGAGAATGGCTCAATCTCGGCTTTACCGGCAATTGGCAGTACCATCCCCAGACCAAGGCCGGTTCGTCGGAATTCGGCGTCTCGGCCAGCCTGAGTTTCCCGCGTCCGCTCGGTCTCTCGATGCAAAACGTACACAGCACGTACATCCCCCGGACGGAAGTCAAGACGGCATACAACTACCATAACCGTCCGGAGTACCGCCGTACCCTGGCGTCGCTCAGCTACGGCTACACCGGGCAGGTCTCCGGCCGCTTTTACTATCAGTTCTATCCGCTGCGCCTCAACCTGGTGAAACTTTTCTCCGTCAGTTCTTCCTTCGTGAACACCCTGGTGTCCTATCCCTATCTGTGGGATATGTTCGAGGACCAGCTGGACCTGGGCGTGAGCGCCATGATCTACAATACGACCGACGCCTCCGTGGTGCCGAAGACGGCGTACCATGCCGAACGGATCAGCCTGGACCTGTCCGGCAATGTCCTCTCCCTGTTGAATCCGCTGCTACCCGTCTATCCGCATCCGGTGCTGGACGAGCATATGATCTTCGGCCTGCCGTACAAGCAGTATGTCCGGGCGGAGTTTGACTTTGCCCGGGTGCTGCGTTTCGGCCGGAACGACAGGCATGCGCTGGCGATGCATTTCGTGGCGGGAGCCGGTTTCGCCTACGGCAATTCCGCCTCCCTGCCTTTCGAGAAACAGTTCTACTGCGGCGGCGCCGGCAGCATGCGCGGCTGGCAGGCACGTACCCTGGGCCCGGGCAGCGAGCTGATCAGCCCGGCCTTCATGCTGCCCAGCCAGACCGGCAACCTGAAGTTGGAAGCCGACCTGGAGTACCGTTTCCCGTTGTTCTGGAAGCTGGAGTCGGCGATCTTTGCCGAAGCGGGAAACGTCTGGCGTACGGCAAGGGAGTCCGGGGAGGAAGCTTTCCGTCTCGGGGAGATCCCCCTCACCCTGGCGGGTGACTGGGGGCTGGGCCTGCGGGTGAATCTCGATTTCATCCTGGTCCGTCTGGATGTCGGCTTCAAGGTGTACGAGCCCAGCCGCGACGAAGCCGCCCGCTGGCTCAAGCCGAAAGAGTGGATCTCGCGGGACGGTGCCGCCATCCATTTCGGCGTCGGCTATCCTTTCTAATCTTTTTCCCCGGGCACGCAAAGGCCGCTGCCGGTGCCCGGGACGTCTTTTTTTCCTTCCCCGGGCACGGAGAAGGAGTCCGGCGTGCCCGGCATCCTATTTCCCAAATAACGCAGATGTCGTCCGCGCATCCAGACGGAGCATCCGCTGGATCTGTTTGTCCGTCGCTTTATAGTCAAAACGGAGCGTCCGGGCCATGGTTTGTTTTGCCTCCATGGGGAGGATTTCCGCACGTGCGTTACCGTAATTGTCTCGACAGAGCTGACGGACGATAAGGTAGAGTTCGTCGTCCGTATAAAGGACAGTATCGCCAAGGAGTTTCGCTATGTCCTTATAGGATTCCACACTTCTTGATACCAGGTTGAAGTAGTGTCGCGCATCTCGGAAGATGCCCTCTCCCAAAGCTAAGTCACAAAAAAAGGCCGGAGAGATGTATCCGTCAACTATGGGTGCCTCTCCCGGATATTCGACAGAATGACTGCTAAACAGCTGTCTTTTCTCCCGGACAAATAAATCTCTGAACTTTCGGTCATGGCGGCGTTGTGCATCGGGATTAAAATAGAAACGGTTTGCACCCCAAGGGTATGAAAAGGGCGTGTGTTCGGGATGGACAAGGTAACCGTTCCGGTTGACATAGGCAATGGAATTGCGGAGAAAGGACAGGTCATCTATTGGAAAAGCGTCTGCCTGAAACGGGCTCAGATCCCGTATACGCCCGGTGGACTGATAGAACCGATAGAGCCTTTTCCGCATCCGTGAGAACCATTCCAGTGCTGCGGCCGACGGGCCTTCGCCAATGACATGAAGATGGGTTCGCATCACTTCAAAAGTGATTATGTTGACATCAGGTTCTTGAAAGTTGCTGGATGCAATCAGGTTTATGGCAAAGCGGTAGTCCTGCTCCGTCTCAAATAGAACAAGCGTGCTTTCGCCGGGAGTGCACAAATGATAAAAGGGGCCGCGGGAAAGAAAGAGATCTTCGCATGCCCTTTCCTGCTCTCCGAATGAGAGCGAACGTTTTGGTGTGAGGAAATCTGTTTTCATGGTTGCGAAGATCCGAAGAACAAGCCGTTTTCCAGACCGGTTAAACATTTATTTTCATTCGCTCTGTTATCACGCTGGATGTCAATGGATTCCCCGACAGGACCAGGATTAAGAAAACATCGTTTGAGCCCTCCTTTAACCCTCCTTTTGTATGAAATTGGAAACCGGGCACGCAAAGGCCGCTGCCGGTGCCCGGGACGTCATTTTTTCCTTCCCCGGGCACGGAGAAGGAGTCCGGCGTGCCCGGCAACCGATTACAGGCGGACGACGGCGGCGTCGAAGGGCGGGATGCCGGCGGAGGCTGTGGCCGGGAGGCCGGGGCGGAGGGAGCGGAGCTCCGGCGGGAGGGTGAGGCGGACGGAGGCGGGGGCGTCGGAGAAGTTGCAGACCACGAGCCAAGCTTCAGCGGCATCGTAGCGCACGAAGGCGAAATGCCGGTCAGGATCGTAGCCCGCCGCTTGCTCGTTGCAATAGGTCAGGTCCCAGGTGCCCCCCGCTGCGAAGGCGGGGCGCCTGGCGTATTGCAGCAGCTCCCGGTAACGGGCGAGGATGGCGGCCTTGGGCGGAGCCAGGCTGCCGCCATGCAGCGATCGGTAGAGCCCGCGCAGTCCCGGCGGGTCGCTCCAGTTGAAGATGGAGGTGCGGCCGTCGGCCCCGTCGATGCCGTCCTCGCCGACTTCCTGGCCGAAATAAAGCAGGAAGGGAGCCGTGTTGAAGAGCAGCGAGCAGGCGAGCGGAGCGAAGCCGCGGCGGGCGTCGCCCAGGAACGGCGGCGAGGCGAGACGCTGCTCGTCGTGGTTCTCCAGGAAATTCAGCACCCGGGGCTGAAGATCGCCCAGCCACTGCCAGTTCCAGCTGATCCCGCGGGCCGTGGCGCCGCTGCAGCAGATGGCCCGCAGGGTGTCGTACAGCCCGGACTTGTCGTAAAGCAGGTCGAAGCCCACCTCGTCCAGATAGCGGCGGTAATTCTCCTTCCGGTAAACCTCGGCGATAAAGAGCAGGTCCGGGAAATCCGATTTTAAGGCCGAAATAAGCCCCTTCAAGGCTTCGGCGGGGACCAACTCCACCATATCGCAGCGAAAGCCGTCAACGCCGCGGGAAGCCCAGAAACGGAGAATAATCTCCATCTCCTCCCGCGTCTGGGGAGCGGACCAGTCGTTTTTGCGGGTGTCGGACCAGTCCCCGTCAAAATGGTCGAAGTGCCGGACGGGGCCTTCGTAGTCCGCGGCGACATGGTTGGGGATGTAGTCCAGGATCACGCCCAGACCGGCTGCATGGGTCCTCGCCACCAGGGCGTCGAACTCCTCCATGCGCCGCGCCGGGTTGTCCGCCAGGTAGGGATTGACGTCCCGCCAGTCGGTAATGGCATACGGCGAGCCGGGTTCTCCCTTGACGAAATCCTTCCCGGTGGCGTGGCGGGGGATGCCGGTGTACCAGACGAAGTCCACCCCCAGCGAACGCAGGTAGGCCAGGCTGTCGGCGTCACAGTCCCGAAGCTTGCCGCTGCCCCAGAGGCGGGGGAGAGTCTGGTAGATGATCCGTTTGCTCATAAGACGAAGTGCAAAGATACGGAGCGGACGTCACAAAAGCAAAAGCGAAACACCCGTTCGGGCGTTTCGCTTTTTGCCGGGGACGGGTCCCGTTCTTACACCATCAGGGCGCCGACCAGACCGAGGATCGCGTAGAACTCCGGCAGAGCGGCGTAGATCAGGGTGTTGGTGAACACATTGTGGCCCTGGCTGATGTTGACGATGCCATTGGCGCAGACCTGGCTCTGGCGGATGGCGGAGAGCAGACAGACGAGTCCGACGCACGTGCCGATCACAAAGACGATCATGCCGTTGGCCTGCGGATCAGAGGTCATCTTGCTCAGCATGAGGAAGAAGGCCACGAAGCCGTAAATGCCCTGAGTCGCCGGGAGGGCGGAGAGCACCAGATAGTTACCGGAGGCTTCCGGTTTGATTTTCAGCGCACCTTCCGCGGCGTTGCCAGCCGTAGTCGTGCCGATGACACTGCCGATACCGCCCAGGATCAACACAAGACCCAGGCCGAGATAACCAAGTAAAATGTTAAGCATAATTGTTGATGGATTATTGATTATTGTTTGTTTTCTGTAAAGGGGTATAATTGCGCGGGCTGGTCTCGTAGGCGGAATTCTTGAAGAACTCCAGGAAGTTGAGACGGAGCGGGTGCACGAAGGCTCCCAGGGCGCACATCGCGAGGTTGAGGGTGTGCCCCACCAGGACGATGAGGATGAATCCGATCCAGCCGCCGATGCTGCTTCCGTCTCCCAGGGCCGACAGTCCGATGGAGTTGAAGGCGAAGCCCAGCAATGCGCCGGCGAGACCGAGGGCGTACAGACGCAGGTAGCTCAGCACGTCGCTCAGCAGGCCGGTGACCGTCTGGTAGGTGTCCCAGAGGCCGGCTCCCACGTTGATGAGCGGGTTGCGGTGCAGATCGTTGAGCACGAAGATACCGAGGGCGGAAAGGATGCCCAGGACGATGAGGATCCACTTCGTGACCGCACTGTCCAGCACGCCGGCCAGGGCGATGCCGCCCAAGATGGAGCCGCCTGCGACCAGCAGGGTCCAGCCCCACACGCCGAGCGTCTTCGAGATGCCGTTGTGCTTGGTGGCGTAGAAGGCCTTGACGACCAGGGCGACGCAGAGGTGGACGATGCCCACCACCAGGGCGAGGACCATCGTGCCGTCGTAGCCGGCGATCTTGGAAGGCAGCATGAACTTCTTCACCCCGTCAGGGACCCAGGTCATTTCCAGCAGGTCGATCGAGAAGAAGGTGTGGAAGATCAGGCCGATCACGGTCGTGCCGATACCCAGGGTGACGACGAGCGGAGCCATGTTTGCGAAGCTCTTGACCTTCTTGAGCAGGAGGCCCGCGACGACCAGGGCGATGCCGTAGCCGGCGTCACCCATGCAGAACGCGAAGAACAGCAGGAAGAAGACGGCGATGAACGGCGTCGGGTCAAACCCATTGTACTGAGGACGTCCATACATGTCCGTCAGCGAAGAGAACATGTTCGTGAACCAATTGCCCTTCAGCTTGATGGGAGGGTTGTCCTCAACCTTTGCTTCAGATTTGTACCAGAGGGCGTCCATGGCGTCGAAAGCCTCGGCGAGGCGGGCGTCCTCTTCGACCGGGGCGAAGCCCTCGAAGAGTGCGATATAGCCTTCGACCGCGGACTCCGAGCCCTTGCCGGCCAGGTACATGTCGAGGTCGTTCAGGAGCTGGGCGCTCTTCTGCTCAATCTCGGGGATCTCCTCCTTGAGTCCGAGGATGTGTCCCTTGATCTCGGCGAGTTCGTCTTCGTACTGGCGGATCTGGGCCTCGGAAGACGTGAAGTCTCCGCCGGGGGCGGCGATCTCCTTGACCGGGAAACTGTAGTCGGGGTCGTCCGATACGGTCACGAACCAAACGCTGTTCTCCTCCTGGTGGATTACCTTGAGGGGGACGATTTCGGCCCATTCCTCGGAAAACACTTTCTTCGAGACGCAGTACCAGCGGGTCTTGTAGCCGCGCCGCTCGAGTTCGTCGAAATCCGCCTGATTGAAGCTGCCCCACGGCTTGCGCAGGGAATACTCCTTGCGGGCGGCTTCCAGCTTGAAGCGCACGTCCTGGAGGCGGCGCTGGAGCAGGGCGGTCTCTTCCGCAGGATCCTCGGCGGACACCGGGAGGGGCGTAGCGTCGGGGAAATCCTGGGCACCCAGGAAGGCAACGGCGCTCTTGAGGCTCTCAGCCTGGAGCAGGAGCTGGTTGGAGGCATCGTCCACGGGCTTGAAAGACCGGGTGATGTCCACGACGCCCAACTCTTGCAGGTCGGCGAGGAATTTCTCTTCTTCACCTCCGAGGAGGATGAAGTTGTAGCGGGTCATTTTCTCGATCATGCCTGTTCCTCCTCTTCTTCTGCTGCGTGTCTGTTCTTGACGATCTTGGAGGACGCCTTGGAGAGGTTCTCCTCATCCTCCATGTATCGCTTGATCTTACGGATGGCCTCCTTGTATCCGGGAATCTGGACCTTTTCGTACAGATTCACCTTCTGGGTGGTCTTCTTTCGCTGGAACTCCAGGATCCGGCGCTTCTCCATGTAGACCTCGGACTCGATGCCGAGCCTGGAAAGCTCTTTGAGGATGGCCACCCCGTCGGCATACCAGGCAGGCTTGACGAAGGCGTTGAAGGGCCGGATCTCGTAGTGGATCTCATCCAGCTTCGGCGTCTTGACGCCAGCCACCTTGACGGTGCGCAGGTCGACGTCCACGATACGGACCAGCCCCGGATCGAATTCGTTCCAGAGCGCGGCCAGGTAATCGTACCGCTTCAAGGATGCTTCCAACTCGCTGGCCAGCCGTTCGGACTCCTTCTTGGCCTCAAGCACGCTAGAACGCAGGGCCGACTCCTTGTTCTTCAGGGTCGGCAGTGCCTTCTGGCGTACCTTGAGCTGCTTGCCCAGATTCGTCAGAGACGTCTTGTTGTATTGAAATTTGATGGCCACGGTCTAGTTCTTCTTCCAGTATTTGTCGACGAGTGCCTGTTTGATACCTGTTTCGGCAGGCGAGAAGTATTTTGCAAAGATTTCCCACGCGGTGTCCAGCATCTGCTCCACCGTGATGTTGACGTCGATGGAGAGCAGGCGGATGGCATATTCCTTGGCATAGTCAAGGCAGCGGAGGTCGTAGTCGGACAGGTCGAAACCGTTTTCGAGCTTGGTCTTGGCATTCTGCGCGTCGGCGTACAGACGCACGCCGGCATTCATCACCTGGGAGTGGTCCTCACGGGTCTGCTTGCCCTGCACGAGCTGTTTGAGTCGGGACAGGGAGCGGAACGGATCGACGATGACCTTGCCCGTGTCGGGATCCGCACGCAGGAAGAGCTGGCCTTCCGTGATGTAGCCGGTGTTGTCCGGGATGGCGTGCGTGATGTCGCCGTCGTTCAGCGTGGTCACGGCGATGATGGTGATCGAACCGCCGGTAGGCAGCTGCACGGCCTTCTCGTAGATCTTGGCGAGGTCGGAATACAGCGAGCCCGGCATGGAGTCCTTGGAAGGGATCTGGTCCATGCGGTTGGACACGATGGACAGGGCGTCTGCGTACAGGGTCATGTCGGTCAGCAGGACCAGCACTTTCTCGTTCTTGTCCGCGGCGAAGTACTCGGCGGCGGTCAGGGCCATGTCCGGGATGAGCAGACGCTCCACCGGCGGCTCCTCGGTCGTGTTGACGAAGGAGATGATCTTGTCCAGGGCGCCCGCAGCCTCGAAGCTGTGGCGGAAGAAGAGATAGTCGTCGTTGCTCAGACCCATGCCGCCGAGGATGATCTTGTCCACGTCGGCGCGCAGGGCCACGTCGGCCATGACCTGGTTGTACGGCTGGTCCGGGTCGGCGAAGAACGGAATCTTCTGACCGGAGACCAGGGTATTGTTGAGGTCGATGCCGGCGATGCCGGTCGGGATCAGCTGGGAGGGCTGGCGGCGCTTGTACGGGTTGACGGAAGGACCGCCGATCTCGCGCTCTTCGCCCTCGATCTCGGCGCCGCCGTCGATGGGCTTGCCATAGGCGTTGAAGAAGCGTCCGGAAAGCTGGTCGCTCACGCGGAGGGTAGGGGGTGCGCCCTGGAAAGAGACCTCGGCGTTGGTCGGAATGCCTTCCGTGCCGGAGAATACCTGGAGGGTGACGCTGTCGCCCTTGGTCTTGACGACCTGGGCCAGCTTGCCGCCGACCGTGGCCAGCTCATCGTTCGATACGCCCTTCGCATTGAGGGAGACCGTGGCCTTGGTGATGGCCTGGAGCTGCGTGTATGTGCGTTGGAATGCTTTCGTTGCCATAGATCAGGAAAGTTGTTTTTTGAGCTGCTGCTCGTATTCGTGGAACTTGGGACTCTGGAACTCCGTATAGTTCATCTGACGCAGGGTGTTGATCAGGTCCTTGAAGAAGTTGCGGCACTCCTCGAAGTTCTCGAATTCGAAGCTGTGGTCGCAGATGTCCAGGATGCAGTCAAGCATGTACTTCTGGCGCTCGATCGGGCAGAGGGCGTCGATCTTGTCGAAGGCGTCCTGCTGCAGGAAGGCGAAGTCCACGAGTTCGGACTTCCAGAAGGCTTCGTGGTAGCTCATCGGCACGCCGTCATCGCCCAGGATGTTGATCTGGTCGGCCATTTCACGGCCGCGGCGAACGATATTCTTGGCCTTGAGTACTTTGTCCACCCAACCCTTCTGGATCGTGGTGTCGAGGTACTCCTGGATCTCGGGATACTCCAGGTATTTGGAATAAGAGTCGATCGGGTTGACGGCCGGGTAGCGTTTCTGGTCGGCGCGGGTCTGCTCGAGGGCGTAGAAGCAACGGGCGGCCTTCTTGGTCGACTCCGTCACCGGCTCCTTGAGGTTGCCGCCGGCAGGGGAGACCGTTCCGATGAAGGTCACGGCGCCGGTCTGGCCGTTGTTCAGCACGACCATGCCCGCACGGGCGTAGAAGTTGGAGATGATGGCGGAAAGGTCCACCGGGAAAGCGTCCTGTCCGGGAAGCTCTTCCATACGGTTGGACATCTCGCGGAGGGCCTGGGCCCAGCGGGAGGTGGAGTCCGCCAGCAGCAGGCACTTCAGACCCATGGCGCGGTAGTACTCGCAGATGGTCATGGCGGTGTACACGGACGCCTCACGGGCGGCCACCGGCATGTTGGAGGTGTTGCAGATGATGGTCGTACGCTCCATCAGGTGGCGTCCGGTGTGCGGGTCGATGAGCTCCGGGAACTCCGTGAAGATCTCCACGACCTCGTTGGCGCGCTCGCCGCAGGCCGCCATGACGATGACGTCGGCGTCGCCCTGCTTGGCGATGGCGTGCTGGAGCACCGTCTTGCCACAGCCGAACGGGCCCGGAATGAATCCGGTGCCGCCCTCGGCGATGGGATTGAAGCTGTCGATGACGCGCACGCCCGTCTCCATGATCTTGGAGGGACGCGGCTTCTCCCGATAGCCCTTGACAGCCACCTTGACCGGCCATTTCTGGGTCATCGTCACGGGGACGTCCTCGCCTTCGGCGTTGGTCAGCACGGCGATGGTCTTGTCGATGGTGTAGCTGCCGGCGGGTGCCATCTCCTTGACGGTGTATTCACCTTCGAAGGAGAAGGGAACCATGATCTTGTGGGGAAGCCAGCCTTCCTTCACTTCGCCGAGCCAGTCGGCGGCGACGACTTTGTCGCCTGCCTTGGCGAGCGGCGTGTAGTCCCAGCTGACGCTGTGGTCGAGCGGTTTGGTGTATTCGCCCCGCTTGAGGAAGACGCCTTCCATCGTGGTGAGATTGTTCTGAAGACCGTCGTAAATGCCGGACAAGAGGCCCGGACCGAGGGTGACCTCGAGCATCTTGCCGAGGAATTCGACGTTGTCTCCGTTCTTGAGTCCGCGGGTGCTCTCGAACACCTGGACCGAGGCTTTGTCGCCATTGACCTTGATGACTTCGGCGAGAAGCCGGGAGCCTCCGAGGGTGATGTAGCAGAGTTCGTTCTCCGCTACTGGCCCGTCAACGGCCACGGTCACGAGGTTCGAGACAATGCCCGTTACCTTTCCTGTTGTACTCATATCGTGATATTCTGTTTTTTGTTATCGTATGTGGAACGGATGTCCTCGACCAGCTTGCGGAACATGGCCCGGCCCGATTCGGGATCGAGCTGGAGCCAGCGGTCGATGATCTTGAGCTTGCAGATGAAACCCAGAATGACTTCCATGTTGAAGTATTCCATCAGGTTGATCTCGTCGATCTTCTGCCAGCGGAGCTCATCCAGGCCACGCTCCCGGTCCAGGATGTCGTCGCCGTGGAGGACGGTCTCCGCCTTGGCCCGTTCGGGGAACTCTGCCTCTTCACGCCCTTCCAGCAAGATCTGGTCCTGGCCCTTTTCACGCCCCAGCGATTCGTTGAGATAGTCGACCGTGGCGTTGCGGAGATCCAGGTCAAAGGCGAACCACTCGCGCACATAACGGTTCCTGTGGGCGAGGGCTCGTTTGTAGAAGTCCGCGTTGAGCTGGTCGGGATCGTAGCTGAGAAGCAGGAAGTCCAGCAGGGCGTTGTCCCGCTCGGAGAGCTGGCTGCGGATCTCTCCGAGCAGCTTCTCCGCCAGACCTCTGCCAGCCTTGAGATCGTCCAGCCGAAGGACGGGCAGACTGGCGATGATGTATTCGTAGTTGTTCATCACCTAGCCAAAGAGGAACTTGCGCGTGACGGGACGGAGGTATTCTGCGAACAGCTCGCCGAAAGTCTCGTCCGTCATGCTGACGAACCAGCTGCCGTCCTTGGGGCCGATATTGAAGCCGCCGGTGACTTTCTTGGTGAAGTCAGCCTTCAGGCCGCTGCCGAGCTTCTTGCGGAGCTCTCCGTTCACCCAGGGCTCGAGTTCGTCCTTGAGCGATGCGGGGAGCAGCAGGGAAAGATCGGCGGATTCGCTGGCGCTGAAACGTTCGGCGACGGCGAGGATGACTTTCTTGAGGAAATCGGGGTCGGACAGCTGCTTCTCGACCGGTGCGGCGCCGATGGCGTTCACCAGCAGGTTCTCGATGTCTTTCTTGGTTGCCTGGAGGCACTGGGCCGAGGCCATCTTGAGATCGGAGGCCGTCTTGTTCTTGACGTCCGCGGCCTGCTTTTCAGCGTCGGAAACAATGCTGGCAGCCTGATTGCGTGCATCCGAGATGATGCGGTCGGCTTCTTCGCGAGCGCGGGCGAGCAAGAGTTTTCCTTCTTCTTTGCCTTTGGAGAGACCTTCGTTGTAAAGTTTCTCCGTGAGTTCCTTTAATTTGTCTGACATATGAGATATGGTTATTAATCGGTTTGAGTACGAAGCAGTTTAAGAAGGGGGGATTATGGCAAAGATATATAATAACGAGAAAAAAACCAAGAAAGACCGGCTTTTTCTTGACGAAAAACCGGTCTTTCTTTTTGTAAAGAAGGAGTTCTTTATCCCAGGAATCCCAGCAGGATGCCGGCTGCTACGGCAGAGCCGATCACGCCGGCGACGTTGGGCGCCATGGCGTGGGTCAGCAGGTGGTTGGACGGATCCGCTTCCAGACCCACCTGTTCGGACACGCGGGCGGAGTCCGGCACGGCGGACACGCCGGCGTTGCCGATGAGCGGGTTGATCTTCTTGCCTTCCTTGAGGAAGAGATTCATGAACTTCGTGAAGAGCACGCCGAAGGTGGTGGCGATCACGAAGGACGCCAGACCGAGGCCGAAAATGAGGGCCGAACGGCCGGTGAGGAACACGTCCGCCTGGGTGGAGGCGCCCACGGTGATGCCGATGAGCGTCGTCACCACGTCGATCAGCGGACCGCTGGCCGTGGCCGCGAGGCGCTTGGTCACGCCGCTTTCCTTGAGCAGGTTGCCGAAGAAGAGCATGCCCAGCAGCGGCAGGCCGGAAGGGACGATGAAGGCGGTGCAGAGGAAGCCGACGATCGGGAAGATGATCTTCTCGCGCTGGCTCACCACGCGCGGCTTGTTCATCCGGATCACGCGTTCCTTCTTGGTCGTAAGGAGCAGCATGATCGGTTTCTGGATCACGGGTACGAGCGCCATGTAGGAGTAGGCCGACACGGCGATGGCGCCCATCAGTTCCGGGGCGAGCTTGGAGCTCAGGAAGATGGCCGTCGGGCCGTCCGCGCCGCCGATGATGCCGATGGCACCCGCCTCGTTGGGGGCGAAGCCAAGCACGAGCGAGAGCAGGTAGGCGCCGAAGATACCCATCTGGGCGGCGGCGCCGATCAGGATCAGCCGGGGCTGTGAAATCAGCGCGCTGAAATCCGTCATTGCCCCGATGCCCAGGAAGATGAGCGGCGGGTACCAGCCGTTCTTGACGCCGTGGTAAAGGATGTTCAGCACCGAGTTCTCCTCATAGATACCGATCTTGAGGCCGACGCCGGTGGCCGGATCGAAGAAGAGCGGGATGTTGCCGATGATCATGCCGAATCCGATCGGCACGAGCAGCAGCGGCTCCCAATTCTTGACAATACCCAGGGTGATGAAGATCAGACCGATACAGATCATCAACAGGTGCTGCCAAGTACAGTTCGCGAAACCCGTGAACTGCCAGAACTGCTGGAGACTGTCAAATATATTTTCCATCAACCAACCGTTACGATGTCAGCGCCTTCAAGTACGGAATCACCTTGTTTGACATGGATGGCCTTGATGGTGCCGTCCACGTCGGACAGGATCTCGTTCTCCATCTTCATGGCCTCGATGACGGCCACCTTCTGGCCGCGCTTGACGGCCTGGCCCTCCTTGACGTCAACGCTGATGATGACGCCCGGAAGGGGAGACTCGATGATCTTGCCGGCGCCGGCTGCGGCGGGTGCGGCGGCGGGGGCTGCGGCAGCGGCGGGCGCTGCGGCGGCCGGGGCGGCCACGGGGGCTGCGGCTGCGGCGGGAACCTCGTTCTCCAGTTCGACCTGATAATTGACGCCGTTGACGGTCACGTCGGCGTTCTTTCCTTCAATTCCGTTGACGGCTACGTTGTATTCCTTGCCGTTGATCTTGAATTTGTATGCTTTCATTATTTGCGGGGTGATTTTCTGAAATTCAACTGTTTGTTGTCCCAGGGGGACGGGGCGCGGCGGAGGGTGATGAAGCCCGGCTCCAGGTCGTGCACCGCATCGCTCAGATACAGGTGCAGGGCCGTCGCGATGGCGGCTTCGGTCTCACCGCCCGCCTCGGCTTCGAGGGCGAGGGCGATCGCAGCCGCCACTTCACCGTCAACCGCTCCCTTGGCTGCCTTCGGGGCCTTCGGCTTGCGCTTGTACTTGCCCGAGAAAATGTTGCCGGAGAAGTTGTAGATGAAGTACAGGATGATGAGCGCGGAGAAGACCACGCTCACGCTGATGAGCGTGAGGGTCCATCCGTGCGGATCGATCGCGGCCATCCTGTCGCCGCCCGCCGTGAGCGGGAGGAGACTAAAGAGGAAGGTTGTCATGTTTCTTCGCGGGGATTTCCTGTCGTTTGCCTTCGAGGGTGGCGAGGGCGCGGATCACGCGGAAGCGCGTGTTGCGCGGCTCGATGACGTCCTCGATATATCCCTTCTGTGCTGCCTGGTAAGGGTTGCAGAAGAGATCGTTGTATTCTTGCTTGCGGGCTTCGGCGATCTCGCTCTTCTTCGCGGGATCCGTCTCGGCCTTGATTTCCTTGCCGTAAAGGATGTCCACGGCACCCTCGGCGCCCATTACGGCGATGTTCGCGGTCGGCCAGGCATAGTTCACATCGCCGCGGAGCTGCTTGCAGCTCATCACGATATGCGCGCCGCCATAGCTCTTGCGCAGGGTGACGGTGACCTTGGGGACCGTGGCCTCGCCATAGGCGAACAGCAGCTTTGCGCCGTTGGTGATGATGGCGCCGTATTCCTGCTGCGTGCCGGGCAGGAAGCCCGGGACGTCCACGAGGGTGACCAGCGGGATATTGAACGCGTCGCAGAAGCGCACGAAACGGGCGCCCTTGCGGGAGGCGTTGATGTCGAGCACGCCGGCGAGCACACCGGGCTGGTTGGCCACGATGCCCACGCTCCGGCCGCCCATGTGGGCGAAGCCGACGATGATGTTCTTTGCGAAATCCTTGTGGACCTCGAAGAACTCGCCGTCATCGACGATGCTGCGGATCACGCCGTACATGTCGTAGGACTTGTTGGGGCTGTCGGGCACGATGTCGTTGAGCGCGTCGTCCACGCGGCCGACGGGGTCGGCGGTCGGACGCTCGGGGGCGGTCTCGAGGTTGTTCTGCGGGAGGAAACCCAGCAGCTGCTTGATCGTGGCGATGCCTTCCTCTTCGGACGGGGCGCTGAAATGCGCCACGCCGGACTTGGAGGCATGCACCGCGGCGCCGCCGAGGCTCTCCTGGTCCACTTCCTCGCCCGTGACGGACTTGACGACCGCGGGGCCGGTGAGGAACATGTAGGAAGTGTTCTGGACCATGAGGGTGAAGTCGGTCAGGGCGGGGGAATACACGGCGCCGCCCGCGCAGGGGCCGAAGATGCCGCTGATCTGCGGCACCACGCCGCTGGCGAGGATGTTGCGCTCGAAGATGTCGCCGTAGCCGGCCAGGGCGTCGATGCCCTCCTGGATGCGGGCTCCGCCCGAATCGTTGAGACCGATCACCGGCGCACCCGCCCGCACGGCCATGTCCATGACCTTGCAGATCTTTTCTGACATCGTCTTGCTCAGGGAACCGCCGTTGACGGTGAAATCCTGGGCGAACACGAAGACGAGGCGGCCGTCGACGGTCCCCTGTCCGGTCACGACGCCGTCGCCGTCCGGATGGGAGGCCTCCATGCCGAAGTTCGTGCAACGGTGCTGCACGAACATGTCGAATTCTTCGAAACTGCCCGGATCGAGGAGCTTCTCAAGACGCTCGCGCGCCGTGAGCTTGCCTTTCTGGTGCTGTGCGTCGATACGCGGTTGGCCACCGCCCAATTTTGCGGCGGCGCGGCGCTCGACCAATTCTTGGATTTTATCTTGCTGGATACTCATAAGTCTGATTGACAGAAATCAAAAAATCGGACAAATATACAAATAATCCGATAGAGATGAAAGAGCCAAGGCAAAATATTTATTCGTATCTGAACGCCCTGTAGGAGTGTGGCTTAAGTGTGAACGCAGCTTTTTTCACTGCCTCCTGGCGCATCCGGCCTCCGAAAGGATTGGCATCCGCGGCCGCTTCCAGCACCTCTCCGCTCTCCAGGTCCGTGAGGGCCTTCAGGGAGCCGTTCCCCACCAGTTTGACATCGACCGGCGTGTCGTTGAAATTCTCGACGATGACCGTCCGGTTGTCATACAGGAAGACGCCCACCTTCGAAGGCCCCTCGAGATACAGGTCGAGGTCTTTGCCGAGGGTGCGCCGGATTTCGTTGAGCACGCCGGCCGGGTAGTCGTAGAGGTTGCCGAAGTCGTCGGGGATGGTCAGCACGTACATCGTCCCCTTGGAGTAGGTGGCCCGGTGCAGGATGGGCCATCCGGACACGCCGCCGGTCAGCGGCCGTCCGGCGCTGATGACCTCCCAGCTGTCGTTGGTCAGGTACAGCAGCTGAGGGATGAGGATGTCCTTGTCCGTCCGTCCGTAGCGGCCGAAATCGTTCACGAGGGCCTTGAGGTCGGAGCAGCGCAGCTCGCAGATGTCGGCGATCTTGTCCGGGATGGCTTTCAGCAGGCCCGTGGTGATGACCACGTCGCCCCCTGCCATCAGTTGCTTTTCGATCTTGTCCACGATGTCCGGGTCGCCGGCGGCCTGCTGGGTCAGGAGCACCATTTTACGTCCCTGCGGGAAGGTGGAATACATGTCCATCGGCAGGCCGATCATGCCCAGGTAGTTCTGCAGGAATTCCTCGCCGGTGGCGTGGAAGGCCTTGAAAGACTGGATGCCCACGGGATTGCCAAGCTTGCCGGCGAGTTCGTCCGCGGAGCGGAGCACGATGTCGGCGATGCGGGCCATGGTGGTGGGCGTCACGGTCTCCCGGCCCTTCTTGAAGGGAGCCGTCATCTCGTCATATTTCCAGCTGGTGGTGCCGTCCTGCCAGGGGGCTTTGAACATCGGGTTCAGCTGCACGCTCAGGAGCTGGCGGTAGTCGAAGAGCATCACGTCGCGCCCCTTGGCGATGGCGGTCAGGAAGAGCTGTTCGGCATAGCGGTCCATGCTGTTGTAGATGCCGCCCGAGTCCACCCAGCCACCGCCATTGCGCCCGCCGGAAATGTTCTCGAAATAGCGCATAATATTGTAGCTGAGATAGTTCTGGAGATGCTGATTGCCCGCCGGGTCGCGGGTCTCCGTGCCGGTCCAGACTCCGTCGAAGATCTTCGGTCCCCACTCGAGGTTGAATCCCAGGCCCTGGAAATGGTCGTACCAGTTGGGATACTTGATGATGACCTTGACCTTGGGATTGACGGCCTTGGCGGGACCCACCACGAGGTTGCGTCCGGCTTCGTTCATGAGCTCCAGACGGTATTGCGTCCAGCTCCTGTCGCCTTTGGCCTGGATCTCGACGTCCTTCTTGCTGCTGGTGAAGAAGAAGTCGTCCAGCAGGAATTCGTCGAAATGCCGCGCGGTGTGCTCGGCGACGCGCCGGACCCAGGCGCGGTCCTCCGGGTCGGAAAAGCTGAAGGTCTCGAAATCATTGGCTTCATTGATGGTGTAGGTGATGCCGCCGGCGACTTCCAGTCCCTGTTTTTTGAAGAAGGCCTTGGCCTTGTCGAGGGTGGCGTCGTCCACGAGCAGCATGTCGCGGTGCGTCTCGAGGTAGATCTTGTCCACGTCGAGCTGGTCGGAGATGGTCTTCCAGGTGGACTCGAGCCATTCCGTGTCTTTCATCTTATCTACTTCGTACGCGCGTACGTACACGGATACCTTGAAATTCTTGTGGCGTGCGCCGGCCGGCACGGCGCACAGCAGCGCCAGGGCGAGCAGCAGGATACGGGAAAAACTGCGTGTCATGGTTATATCGTTATCGTGTTCTTGCTGATTATTTGTTTCGGACGACGAAACGGTCGAAAAAGTCCAGGAAATAGGGCCAGTTGGGTCCGGATTCGTGGCCGCCATGGTGCTGGCGCCATGCCAGCGGCTGTTCCATGAGCCCCACGTCGGTGCCCGGGTAGAGGTCGGTCGGGAGGCCGCCGGCCCCCAGCAGCTCATAGACGGGGGAGGCCTTCACCGTGGCCAGGAACATCCCGGTCAGATCCTGCCACTTGTCGGCGTCGAATACGCCGGAAGAGATCAGGACGGGCCTCGGGGCGCAGAGCGCGATGAGCTCAGCTCGTGCTGGTCGATCGGCAGATCGTCCGGGGTCAGCGGATCGGCGCCGTATTTCAGGAAGCTGCCGGCCATCCAGTGATACTCGTCGGGGGAGGTGAGGTTCTCCAGGCTTTCGCCGCAGAAACGGCGCCATGGGGCGGCTCCGCCCGCACCGGAGGAAGCGACGAGCGCAGAGGCGAAACGCTGGTCGAAGGCGAGCGTCACGAGGGCGGCCTTGCCGTTGCGCGAGACGCCCTCGACGGCCACTTTCGTGGCATCGAACTGCGGCTCCGTCTCGAAATAGTCGAGCAGTCTGGAAGCCCCCCACGCCCAGGCGCGCAGCACACCCCAGTCCGTGGGCTTTCGGTACTGCCCGCGGTTGGTCAGGCCGATGATGCCTTCGCGCAGGCCGTATCCGCCGTCGGCCTGGATGCTGCCGGTCGTGATGACGGCGGCCGCCCAGCCCCGCTCGACGACCTGCTGCTGCCAGGATTTGGTCTTCGGCGCACCCGGAAAGGTGAAATTCATGTTGCCCAGGGCATAGCCGAACTCCATGATCACGGGAAGGTCTTTCCCGGCCCCTTCGGGCCAGGTCACCTCCGCCTGCAGGCGCACTTCGATCTCCGGACAGGCGGAGTTGTCCGCCACGCCGGCCAGCTCGCGCCGGATGCAGGGGACGTCTTCCATCATCACGTTCTCCTCTTTCACCACCTCCCAGCGTACGGCGGGGACGTCCTCCGGGATGCGGCCATAGACCTCATCCTCGAAGGCGCGCACCAGCTCGGGGCGGCGCCTGCGGAACCACTGCCTTGCATTGCGGACACGCTTGCCCTTGAAGGTCTTGAGCGGATCCGGATAGTAGAGATAGGGATTGGCCTTGAACTCGTCGTAGTTGGGCTGCTGCGGCGAGTCGGGGGTGTTGGGATCGCGGCCCGGACGCAGCTGCGTCAGGCCCAGCTGCCCCAGCATCTGGGCATGGTCCTCCAGGGTGAGGGCGCGGAGCGAATCCCGGTTGATCCGGGGCATACCCGGAAACTGGGCCGCGGCGGGCTCATGGATAAACAGGAGGCAGACAGCCGCCAGGGCGGGCGGCAGGATTCGGGAAAGCTTGCAAGTCATAGGTCGTTGGATTAAGTAAACAATGCAAATATAGGAATATCCGCATGATTTACACCCGTCCGGCCTGCAGCTTATCTACCGGAGCGTCGTCGCGTTGATCATTTCAGGCCAGAAGATCGCATTTGCCGTCAGTTTCGAGCTGCCGTACCAGACGGCGCGGAAACTCGGATCGATCGAAAAGCTGATCGCCCGCCCGGATCCGAGCGCCGTGACGACGGCGACCGGCGTACCCGCCAGCATTCCCTGCAGGCGCGGCAGCAGATTGCCGGAGAGCAGGACCGGATCGGAATGGACGAGGGGCGTACGCAGGCGGTTCTCCAGGGGTTCGAACATGATCGCATTGTTCTTGAAGACCGGCAGGCGGCTCTCTTTGTAGCCCCAGCACAGCGGATGCGAAGGATCGATGCCGGCTTCCAGGATGACGCCGGGGATGCTCTGGGCGCGGACCGCGGAGGCGACCTGCGAATACGGGATGTCCGTGTTGAGTTTCTGCGACTTGGTCTTCAGGCCGTCCAAGCCCATCCTGCGGAGGAACTGGTGGCCCTGTTCCAGCGTGACCAGGGTGCCGCCGCGCTCGACCCAGGAGCGGACTTTCGCCAGGGCGGATGCGCTCATCGAGGCATGGCCGGAGGTCACGAAAATGACGTTGTAGCGGTCCAGGTCGAGCCCCGCAATGCCCTCGGAGGGCAGGATGCTAAGCGGCATCAGGTAATGCTGGTCCATCAGATGCCACAGATCGCCGACAGGCACGGAAGCGGCTTCATAGCTGCCGATCACGGCGACGCGCGGCAGACGTGCTCTCAGGAAATTCGCACTGCCCAGGTTGTGCCCCGCGGTGAATCCGCTGTCCAGCGCGTACACATCGACCATGTCCTCGCGGGCGATGGTCTGCATCAGGCGGTGGATCTCCTCCTGCGGCAGGGACTGGTAGGCCGCCCCGAGGGGAACGATGACACTGCCCCGGGAGAAGTGCTTCTTGCCGTCGGTGAAACCGTCCTGGGACACTTTGGCGAAGACGCCCTGCGAGAGCAGGCGGTAGAGGGCGCGCGGCGCGTAGAACCCGTTCCATTCGAAGGCGTAGGCGAAAGAGGCGCGGCTGTAGGCGCCGGCCGGCTGCGGATCCGAGAAGTGGAACTCTTCTCCCTGCGACGCCGTGCTGACCTTGGCATAGGGGAGGTTGAAGGCCATCGGCATCGTCCAGCCGGTGATGTCGTAAGACAGGCTGTCGGCATAGCTCTCGCGGATCTCGAAGAGGGCTTCGACCATCCTGTGGCGGGCCTGGCGGACCGGCACGACAAAGGCGGAATCCGGCACGAATGTGCGGCCGTCGGCCGTCACCGTGCGCCCGAGCCTGTAGATTTTCACCCCGTTGCGGGACACCGTCTCGGCCAGGCGGACGGTCGAGGCGAGGTCCTCCGAGGAGCCGAAGACGTAGTAGCCGGAGCCTTCCCTGGAGGTCTCGCGGTAGTAACGCTTCTGATAGTCAAGCAGTTCCTCGCGCATGTCCGTCGCACCCTGGAGGGTGGCGAGCTCGGTCGTCAGCTGGTTGTGGATGGACATCGGGAAGGAGAGGAGACCGTTCACGGTGTTGCGGAGGAAGCCCCTCGAGCTCTGTTCCTCCCAGAGGAGCGCGATGCCCCCGAAGAAATCGAGATACTCGCGCCCGCGCCCGGGATAATAATCGTCATACACCTCGCCGGAGAAATACATCAGTCCCTGGCGGTCGAAGGCCGGCGCATAGTAGTCGCTGGCCAGGCGGCGGATAAAGGCCTGACACTCGTCCGGGATCAGGGGATGGACGCGGGTCGGCTCGCCCGGCGAGAAATGGTAGTTCGCGTCGGAACCCTGCTCGTGGGCGCAGGTGTAGATGTTCGGTTTCCAGTCAAGCATCGCCACGGCGCGGTACCGGGACTCGGGTTGCGTCTGGTTGATCCAGTCGCGGTTGAGGTCGAACCAGTAGTGGTTGGAACGGCCGCCCGGCCAGGTCTCGGTATGCTCCATCTCCTGCTCGTCGGGATTGGGCACGGCGCCCCGGTGGGAATTGACCCATTCGGCGAAGCGGCCGATGCCGTCGGGATTGATCATCGGGTCGATCAGGACGATGTTGTTCTCCAGCACCTTCTGGGTATAGGGCGTGCGCGCCGCGGCCAGGTGGTAGGCCAGCAGGAGCGAGGCGTTGAATCCGCTGGTCTCGTTGCCGTGGATGGTGTTGCCGAACCAGTTGAAGACCGGACCGTCGGTCTTGCCGTCGGCGGAAGGGTCGCTCAGCTTGTCATGCTCCGCCTTGATGCGGTCGATGTCGCGGATGTTCTGCTCCGTGGAGATGATGAGCAGATACAGCGGCCGGCGCTCGTGTGTCCATCCGTACTGGCGGAGCAGGACGCGGTCCGAAGCCTCCGCAAGGGCTTTGATATAGGCAACTCCCTGCTCGGGCAGGGTCTGATATTCGCCGATCTCGAAGCCGAGCACGGATGCCGGCGTCGGGATGGCCTTGTTGTAGTTGCAGGTGTCCGGGAGGAAATAATCCAGGGAGACCGGAGCCTGTGCGCGGAGGGATACCAGCGCCAGAAGCCCTGCAAGGACGGAGAGGATCTTTTTCATTGGGTGATGGGTTTATGTTCGTGCAAGTCGTAACGCTGGCCGGGGCGGAGGAAGAAGAACTTCTCGCGGCCGGCCTGGTGGACGGCGACGTAGGATTCTCCGATGACCTCGAATTCGTCGCCCCTGACCACGATGGCGGTGGATTCATCGATGCCGATGCCGATAAATTCCGGAGCCGCCTTGATGAAGGCGTCCAGGTCGTGCTGGCGGTTGCGTACCAGGATGTGCTGGTCGATCGCGGAGAGCTTCAGGAAGCCCAGGCCCTGGGTATGGTCGCCGATCAGGTGCTGTGCGCCCCGGGTGTCGCCGCGCCACAGCAGCGACCCCTGGATGCTCGCGCCCGCGGAGGAACCGGCGA
Organism: Bacteroidales bacterium; assembly: GCA_012744435.1. Lineage (GTDB taxonomy): Bacteria > Bacteroidota > Bacteroidia > Bacteroidales > UBA932 > Cryptobacteroides. The sequence continues at coordinate 52,202 of JAAYCA010000009.1, forward strand.
TCACGCCGCCCCGCCCCAGAAGCGCAAAGCACTCGCGGTGGACTTTGGTGTTGAGATAGACTTCCGAGATGCGCCATTGGCGGCCGCCGGTGAAATAGATCCCGGTCGCGCGGCGCAGTTCGGCGAGGTTCCTGTCGTCATTGGCCTCGTCGATGGTCGAAAGATGGAGGCGGCTGACGCGGTCTGCTCCGAGACGTGCGGACAGCGTCTCGATGGCGGTCGAGTGGAAGTCGTCCGTGCCGGAAGCGTTCGTGATCACGACGATGCGGGCGTCCTTGCCGCCGGCGAGTTCGATGAAGCGGTCCCAGATCCCGTCGGTCACGGTGCCGCCGCCGATGATGACCAGGGCGCCGTGTTCAGGGCCGTGGCGGGTCACCGACAGGTCCACGGCCGTCGGATTCTGTGCGAAAAGGCCGGCGCAGAGCAGCAGCAGGCCCGTGAGGATGCAAGTCAATTTGCGCATATGGAAGGGTTTAATAGCCGGGGTTCTGATCGAGGTCCTCGTCGGCGAGGTCCGCGTTGTTCGGGATGGGCAGTACCCAGTAGTCGGGATTGGTGAAGGCGCTGTCGTGGGCACCGAACACTTCCGCGGCCCGTCCGGTGCGGACGATGTCGTTGAAGCGGTGGGCGTCGAACGCCAGTTCGTAGCGGCGCTCGGTCTCGACCTGCAGCAGCAGCGCGGCCGGATCGCTCAGGTCCAGCTCGTCCAGGCCGGCGCGGCGGCGGATCACGTTCAGGTCTTCGCAGGCCCCGGCCGCATCCGGCACGGCCTTGTGAAGCAAGGCTTCCGCGCGGATCAGATACTGTTCGGCCAGGCGGAGGACCGGGATCGAACTCGATCCGTCCTGCTTGGCGTATTCGGCGATGGCATAGACGCCGTCGCCTTTGTCATAGATCAGCTGGGCGCGCTTTCCTCCCTTCGCGGGGTCCAGAAGCTCGTTGACGAACTCCGGCTCAGGGATGTAGTCCAGGCGTCCGCCCTTGTCCGAGGGCAGGTAGTAGGTGAAGAACGGCAGGCGGTCGGCGCTGCTGAAGACCAGCTCGAAGACCGATTCGCCGCTCAGGGCGTTCTCGAAGAAACCGGACACTTCCGGGGTCAGGGCGAAGCGCCCGCTGCCGATCACGCGGCCGGCGTAGTCGGCGGCTTCCTCCCATTCCTCCAGGTACAGGCACACCCTTGCCTTGAGGGCGTACGCCGCCCAGAGCGAGGCCTTCGCCGCGGAGGAGAAACTCTCGTCAAACAAGGCCTCCGCCTGGCTCAGGTCGGCTTTTACCTGCTTCAGTACGTCCTCGTAGCTGCTCTTCTTGACGCCTTCTCCGTTGTCCGGGGATTCGGAGGGTTCCAGGATCAGCTGGACCCCGCCGTAGGTGCGGGCCAGGTCGAAATAGGCAAGCGCACGCAGGAAATAGGCCTGCGCGAGGAGGTTGTCCTTGAGCACCGTGTCGCCGGACACGGCGGGGAGGTATTTGATGACCGTATTGGCCTGGTTGATGCCGTTGTAGTAGTCGGCGAAGCCGCCGCCGGAGGTCGGGTCCCAGCCGGCCGTGCCGGCGGCCTTGAACTGGGGGATGACGACGGCCTGGCTGGAGAAGAGGACGACGTTGTCGGCGGCGTAGTTCAGCGTGACGACCGCGCGGCTCTCGAAGGTCTGGGCAGCATCGTACACGCCGACCAGGGCGACCTGGGCGGCCTTCAGGCTGTTGATCACGCCGTCGGCGGGAATGGTGTCAAGCGGCGTGTGGTCCAGACAGGAAGTGGCGGCGAGAATGCCGCAGAGCAGTATGGATATGCGATTGAATTTCATGACGACCGACGTTTAAAAGGTAATGTTGAGACCGAGGGTCAGGGAACGGGGCTGCGGCGGCATGCCGAAGTCCATGCCCTGGACGAGGCCGTTCACGCCGCCCCGGTTGACGTTGACTTCCGGGTCGGGACCCGTGTACTTGGTAAGCAGCAGCAGGTTGCCGCCGGTGATGTTGACGGAAGCCCGCTGGAGGCCGATTTTCTGGACCAGCCGGGTGGGAATCGTGTAGTTGAGCGTGACGTTCTTCAGGCGGATGAAGGAGCCGTCCTCGACCACGCGGCTGCTCTGTCCCTCGTAATTGAAGCTGCCGTCCGCATTGGCGGTGCTTTTCGGACGCGGGAGCACGTCGGTGTCGCCGGGATTCTTCCAGTAGTCGACGGAGCTCGCCTGCATCGAGCGGGTGATGCCGCGCGTGCCGCCGGACTCCAGGAACATGCGGGTGTAGTTGAACACCTTGTTGCCGTACTTGTAGTAGAAGTTCACGTCGAGGCTGACGGGACCGAAGCTGAAGGTGTTGCGCAGCAGGCCTTCCACGACCGGCCAGGCATTGCCGACCACTTTCTTGTCGGCGACGGTGATCTTGCCGTCCCCGGACGTGTCGTTGTAGATGGCGTCGCCCGTCTGGGGATCCACGCCGAGGTATTCATACACCCACATCGAATAGAGCGGATAGCCTTCGAACAGCTTGAAGGGCGTGTAGTTGCCGGTCACGTCGGTGGTCAGTTTCTCGATCCGGTTGCGGTTGTGGGCCAGCGTGAAGGTGGTCTTCCAGGAGAAGGATTTCTTCTCGACGTTGAGCGTGCTCAGGCTGAACTCGACGCCGCGGTTGCTGATCTCGCCGGAGTTGTCCACGATGGACGTGAAGCCGGTCTTCCAGGGCACGGTGCGGGCGAGCAGCAGGTCGTAGGTGTATTTGTCGTAGTAGTTCAGTTCGACGTCCACCCGCTGCTGCCACAGGGAGGCGTTGAGTCCGACGTTCCACTGGCGGGTCGTCTCCCATCTGAGGTCGGGATTGCCGAGCTGCTCGGGGGAGAGGCCGGCCTCGCCGTTGTAGTTGGCGCCGCCGCTCCACAGGGCCAGGGAAGAGAAATCACCGATGTTCTCGTTGCCGCCCAGACCGATGCTGGCCTTGAGTTTCAGGCTGTTGAACGTCCTTTTCCAGGGGAAGAACGGCTCGTTGGTCACGTTCCAGGCAACTCCGACCGCCGGGAAGTAACCGAAACGGTTGTTGCGTCCCACGCGGGAAGAACCGTCCGCCCGCAGCGTGAGATCGAGGCTGTAGCGGCTGTCGTAGGAGAGATTGGCCCCGCCGAAGAAAGACAGCAGCGAGGAGGAGGTCCCGGTCGAGGTGGCGGTCTGGTTCGCGGACGAGATGATCCGGGTCAGCTGGTCGCTCGGGTAGTCTTTGCCGTTGATGTACGAACTCTGGATGGAGGTGTACTGGAAAGAGGTGCCCAGGAAGGCGGAAAGGGTCAGCTGCGAACGGAAACTGCGGTAGAAGTTGAGGAGATGCTCGGTGGAGAAGACGTTCGAGGTATTGGCGCCTTCCACGCCGGCGCCGTTGGGCTGTCCGTAGATGAGGTTCGTGTTGTAATAGAAGCGTTCGACGTAAACGCTCCGGTCGTTGCTGAAGGAGGACTTCAGGGAGACGCCGTCGGCAATGTCCCAGGTCAGCGCGAGGCTGTTCGTGATGCGGAGATTATTCGAATTTCCGTCCCAGTTGTCCAGGATGGCCTGGTGGTTGTCGAAGGAGACGGGCTTGTTGTAGGAGCCGTCCTCCTTGAAGACCGGCTGGAAGGTCGGGGTGTGGAGGGCTGCCTGGAAGAGGCCGGCGGGACCGTCGCCGACGCGCATCAGGCCGCGGTCCGTATAGACCACCGCATTGCTCGAGCTCAGCTTGAGATGGGGGCGGAGCTGGTGGTCCAGGTTGAAGCGCAGGCTCATGCGCTCGAAATCAATCAGTTTGAGGATGGAATCCTCGTTGGTGTACTCCCCGCCGATGTAGAAACTCGTCGTCTCGTTGCCGCTCGTCACGGACAGGTTGTAGGTCTGCTGGAGGGCGGGGCGGAAGATGTCGGAGAGGCGGTCCACCGTGATCTGCTCCTCCGGTGTGCCATAAGCGGGATAACCGCTGACGGCTTCAGATGCCGGGCGGAACGGGCGGAGGGCCGGATCCTTGCCGTCGTTGATCCAGGCCTGGTTCACGATGCCGGCGTGTTCCGGGCCGGTCACGAGCTCCCAGAGACGGGTGGCCTGGCTGACGCCGACCTGCGCCTTGAAATTCACCTGGGTGCGCTGGTTGTAACTGCCGCGTTTGGTATTGATGATGATGACGCCGTTGGCGGCACGGGCGCCATAGGCCGCCGTGGCGCTGGCGTCCTTGAGGACCGTGATGGACAGGATGTCCTCCGGATTGATGTCCGCCATCGGGTCGATGGCCAGGCCGCCGAGATCGGTGTGCCCGGGATTGTCCGTGCTGACGAACACGCCGTCGACAATGTAGATGGGCGTATTGGCCGCGGTGATGGAGGTGGCGCCGCGCAGGCGGACCATCGAGGAGGTGCCGGGGATGCCGGCGTTGCTGGAGACGAGCAGGCCGGGCACGGCGCCCTGGATCTTGCCGTTGATGTCGGAGGACTGGATGTTCTCCAGGGATTCCGACTGGATGGTATTGACCGCGCTGGTCATCGCGTTCTTGGTCGTTTTGGCGTAGCCCAGGACGATGACCTCGTCCAGCAGTTCGCCGTCTTCCACGAGCGAGACGACAAGCGGCTCTCCGACGCTGGTCACCGGGATGATCTGGGTCTGGTAGCCGATCATGCTGACTTCGATGGAAATCGGCAGCTTCGCGGATATCTCGAGGGAAAATGCACCGTCCAGATCCGCCGCGGTGCCTGCGGAATGGTCTTCCAGGGCGACGAACGCACCCACCAGCGGGATGCCGCTCTTGGAGTCGATGATCCGCCCCTGGAGAAGGACATTCTCGGCGGCAGCGGCCGGAAGCCAGGCGGCGAAAGTCAGGAATACAAGGAGGAAAAGGCTAAGTTTCTTACACATGGAAGTCCAGTTGAGCTAAACGTCTATCGTTAATTCTTCTTTTTCGGATTTTGCCACGAGGACGGCAATGCAAGTGTCGCCGTACACATTCACGGCGGTGCGGCACATGTCCAGGATACGGTCTACGCCGATGACCAGACCGATGCCCTCGACCGGCAGGCCGACGGCGCTGAGGATGATCGCCATCATCACCATGGCCGACATCGGGATGCCGGCGGAGCCGATGGCGCAGATCAGTGACAGGAAGCTGACCGTGACCATCTGCACGAGGGTCAGCTCGATGCCGTACACCTGGGCGATGAAGATGACGGCCACGCACTCGAGCAGCGCGGCGCCGTTCATGTTGACGGTCGCCCCGAGCGAGATCACGAAGTCGGCGATCCGGCGCGACACGCCGTCTTTCTTCTCCACGGCGTCCAGCGTCAGGGGGATCGTCGCGCCGGAGGAGGCGGTCGAGAAAGCGGTCACCATCGGCAGGGACATGTTCCGCAGATGGGCCCAGGGGCGGACTTTGCCGACCAGCCGCAGCAGGAGCGGCAGCGTGACCAGCGAATGGATCAACAGCCCGGCGGCGACGGTGAGGACGTACAGGAGCATGTTCCGCAGCATCAGCAGCACATTGTCTATCGTTGCGAACTGCCCTGCGACGATGGCGAAGATCCCGAAAGGAGCGAGGGAGATCACGACGCGCGTGACTTTCATCGTTAGTTCATATCCGGCGCGCATCAGGTCGGTGACCACCCCCCTGGATTTCTCGTTCAGGCTGGGCACGGCGATGCCGATGACCAGGGCGAGGAAGATGATCGGGATCGTATTGTTATGCGCAAGGGCATAGAAAATATTCGACGGGATGAAACCGGACACGATGTCCTGGACCGTCGTGGAGGTGACCAGGTCGGGAACTTCCCCCGGTGCGACCGTGATGCCCCGGCCGGGTTGGATCAGGCGGACCAGCAACAGGCCCGTCACGATCGCAAGAAGCATGGTCAGGACATACCAGAAGATCGTCTTCATGCCGATGCGCTTGAGTCCGCCGGAGCCTCCGGCCCGGATATCCACGACGCTGAGCGACACCGAGAACAGGATGATCGGCACGATCAGCATGCACAGGGCATTCATGAACAGGGTCCCGATCCAGGAATAATACCGGGTGCTTTCCGGCAGGAAGGTTCCTGCGAGAATACCCAGTACGAGCGCAATGAGGATTTGCAGGTAAAGAGGGAATCTCTTCATATACACGTCTTTGTTGCATGCAAAGGTACATATGCGTGCGCGAACGGGCGGGAAAAACCATCCTTTTTATTGGTAATTCCGTACAGAATTTCTTTTTTTTGCCCGGCGGGATTTGTAATCGAGTCCCATTTTTTGTAAATTCGTCCGGAATTGTGTTTTCATCCGGATGAATCTGTATCTGTCCACTCTCCTCCTGATTGCGATCCCGGCCCTCCTGGCCCTCATCGCCTTCTTCCTCATCCGTTATCGGCGGCTCTGGATCCAGGTCCGCCGGTCCCTGCGTTCGAAAATCGACCAGATCTACGAAGACCGGGAGCAGTTGGCCAAGATATCGGAACAGGTCGAAGAAGCGACCCCGCTTCTCGCAAAGGTCGGGGAAGCCCTGGACGGCCTGGCGGACTGGAAAGGCATCTCCGGCAGGAACCGGGAGCAGTTGGAAGAGGTGCTCCGGGCCATGGATGAACTTCGCCGCCTGATGGCCGAAGTCCGGTCCACCCTGAACCTCCCGGAGATGGAGCTCTCCGAAGCGGGGAAGGACCTGCCGGCCGGGGAAGACCAGGAGTTTTCCAACCGCCTGATGGGGATCCTGTGGGAGCGGATGGGCGACGAGACTTTCGATGTCGCTTCGCTCGCTTCCCAGATGGGGATGTCCCGCACGAAACTCTTCAATCGCGTCCGCGAGGTGACCGGTCAGACACCGAAGCAGCTCCTGAACGAAGTGCGGCTCTTCGCCGCCGACAAACTGCTTGCCGAGGGCACGATGTCCGTCTCCGAGATCGCCGATGCGACCGGATGGAGTTCCGTATCTTATTTCTCGAAATCCTTCAAGCGGCGCTTCGGCCGCAACCCGAAAAAGAATTAGCTTTCCCGCCTCCCGCTCCCGGCGGCGCCGGACAAAAAAAGCCACCGCGACATGCGGTGGCTTTCTCTGTCTGGGTGACTCGACTTGAACGAGCGACCTCCTGGTCCCTAACCAGGTGCGCTACCAACTGCGCCACACCCAGATGCCCTCGAAAGGGATTGCAAAGATAGACAATTTTTTTAGAATTGCATCGTTTCCCGCCAAAAAACTCAGGAGCGGCCCATTTCCGTCTCCTCGTCTTCTTCCCCGTCGGGTTTTTCGCGGTTGGGGATGAGGCGCCGGACCGGCTTCCAGTTGTAGAAAAAGCGGCTGGCGATCACGCGTATCACCGTATAGGACGGGATGGCGACGAGCATCCCGACGGCGCCGCCGACGTGGCCGGCGACGAGCAGGACGATGAAGATCTCCAGCGGATGCGCCTTGATGCTGGTGGAGTAGATGAGCGGCTGGTAGATGGTGTTGTCCACCAGCTGGGCGCCGAGCATCAGGCCCAGCACGATGAGTGCGAACCACCAGATGTCCACGGCCAGACCGACGCCGGTGGTGTATTTGAGGATGACGCACAGCACCACCCCGATCACTTCGCCGAGAAGCGGTCCTATGTAAGGGACGATGTTGAGCAGACCGGCAATGAATGCGATGCCGAGGGCGTTGCTGACGCCGATCCCGGCGACAAGCCACAGCAGCAGGAAGTCCACGGCCATCACGCCGATGATCTCGACGATCAGTCCGATGAAATAGCGGGACAGCAGCCCCTCGATCTCGAGGATGGTCGCACCCACCCGCTCTTCGTGGCGGTCGGGGACCACGGCGGCGACGATGCGGCTGAAGAGGCGGTCGTCCTTGATGAAGAAGAAGGAGATGAAGACGGTCGCGAAAGCCCCGACGGCGAAGCTCGCCAGGGACGAGGCGACGGAGCCGATGATGCCGGTGACGGCCGAGAAACTGGTCATCTCCTTGAGTTTTTCGGTCAGCAGCGCGATGCCGTCGAAATCCGGACCGAGGGAGGGGAAGGTGGCGACGAGCCAGTCGTTGATCTTGTCGAGGATGCTCCCGTCAGGCAGGGCCTGGCTGCCGCTGGCGGCCTCCCGGATAATGCCGGCCACGACCGGGATGATCTGGGTGACGACCGTCAGCAGCAGGGCGAAGATGATCAGGAGCGTCAGGATGGCGAGCAGCCAGTCCGGCGCCCCGTGTCCCTTGATGCGGACCTTGCGGAGTGCGCGTATGACCGGCTGGCCGATCAGCGACACCACGAAGGCGGCGATGATATAGACCAGCACGCTGCGGAAATACCAGCACAGCAGGGCTATGACGGTGAATATCGCCGCTCTGAGAGCAATCCGGGCCAGCCGGTCGGTGCTGCGTTCTTCCATAGGCTACTGATGTGCGTCGCGGAGCAGGTCGAGCACGACCTTGACCGGGTTGAACGTCTCGATGGGGACCTCGACGAAGAGGGTGTTCCAGTCGGACATGGAGCCGTTCCACAGGCCCGGCAGCTCCAGTGCCTTGAGCTCGCGTCCCTGATAGCTCTTGGAGCTGATCAGGCCGGTCTCCTCGTCCACGTAGTCCAGCAGGTCGAACTTGCTGCCGTCGTAGCGCCGCAGGATGCACACCAGGTCCACGGGGTTGAAGTGCGTGGCGGCCTTCAGGGCGGCGACGGCCTGCGGGTCGTCAGGGTTGATCTGGGCGCCTTCGAGGATCTGCAGGGAGGTGGAGCCGTCCTTCTCGCGGATGATGAAGGGGCCGCCGCCCGGCTCGCCGAGGTTCTTGACCATGCCGCAGACGCGGATGGGGCGGTCCAGCTTGGCGCGCAGCGCCTCGGCGCGGTCGCGGCTGTCGCGGGCCTCCGGCATGCTGATGCAGAGCTCGTCGCGCAGGAAATCCTCGATCTCGTTGCAGAGCTCCTGGCATTCGGGCGTGGCGAAGGGATCGTCGAGGTACACGACGTTGCCGGGGATGAAAGCGAGATCGGTCATCTGCTTGCGCACCACCGTCAGCTGGTCCAGGGCGAAGATATAGCCCTGGATGCGGTCACGGAGTTCCAGCGCGCGGCCCATCAGGACCTTCTTCCAGCGGTAGGTGGCGGGCTGCATGCGCTCCACGCAGACATTGTCTATGTTCTTGATACTCACGAGCTCCGCATCAAGCTCGTTGAGGTTGTAGATCAGGGCGCCGTGGCCGGCGGGGCGGGTGAGGATGCTGCCGTCCTCCTTGAGGAAAGGCTTGTTGCCGGCATCCACCGCCAGGGTGTCGGTCTCCTTGGCCTGGTAGGTGAAGCGGATGTTGTATCTGACCCCGTAGCGGGCTTCGTAATCGGCGCGGATCTCCTCCACGGCGGCCTCGAACAGGGGGCGGTGCTCCGGAGAGATGGTCACGACCAGGTCCACGCTGCCGTCGTCGTTACGCATGTAGGCCTGCCCTTCGACGAAGTGCTCCGCCAGGGCGGTGCGCGTCTCGGCGGGGTAGCGGTGGAACTTCAGCACGCCCTTGGGCTTGCTGCCGTAGTCCAGCCCGGCATCGGTGAGGAGCTTCCGGGCGGTGGCGGCGGGGTCGAAGGGCGCCGTCCCGAAGACGTCGGGGGAGTAGAAGGCGAATTTCTCCAGCTCCTGCGCGAGCTTATCCGTGGCGGCGTTGGGTACGTCCATGCCGGCGAAAATGTCCTTGAACATCCGGGAAGCGGCCCCGGAGGCGGGCACGAACTTGCAGCGTCCGTGGACCTCGGCCGTCCCGGCATAGCGGACCGCCTCGTCCTGCCGTTCTTCCGTCAGGACCTCGATGCCGTGGCCCGGCGTGGCGGGAGCGACGATTTTCAGCCAGGGGAAACCTTTGCGGAAGCGCTCGATCTGAGCATTCATGGTAGTTTTGTCCATAGTGTATCTATTATGCGGTTGATCAGACGTAGAATTCCCGACGGTAGCTGTAGTCGGCCCGCAGTTCGCTGAAGCGGTCGGGGGCCATGCGGAACATGAAATCGTCCGTCAGGATGGGGTAGTTGTATTGGATCGTGGCTGCAATCTGCCCCTGCGACTTGTCGTGGGCGTCGATGCGTACGGCCTGGTATTCGACGATGTCCGTGGTGGGGAAGAACTCGTACAGGTCGGACAGGCCGAAAAAGCGGGCGACGGCGCGGATGGCGAGTGCGGTGCCGGTCTGCTTGCCCTGCAGGGTGTATCCGCCGATGTGCGGCGTGGCGATGTCCACCAGGTCCATCAGCTTGCGGTTGATGTCGGGTTCGTGGCACCAGGTGTCCAGGGCCACGGGGCCGAGCCGCGGGATGGCGTCGATCAGGTCCGGCTCCACGACCAGCTCGCCCTGCGCCGTGTTGATGAAGATGGCGCCCGGCTTCATCTTGGCGAAGAAATCGGCATTTGCCATGCCCCGGGTGGTGTCGTTGACCGGAATGTGCATCGTGATGACGTCCGAGCCGGCGAGCACTTCGTCCAGGTCGTGGAAATCGGACGGACCTTCCGCGGCGGCGCGGATCGGATCGTAGCGGAGCGTCTTGAAACCGAGCCCCATGGCCGTCTCCTCGACCCGCTGCCCGGCGGCGCCCAGGCCGATGATGCCGATGGTGGCCCCGGTGAGGGGAATGCTCCGGCGCGAGGCCATGGCGTAGAGGGCGGAGAAGACATAGTTCGTGACCCCGCCCGCATTGCAGCCGGAGGCGTTTTTCACGAAGATGCCGTGCTCCTTGCACCACGGCAGGTCGATATTGTCCATGCTGACCGTGGCGGTCGCGATGAGCTTGACGGGCGTCTTCCTGAGCAGGGACACGTCGCAGCGGGTGCGGGTGCGGATCACCAGGGCGTCGGCGTCCTTGAGGTCGGACCGGCGGATATCCGGACCCTCCTTGTAGACGACTTCGGCATAAGGCTCGAAGACGCCTTCCACGAAGGGTATGGCTTTATCGATGACGAATTTCATTTCAGGATGAGTTCTTTGACGACACCTCCGGCGGCGGCGCGGTCGCGGATGAACAGCTCGTCTTCGGCCAGCAGGGCGTTGACCTTTTCGAGGAGGGCGGCCCGCTGGAAGGAGAGCTGGCTGCGCACCACGGAGGAGTCCACGGTGATATAGAGCCGGCCGTCGCGGAAAAAGCGGCGCACCGTGTAGCGGCCGGCGCCGGAAGCGGCGTCCCAGGCGGCGAAGATGCGCTGGGTGTTGTGGCCGCTGCCGAGGCGGCTGGATTTGAGGAATTCCTGGATCAGCTCGCCCAGCGGGACGGCGTTCTTGCGGGAGACCCTACTCATCGACGGGAGTGAAGACGCCTCCTTCCGTCCGGAAATAGCTGCGGTCTGCGGTGAGGGAGTCCACGATGGATTCCGTGCGGACTTTGTTGGAGTCGGACAGGAAGATCTGTCCGAACGACTTGTCCGCGACCATGCGCAGGAGATTGGCCACGCGGTTCATGTCGAGCTTGTCGAAAAGGTCGTCCAGCAGCATTGCCGGCGGGTAGCCGTAGGCGGCTTTCATGACCTCGTACTGGGCGAACTTGAGCGCCACCAGGAAAGACTTCTGCTGCCCCTGGGAGCCGCAGCGTCGGATCGGATGGCCGTCCATCGAGAACAGGAAATCGTCGCGCTGCACCCCGGCGGTGGTGAACTTGAAGATGCGGTCGCGCTCCCTGCGGTCGAGCAGGATCTCGCGCAGATCCCCCCGGTGCAGGTCGGAGCGGTACTCGATGCCGACCTGCTCCCGTCCGCCGGAGATCTCGGCGTAGTACTGCTGTACGATGGGGACGAGGCTCTCGCAGAAAGCCGCGCGCCGCTCGAAGATGGGCGTGGCGAGGGCGGCGAGCCGCTCGTCGAAGGTGCTCAGCAGGTCTTCGTCCCAGACGCCCGCCTTCAGCAGCTTGTTGCGCTGCAGCAGGAAACGGTTGTACTGCTGGACGTCGGACAGGTAGGGCTGCTCCATCTGGGAGAGCACGGCGTTGACGAACTTGCGGCGCTCCTCGCCCGACTCGCTGACCATGGCGATGTCGGCGGGGGAGACCATCACGATCGGCAGCACGCCGATGTGCTCGGAGATGCGCCCGTAGGGCTTGTCGTCGCGCCGGACGCTCTTCTGCCCGCCGTCGGAGACGCGGATGCTGAAGCGGGCGTTCGTCCCGCCCGGCATCGCATACGTGCCGGACAGCGCAAAGGCGGAAGTGCCGTGGCGGAAATTGTAGCGGTCGGAGGTGGAGAAGGCGCTCTTGGTCATCGACAGGTACCAGATCGCATCGAGCAGATTGGTCTTGCCTTCGCCGTTTCCCCCGCTGATGCAGTTGATGTTGGGGGAGAACGAAAGCTCCTGCAGTCGGATGTTGCGGAAGTCCTGGATGACTATTTTCTGAAGCACCGCCATGTTTGCAAAGTTAAAGTATTTTTTCTAATTTTGCGGGCTATTATAAAGCGGAAAACAAATTAAACACAAATATGGCTCAGAAAAACCTTAAAGACAAGGAAGCCCAGCGGCAGGAGAACATCGAGCAGACCGTCTCCGCCACCGAGCAATTCTACAACGAACACAAAAAGCTGATTTGGGGCATCGTGGCCGCCGCACTCGTGATCGGCCTCGGCATCCTCGCCTACAACAGATTCGTCTATCAGCCCAAGTGCATCGAGGCGATGCAGCAGACCTACCCCGCAGAGATGAACTTCCAGAACGGAGAGTACGCCCTGGCCCTGAGCGGCGACGGCAACAACCTCGGTTTCGAGGACATCATCGCCGAATACGGCACCAAGTCCGGCAAGGCGGTCTATCTGTACGCCGGCATCTGCGAGCTCCAGCTCGGCAACTACGACGAGGCGCTCTCCTACCTGAAGAAATACAAGGGCAGGGAGCCCATCCTCGCCGCCCGTGCGCGGGCTTGCGAAGGTGACGCCTACGTCGCCCTCGGCGACTACGCCGCCGCCGTCCGCAGCTACAAGGCCGCCGTGGCCCAGGCCGACAACGTCTTCGCCGCCGCCTACCTGATCAAGGAGGCTTCCGCCCACGAGGCGCTCGGCGAGAACGCCGAGGCGCTCGCCTGCTACAACAGCGTCAAGATGGACTATCCGCAGTCCATTGAGGCTTACGACATCGACAAATTCATCGCCAGAATCTCCGAATAATATGGGAAGAGCATTTGAATTCCGCAAGGAGCGCAAACTCAAGCGCTGGGGCCACATGGCCCGCACGTTCACCAAACTCGGCAAAGAGATCACCATCGCCGTCAAGCAGGGTGGACCCGACGTGACCGGCAACCCGCGCCTCCGCGCCCTGATGGCCGAGGCCCGTGCGGAGCAGATGCCCAAGGAGAACATCGAGCGCGCCATCAAGAAGGCGACGGAGAGCAAGCAGGGAGACTTCAAGGAGATCATCTACGAAGGCTTCGGTCCTTTCGGCATCGCCTACCTCGTGGAGGCCGCCACGGACAACAACACCCGCACCGTGGCCAATGTCCGCAGCTACTTCAACAAATGCGGCGGCTCGCTCGGCACCACCGGCTCCGTGGGCTTCATGTTCGACCGCAAGTGCACCTTCCGTGTCAAGGAGAAGGAAGGCGTGGACCTCGAAGAGCTCGAGCTCGAGCTGATCGACTACGGCGTGGAGGAGCTCTTCCGCGTAGAAGAGGAAGACAAGGACGGCAACGTGACCCCCGTCGTGGTGATGTACGGCGACTACACCGCCTACGGCCAGATCCAGAAATACATCGAGGAGAACGGCTACGAGCTGATCTCCGGCGGTTTCGAGCAGATCCCGAACGTGGACCTGAAGGACGTCACCGAGGAGCAGCGCGCCACCCTCGACAAGCTCACGGGCATGCTCGAGGACGACGAGGACGTGACCAACGTGTACACGACGATGAAGCCCGCCGAAGAGGAGTAAAACCCCGAAAACGGGCGTTCGTCGAAGAAACTGACCCGTTCGTCGAAAAACCGGACCGAATATGGCCCGGTTTTTTTATGTTTGCACTGTCAAAAACAATTAATTATTTGTTGATAGGAAGTAATATTTAAGTTTAACCCATGCTCCGGAAAAAATGACGGGAATCCTTCACAGGGTTCCCGTCATTCCGTTATGATAGTTTATTGTTTTGGGTAAGCGTCGGTCAGGGTTTCTTGACCCGGCCGATGCCGCGTACTTTCGAGTTGATCTGGGGACACTGGAGCCTGCTGGCGTCGATGTCGCCGGCGCCGCTGATGCTCAGGTCGGCGCGAGCCGCACGCCCGGAGATCCCGGCGTCTCCCGCTCCGTTCACGGCCACCTTGATGCTCTCGCAGTCGAGCCCCTCGATCTCCACGTCGCCGGCGCCGTTGACGGTGACGGCGACCTTGTCCGCCTTGAGTCCGTCGACGGAGAAGTCACTGGCCCCGTTGATGCTGGCCTCGAAATCGAGGGCCGTGATGCCCCGGGGGGCATCGAAGTCCACCGCCCCGTTGAAGGTGAGGCTTTCCAGCACCGGGCTGGACAGGTTGACCGTGAACTTCTTGAGGTTGCGGATGTTGACTCCGTCGGTCTTGACCACGAGGGTACCGTTCTCGTTCTCCACCGTGATGTGGTCGAGGACGTTGTCGGGACCGTGCATCGAGATGGCGCAGTCGCCGGGGGTATAGACCACGTCGCCCGGGATATTGCACGTCAGGGAGTGGAACTCGCCCGTGACCTCGCTGCGGGTGACGTAGTTGCTGCTGGCTTCGACCGTGCCGCTGGCGGAGCCGTCGGTGTTGTAGTTGACGGAGATGTTGTCCTTGACCTTCTGCTTCATCTCGTCGCTCATGCGGACGAAACGGCAGGAGGGGAGGGAGAGCAGCGCGACGGCTGCGAACAGGAGGCATGCTGTCTTTTTCATAATTCTTTTGTCTGATTAATCGATGAATTCCTTGAGGTTGATGCCGAGCAGGGCCGCGCGGCCGCGGAAGAGGGGAAGCTCCTCCTCGATGAACTTGCGGCGTTCGGTCTGCCGGATCACGTCGATGGCGTCGCCCTGGACGAAGAAGCCGATGCCGCGCTGGTTGAAGATGACCTTGCGGTCCGTGAGGATTTCGTAAGACCGGGCCACCGTGTTGGGGTTGACCCCGATCTGTGCGCCCCATTCCCGGACCGAAGGGATGCGCCCACCGGGCTTGAACTCCCCGGAGAGGATCCGTTCGCAGAGATTGTCCGCGATCTGGATGTATATGGGTTTGTTGGCGTCGAATTCCATAAGGCTAGTGCTTGAGGGTGCGGAGGCGGAAGTACAGGCCGGCGAGCAGGCCGCCGATCATCACGGTGTACACGATGCTCAGGGTCCAGTTGACCATGGCAAGCGCCTTGTCGGGATCGGTGAAGTGCTCGATGATCCAATCGTTGTCGATGCTGGTGGTCCCCAGGAAGAGGAACATCAGCGGCGTGATGACCATGCCGAAGGCGAACAGGCAGAGGAGGGTCTTGGCCACCTTGGATTTCTTGAAGCAGACGGCCCCGAGGGTAAAGATGAGCAGGGTCTCGCACCAGTCCAGGAACAGGACGGCGGGCATGTTGAAATAGAAGCCTTCCTCGTTCATCATTTCCTCGATCAAGCCGCGGGCGAAGTCAAAGCTGAGGATCCGGTCGCCATAGGAATTCGGGAAGACCAGCGACATGAACCCGTCGCTGACGAACATCAGCGCGAACAGCACGAGCGGCAGGACGATGCAGACGACCAGGACCATCGAGAGCCATTTCTCGAAGGTGGAGGCGGGGAGCATCAGGTAGTCCGAACCGGACTGCTTTTCGGTGATTTTGCCGTAGATCTTGGTCCCGGCGCCCAGCATCACGGCGACGATGCTGACGAAGACGGCGTCGAACTTGAGAACGTCGCTCAGGTCGGTCACGCCGTTGCCGGTGATCAGGCTGAAGAACTGGCAGATGATGTACAGCGCGACCGGCATCAGGCCCATCAGCAGCAGGGAGATCCAGTAATTGTTTTTCGCCCGGCGGAGGTCGTACAGGAAGTAGTTGCCGAAGCGCTTGAAGTCAAATACGTTATTCATGGCTGAAGAGGTTTTTGACGAGTTCTTTGTGCTTGTGGACGGTGTTGAACAGGGCTTCGATATTCACCTTGCTGTCGGCCTTGTCCGTGTTGGGGAGGACCTGGATGAAGCCGCCGGGCAGCTGCTCGGAGTAGAGGGCTTCGGGATGCAGGGTGGTGCCGTAGTCGAAGAAGAGCTTCTCCGCGATCTCCTCGAGCGTGGCGTTGAGCAGCACGTCGCGGCGGTCCAGGATGATGATCGGATCGATGATGTTCTCCAGGTCGCGGACCTGGTGGGTGGAGATCACGATGGTGGCATCCTCGCGGGTGTACTTCATCAAGGCGGAGCGGAACTGCGCCTTGGACGGAATGTCCAGGCCGTTGGTCGGCTCGTCGAGGAAGAGGAAGCGGGTGGTGCAGGCGAGCGCAAAGGCGAGATAGCTCTTCTTGAGCTGGCCGGCGGACATCGCCGTCATCTTCTGCTGCGGATCGACTTCGAATTCCTGCAGGAGGGATTCGAACTTGTCCGGAGAGAAGCCCGGCCAGAACTTGCCGGAGGCCTTGCCCCAGCTGAGGGCCTTGTCGTGCACCGGCGCCACCTCGTCGGGGAGGTAGTACTGGTCCTGCAGGAGGACGGGCTCGCGCTTGTAGGGATCGCGGCCGTCCGTGGAGATCGTGCCAGCCTGCGTCTTCTTCAGACCGCAGAGAAGGGTCAGGAGCGTCGTCTTGCCGACGCCGTTCTCGCCGAGCAGGCCGTAGATCCTGCCGGGCTCGAGGTCCATCGAGATGTTCTTGAGGACCTCGTTCTTTCCATAGCTGAACGCTAGATTCCGAATGTTTATCATGGCTTTCGCGGTGTATTAGTTCAATAGTACACTGCAAAGGTACCACAAATTTTGGAACATCCAAATTTTTTTTGAATTTTTTTGCAAAAATCTTTTCACCCCGCCCGGGGAGCGCACAGGAGGCCGTTTCCCGGCACCTCCGCCGGGAAGGCGGGCAGGGGGCGCTGCCTCCGGAGGACGTGTCCACCCCCTGACACGGGCAGGGCGCTGCCTCCGGAGGACGTGTCCACCCCCTGCCGCTTCTGGCGAAGGAAGCTGGCCGTGCCGGGCGCGGAAAGGCTCCCCAGCGCTCCCGGGAGGTCGTCCCTGCCGCTTCTGGCGGAGAAAACTGGCCGTGCCGGGAGCGGAAAGGTTCCCCAGCGTGCCCGGGAGGTCGCCCCTGCCGCTTCTGGCGGAGGAAGCTGGCCGTGCCGCTTCCGGCGGAGAAAGCTGGTCGTGCCGGGCGCGGAGAAGGTCCCCAGCGTGCCCGGGAGGTCGTCCCTGCCGCTTCTGGCGAAGAAAGCTGGCCCTGCCGCTTCCGGTGGAGAAAGCAGTCCGTGCCGGGAGCGGAGAAGGCCCCCAGTGTCCTTTCCTGATTTAGGTTGACTCGGTTTATAGATTTATTACTGGTATAAGTTGACTATTCGTCGTTATCCCTGAGATGGGTTTACCATCCGAGTCTTATCACTGTCAGGGGTTGACTGGAGGCCGCAGGCCGGAAGGAGACCCCTGACACGCCGTCAAAGGTAAACAGTTTTCAGGGATATCCAAGTTATCCCTGGATTTTATTGCCTCCAGCCTGTAGCTGTGCCATCTCATATCCCTGTCTCCGATTGACTCTGCCATCTCTGCCGGGGCCTTCATGCCGATGCTCATATGCGGCCTTCGGTTGTTGTAGAAGTCAACGGCCACAGCAACTGCCGCGATGACTTCCTGGATACTTCTGAAGACCTTGTCCTTAAGAAGTTCGTTCTTCATCGTGTTATTGATACGCTCTGCCTGAGCGTTGTCCCTCGGGTCACCGGACTCGGTCATGCTTATTCTGATGCCGTAGTTCTTGAGCAGATTGACATACTCGCGGCTAACATACTGACAGCCGCGGTCAGAGTGATGGATAAGATTGATCTCCTTGCCTTCTATGCGCTCCAATGCCATCCTCAAAGCCTCCAGAGGATATGTCGTATCCAGTGTCGGGCCAACGCTCCAACCGACTATCTCCTCCGTATAGGCATCAAGTATGAGCGACAGATAGCAGAAGTGGTAGTGATAGTCATCGTCCATTATCACGATGTAGGTTATGTCGCTAACCCATAACTGATTAGGCGCTGTTGGGATGAAGTCCTTGATAAGGTTTGGATATGTTGGAAGGCCGTGCGTGGAGTCAGTCGTACGCGGCTTGCGTATCTTCAATCGCACTTTGAGACCATGCTCATCAAGTATCCTGCAGAACCTGTCTCGACCGATCGGATAGTCGCAGCCGAACTCGTCATGGTACATATACCAGAGCTTTACGCCACCGATCCCGGGATCCAACGAGCGGATGTCCCTGATATACTGAAGTGCAAACTCCTCTCTGGCGGCCTTGGCCATAGCAACGTCCTCGTCATACTGATAGTAAGCCTGCTTGCTTTTGCCAAACAGCCCGCAGATGGCCGCCAAGTTGTATTTCTTGGCAGCCTTCGCGTGCAGGTCAGTCACTGTTTGGCGCCAGCTTTTTTTCTTATCGGGATGTTGAACTTCTTCTCCGCGATGTCGATCATCGTGTCATAAGCGTCCGCCCGCATCTCCTGATACTTAAGCTGCTTCTCCAACTCAGCAACTTTTTTCTTGAGAGCTTGCAGCTCTTCATTGTTGGGCTCTTGATTGGATTGCATAACTGTTTGTGGCGTTACTGTGCCGTTCTCGGCTACAAAGTTAGCAATCCATCTGGCAATTGTCTTCTCCCCGACAGGAACCATCTTTGCAATACGCTTCCGGCCATAGCCGGTCTCTTGATAGATCGATATTACTTTGTCATAATACTGATCTCTTCTTTTTGTGTGGTAAACAAACATTGTTAACTCTTGTTTGTGAGTCAACCTTTTTCAGTTAAAGACATATCCTGTCTAAACCCCCAGGCAGAAGCCCCCTTCGGACAGAAATAGGGCCGAATCCTGTCTGAACCCCCGGCACGGCATCCCCTTCGGACAGAAAAAGGCCCGGTTCCTGTCCTGAAGGGAGATAC
>JAAYCA010000058.1 GCA_012744435.1 Bacteroidales bacterium
ATTGCTTTTGATCCCGGTGAGTTGTCTGCTGCTCCCGTCGCGGGACGGATTCAACGATATCACCTTCCTATACACCGGTCTGCTGTATATTGCCCTGCCGATCACGCTTTCTCCCATCGTCGTGATGGACGGAGAGGTCTTTGACGGCTGGATGCTGCTTTCGTTCTTTATCATCATCTGGCTGTCGGATGTCGGCGCATATTGCTTTGGTACCGCCTTCGGGCAGAAGCCTGAATCCCGCAAACTGGCGCCCTCCATTTCCCCCAAGAAGTCCTGGTGGGGCTTCTGGAGCGGCCTTGTATTCGGAATCGGCACCGCCGTCGGTCTCCACTATCTGGGCTGGTTGCCTTATGGCCTTGGTCATTGCATCGCCCTCGGCGCCATCGTCAGTGCCGGCGGGGTGTGCGGCGACCTCTTCGAATCCATGTGGAAACGACAGTTCGGCGTCAAGGACTCCGGCAGATGCATCCCCGGTCATGGCGGCATGCTGGACCGCTTTGACAGCAGCCTCGTCGCCATCCCCATGGCCTACGTTTATTTGGCTTTGATCGATCTGTTATGAAAATCGACCGCAATTCTATCGGTACCCTGGCCATCGTGTACGGAAGCAGCGTCGTGCTGTGCGCCGTCCTGTTGTGTTTTGTGCATGTGATCTGGCTGAAATGGTCGCTGGTTGTGCTTCTGCTTTGGATCTGCATCTGGCAGACGGCCTTTTTCCGCGTGCCGAACCGCAAACGCGGCGGTAACGGGCGGAGCGTCCTGTCGGTGGCGGACGGCAAGGTCGTGATTGTGGATCATGTGTATGAACCGGAGTATATGAAGAGCGAATGCTTCCAGATCTCGGTGTACATGAATTTCTTCGACGTGCACGCCAATTTCTGGCCGGTGGACGGGCAGGTGTCCTACTACCGCTACTACCCGGGCGAGCATTTCCTGGCCTTTGCGCCCAAGGCTTCCGCGGAGAACGAACACACTTGCGTCGGATTGACGACCGAAAGCGGGCGCCAGATCCTTTTCAAGCAGCTGGCAGGTGGATTTGCCCGGCGTATTGTCTGTTATGCCGAAGAGGGGATGACGGTAACGGCGGGGGAGCAGTGCGGCATTATCAAGTTCGGCTCCCGCATCGACCTTTTCCTGCCGCTCGATGCACGCATCAGGGTCCGTAAGGGAGACCTTGTCAGTGCCTGCGAGACGGTCCTTGCGGAGCTCTGAGTCCGCCGCGTCTATTTCACGGTCAACAAGTCCTGAAGCTGCCCGCGCAGCTTGTCCGCGCCTTCAAAGAGGATGGCACGGATGCCGACCGCTTCTGCGCCCGCCACATTGGCGGCGTTGTCGTCGATAAAGACGCTTTCCGCGGCCTTCAGGCCATAACGGTCCAGGAGGATATGGAATATCTCGGGATGGGGCTTGACGGTCTTCTCCTTGCCCGAAACGACGATTCCGTCGAACAGGCTGAACACCGGATAGCGGTCGCGGATAAGCGGAAAGGTCTCCCAGGACCAGTTGGTCAGGCCCCAGACGCGGTACGCCTGTGTCTTGAGCTCCCGAACGAGCTGCTCCATACCGGGGATCGTGCCGCCCATCATGTCGATCCAATGGTCGAAATACATCCGGACCTCCTTTTCCCATTGCGGGAAACGGGCCACC
Organism: Bacteroidales bacterium; assembly: GCA_012744435.1. Taxonomy (GTDB): domain Bacteria; phylum Bacteroidota; class Bacteroidia; order Bacteroidales; family UBA932; genus Cryptobacteroides. Next base: position 1,648 of record JAAYCA010000058.1, read on the forward strand.
TGCTCCTCCGTCACGTCCTTGATCAGGCGTCCGGCGTCCACCTGGGCGTTCCACTCGTAAGTGCATACCTCGGTAAGGAAACTTTCCGCCTTGTCTGCATCACCGAAATAGGGAACATAAACCCGGCGCGGGTCCCAGTCCACCAAGACCCCGCCGAAATCGAAGATGATATTATTGATCATCTCCGGCCGTTTTCGTCGTGATCAGAATCACCCCGTTGCCGCCGCGAACGCCATAGATGGACGAGGATGCATCCTTGAGGACTTCCACGGAAGAGATTTCATTGGGATTCAAGGCACTGATATCGGACATCTCGACGCCGTCCACGAGGATCAGCGGTTCGGTGCTGCTGTTCAGCGAATTGATCCCGCGGATACGGATCGACTCGCCCACGACCTGGACACCGGGCACTTTACCCTGGAGAAAGTCGTAGATATTATTGTATGTCCGGACATTGTCCATATTGACTTTGCTGACCGAACCGGTGACGGCATCGCGTCGGGAATGACCATATCCCATGTTGATCAGCTCGTCGCCGGGATTGTTGGCGGGCTGGCCCTCGGGGCGAAGCAGGGAGCAGGACGCTGCCAGCAGGGGGATCAGGATGAGGATCGATACTGTTCTCATGTTCATGCTAATTTCCGTCAAAAATACAGATAAAATCCCGGAAAACAAATCTGCCGTGCTTTTCCGGGCTCTTGTTTGCAAGTCCGGGATTTTTCCGTATATTTGCAATCCGCAACGGTGCGTTGGCCGAGTGGCTAGGCGCAGGTCTGCAAAACCTGTCACAGTGGTTCGATTCCGCTACGCACCTCCAAGAATGCCCCTGCAGCACTGCAGGGGCATTCTTTCCCTACGGGCCCGGGCCAAGCCCGAGTACAGGGATGGTATGTTTTTTGCAAGAAGTTACCGCACCGGAGCATAGAATTGTGTTTATTCAATGATGAGAAAATTTCTTTTACTCGCAGCAGTCTGCCTGATGGCGGGAGCTGCCAGCCTGCATGCACAGCCGCCGATGGGCGGCGGATTCCCCGGGATGGGTGGTATGGCTCCGGCGGCCGATAACAGGACTCCGGAGGAGCGTACGGAAGAATTTGCCACGAAGTACAAGCTCAGCGAAGAGCAGAGGCAAGCCTTGCTGGAACTTAATCTGGCGTACGCCGGTAAACTCCAGATGCAGGTAGATACCACCGCGATGAGAGACCCCCGTTCGATGTCCGAAGAAGAGCGTGAGGCGTTTTTCTCCTCCATGCAGGAGCGAATGTCCGATATGATGGCGCAGGCGCAAGAGATCTCCGGCAATCAGGAGGCTTATGAGGATGCCCTCAAACAACTCCTCGACAAGAAGCAGTATCGCAAGTACCGCACCGACAAGGAGAAAGAACAGCTTGCCCGCCAGCGTGAGATGGAGCGTCAGTTCCAGGCTGGTTTTGGCGGCTTCGGTGGCTTCGGCGGTCCTGGCGGCGGATTCGGTGGTGGCGGCGGATTCTGATTTCCATGAAAAAAGCGCTTTTTATCGGCGGAACGGGCACGATCAGTACCGCCATCACCGCCCGGATTGCAAATGATCCGGGCTGGGAACTGACCCTGCTCAACCGCGGCAGCCACAGTGACGAAGTCCCCGCCGGCGTCCGGCAGATCCACGCGGACATCGCCGACGAAGCGGATGTCGCCCGCAAGCTGGAAGGGATGCAGTGGGACTGCGTCTGCGATTTCATCGGCTTCGAGCCCGCCCAGGTCGAACGCGACTGGCGTCTGTTTCGCGGCCGCACCGCACAATATATGTACATCAGCTCCGCTTCCGCTTACCAGAAGCCGCCGCAGAGCCCTTATATTACGGAACAGACGCTGCTGGAAAATCCTTTCTGGGCGTATTCCAGAGCCAAAATCGCCTGTGAGGGCTTCCTGTTCGGCAAGTGGCGCGAAGAGGGCTTCCCTGTGACGGTCATCCGCCCGAGCCATACCTACGGCGACCGCTCCGTACCGGTGGGCGTGCATGGTGACAAAGGTTCCTGGCAGGTGCTCAGGCGCATGCTGGACGGCAAGCCGGTGATCATCCACGGTGACGGCTGTTCACAGTGGACGCTTACGCACAACAGCGACTTCGCCAGGGGCTTTGTCGGCCTGATGGGTAATCCGCAGGCTATCGGCGAAGCCTTCCAGATCACCTCGGATGAGACGCTCACCTGGGACCAGATCCACGAGGCGATCGCGGATGCGCTCGGCGTCGGGCTGAAACCCTACCATGTCGCCTCCGAATTCCTCGATGCCGCCGGTCCTTATGACTTCAGGGGAGGGCTGATCGGCGACAAGGCGCGCACCGTCCTGTTCGACAACGCCAAACTCAAACGTCTGGTCCCCGGCATGAAGACCGGAATGCCCTTCGCCCAGGGAGTCCGCAAGACCGTCGCCTATATCCTCGCGCATCCGGAACTGCAGGTCCCCGATCCGGACTTCGACGCCTGGTGTGACCGGCTGATCGACAAGCTGGAACGGGTGAAAGCGGAGATGCTGGCCAAGGATTGAATATTTGTGTTATCTTTGCATGGGATAACATGAATATTCGATGAGAAAATATACGTCGGCGGCACGTATGCCGTTCTGGAAATGGATTCTTTGCCTGCTGGGAGGCCTGCTGCTTTTCATCGTGCTTTACGGCCTCGCCCAGGTGGCCGTTGATTGGCCGGAGAGCCCTTGGCTGGGAATGGCTATTTCGCTTGTCTCGGCATTGCTTGGCTTGCTTCTCTATGCCATCTGGACCAACCTGACCGAACGCCGTCCCGTTTCGGAACTGACATTGAAACGTACCTGGGCGGATTTGGGACTGGGTCTGCTGCTGGGAGTATGCTACTTCGGTATCGTCGTGGGCTTGATGGCCCTGGCGAAGTGTTATGCCATCAGCGGAGCGCAATTCCAACCTGTACCGCAGTTGGAGGCCCTGCTGGGCTTCCTCCTCGTCGCCGTCTTTGAAGAAATCATCTTCCGGGGCATCCTGTTCCGCCTGATCGATGACCGTTGGAATACCCTTCTGGCACTGATCATTTCCGCACTGCTCTTCGGCGCCGGTCATCTCGCCAATCCGGGCGCGACCCTGTGGAGCACCTTCGCCATCGCTCTGGAGGCAGGTTTGCTGCTGGGTGCAGCTTACAAGTTCTCCGGCACATTATGGCTCCCGATCGGCATCCACTGGGCATGGAATTATGTCCAGGGCAATGTCCTCGGTTTTGCCGTGTCCGGCAAACCCATCTCCGACAAGATCTTCTCCCCGGTCATTACCGGTCCTGACTGGATCACAGGCGGCGTCTTCGGGGCCGAGGCTTCGGTGCCTGCCGTCGTGATAGGGCTGCTGCTGACCGTCATCCTGCTCTTTGCCCGCAAACGTGACGTCCGATGAGCAAAACGGAAAAATATACACAGCTGAATGCGCAGCTGAAAAGTCTGCTGGAAGGGGAGTCCGACCGGACGGCCAACCTCGCCAATACGGCTGCGCTCATCCACGAAGCGTTCGGATTCTGGTGGACGGGATTCTACCTGGTCCGGGGAGAAGAACTGGTGCTGGGGCCCTTCCAAGGGCCGATTGCCTGCACCCGCATCCCTTTCGGCAAGGGCGTGTGCGGCACGGCATGGGCGCGGCGCCAGACCGTCATCGTGCCGGATGTCGAGGCGTTTCCCGGCCACATTGCCTGCAGTTCCCAGTCGCGCAGCGAGATCGTCGTGCCCATCCTTCGGGGCGGGGAAGTCCTTGGCGTGCTGGATATCGACAGCCGGGAACTCGCGACCTTCGACAAAGAAGACGCCGCGGGACTTGAGGCCGTCGCGGCGTCGCTTTCCGTTTTATTCTAGGAATCTACTGGATCCGGAAGACCACCGGGATGAGCAGGCGGGTATTGACCGGCTTGCCGTCCAGCGTACCCGGTTTCCATTTGCCGGAACTCGCCGAGACCACGCGCACGGCTTCCTTGTCCAGCGACTCTTCCACTCCGCGTAAGACCTTGACCTGGCGAACCTTGCCTTTGTCTGTGACCACAAAACGCACGGTCACGCGGCCCTGGATATAATCCTCTTTGGCCTGGGCGGGGTATTTCAGATTCTTGGCAATCCAGACGGCGAAGTCGGTGCCGTCTTTCAGGCTGGGCTGCTCCGATACCGTATCATAGACAGTCCCTTCGACGGGAGAGAGGACATCGTCAATCTCCTCCTGCTGCTCTTGCGCAAGCGTGGTTCCGGTGGGATTCTGTGCATAAAGGCCGGCGGAAAGCAGGACGGCGGACAATAGGAAGAATAATCGTTTCATGTTCGTCAGTTCTTGTTCCCTGCAAAGATAGCTTTATTTTTGGAATCCACCTTACACAGCCCGTCACGCCAGCACCAGGTCAAGCTCGCCGAAGAGTTCGATGAAATCGGCGGAGACGGTTCCGGCGATCTCCCGGGCGACGTTTTCGTTGTGGGTGCATTCGGTTATCTGCTGCGCGAGGGCGGCGCGGAGATTCAGTACTTTCTCATTTTTGCTCATAATACCTTTGTTTTCGTGATCCAACGATGCAAAGGTACACCCTGGTTTTGACAGGTCTTGTCAAAGACCGAAATTATTTGAAAAATTTTCAATATAAGTGCGAAGGAAGGCACGGAGCGGCTCTCCTTCGAGGATTTCAACTTCTCCGGCCAGTCCGGCCACGAAGCGTCCTACGCCTGCAACGGCGCAGATGCCCGTTTCCAGGATCCAGCCGTCTCCCTCCTGCCGCAGGTCGCGTTCGGCAAGGGGATACTCTTCCACCAGCAGGTTCTTCGCTTTCATCGTCAGGCGCAGCCGGACGCGGAACTCTTCCCGGCCCGCCATGCGGAAAACGTCCATGCCGAGCCGCTCGTGCTCCGCCTCGCGGCACCAGGACTCATCTTCCTGCACTTCGACCTCTTCCATGCGGCTGATTTTGAAAATCTTGTTGCGCCCGTCCTCCAGGTCGAAAGCCCAGACATCGATGAAATTGGTGGTGAAGCCGAAAGGCTCTACGCGACGGTCGCGGATCTGCCCGCTGTGTCCGGATTCATAATGGATCAGCCGTACGGGCTTCTTCTCCCGTACCGCACGGGAGAGCGCTTCGACATTGGCGGCGTTGGACCGTTTGTCGATGTAGTCGGCGATACTGGTGCTGCTGTAGATGGCCGCCAGTTTCCGTTGCAGGCCGGCTTTCAGGGAATTGGTGGGATCCAGCCTGTCGATCAGGTGATTGACCAGATAGGCCTCTTCTTCGGAGAAATAGACCAGCTTGTCCAGATCCGGATACCGGGGCGACAGTCTGGCCAGGCGGTAGATGTTGCCATGGATCTTCTCCACGGCGAAACCGCATGCCTTGAAGGTATCGATATAGCGGTAGATCGAGCGGTAGGACGTGTCCAGCCTGTCGGCAAGTTCGTCGATGGTGTACTCGACGCTTC
>JAAYCA010000059.1 GCA_012744435.1 Bacteroidales bacterium
AGACCGGAGCCGACCTCGTCATGGCTTCCGATCCGGATGCCGACCGCCTCGGGATCGCCGTGCGCGACAATGACGGCAAGATGGTCCTGTTCAACGGCAACCAGACGGCCGCCATGCTGACCTACTACATCCTCAACCGCTGGAACGACCTCCACAAGCTCGGCGAAGGCAAGTATGTCGTGAAGACCATCGTGACCACGGAGCTGATCACCGACATCTGCAAGCGTTTCAATGTCCCGGTGTACAACGTTCTCACGGGCTTCAAGTACATCGCCGAGGTGGTCAAGCGCCAGGAAGCCGAAGGCGGCGAGTTCATCTGCGGCGGCGAGGAGAGCTACGGTTTCAACATCGGAGAGTTCGTCCGCGACAAGGACGCGCAGGTCACGGCGATGATGGTGGCGGAATGCGCGGCCTGGGCGGCCGAGCAGGGCCTGACCCTGTATCAGCTGATGCAGCGTATTTACCGGGAATACGGCTACCGCAAGGAAGGCCTGGTGTCCGTGGTCCGCAAGGGCATCGCGGGCGCCCGGGAGATCCAGCAGATGATGGTGGACCTGCGCGCCAACCCTCCGCAGGAACTCTGCGGCTCGCCGGTCACGAAGGTGATCGACTATCTGGAGCCGGAGAAGACGGGCCAGCCGTCGTCCAACGTCCTGCAGTTCTTCGACGAGGCGGGCGACGTCGTGTCCGTGCGTCCGTCCGGCACCGAGCCCAAGATCAAATTCTACTTCGGGGCCAAGGGCGGGGACGCCGATGCGAAGATCGCCGCCCTGAAGAAACAGTTCTGCGACTGAAAACCTCAAATCTACACATAATTATGGCATCTATCAGCGATCTTATCATGCAGCAGGTCAAGTCTGCTGTCGGCGGCGTCCAGATCCCTTCGGGCGCCCAGTCCCAGATTCTCAACGGCATGTCCTCTTCCGTGCTCGGCAGCCTTACCCAGACGGTCGCCAAACCCGGCGGCGTGGACGTCATCAGCGCCCTGCTGAGCGGCAAGACCAACGCTGCCACCAGCCCGGTCACCAAACTGGCGGGCAACCTTTTCAAGACCAATATCCTGAAGAATCTCAACCTCGGATCGGGCACGAACAACGCCCTGATGGGCCTCATCCCCATGGTCATGGGCAAGCTCTCCAATGTCATCCGAGACCGCGACGGTGACGGCGACGTGGACCTCAACGACATCATCCTGTCCCTGAAGAGCGGCGGAAGCGGCTCCGGCGCAGGTGTGCTGGGTGCGGCAACGTCCATCCTCGGCGGAATCCTCGGAAGGAAGAAATAGGGGTCAAGCCTGGAATTCTTTGCACCACTGCGTGAGCGGACAGCTCGCGCAGTTTGGTTTTTGCGCCTTGCACACGTACCGCCCGTGCAGGATCAGCCAGTGGTGTGCGATGGGACGGAGCTCCATGGGAATGTGACGCTCCAGGTCGAGCTCCACGGCGCGCGGCGTCGTGCCCCGGGAAAGCCCCAGGCGCCGCGAAACGCGGAACACATGCGTGTCCACGGCAATGACCGGCTCGCCCCAGGTGATGGAGGCGACGACATTGGCCGTCTTGCGGCCCACGCCCGGCAGGGTCATCAGATCGTCGATGCCGGAGGGGACCTGTCCGCCGAAGTCGGCGAGCAGTTTTTGGGCCATTCCGATCAGGTGGCGGGCCTTGCTGTTGGGGTAGGAGACGGAGTGGATGAGCGCGAAGACGTCTTCGAATGTCGCGGCTGCAAGCGTCTCGGGGTCGGGATAAGCGGCAAAAAGGGCGGGCGTGGTCTGGTTTACCCGCTTGTCGGTGCACTGGGCCGACAGCATCACGGCCACGAGCAGCTGGAAGGGGGAGTCGAAATGCAGTTCCGACTCCGCTACGGGGACGTTGTCCCGGAAATAGCCGAGGACTCCCTCGTATCGCTGGCGGACCGTCATGCCGTAATCTCCCGGCAGGCTTCGTCCCGGGTTTCGAAGATGCGGCCCGGATAGCGGGTGCAGATGGAACGGTTGTGTGTGACCATCACGATGGCCGTGCCCTTCTCCCGGTTGATCTGGCCCAGCAGCTGGAGGATGCCCTCCGCCGTCTCGTCGTCGAGGTTGCCGGTAGGCTCATCGGCCAGGATCAGCGCAGGGTCGTTGAGGATGGCCCGGGCGATGGCGATGCGCTGCTGCTCGCCGCCGGAGAGCTGGTGGGGCATCTTGTGGGCCTTGGTGGTCATACCCACGGCTTCCAGCACTTCATTGATCCGCCGGGCGATGGCGGCGCTGTCTTTCCATCCGGTGGCCTTGAGCACGAAAGCGAGGTTCGCCTCCACGCTGCGGTCCATCAGCAACTGGAAATCCTGGAACACGACGCCCAGTCTGCGGCGCAACTGCGGGACATCCCTGCGGCGCAGGTTGCGGAGGTCGTAGCCGCAGACGCGGCCGGAGCCCCTGTGCAGGCGGTTCTCCGCCGTGACCGTGCGGAAAATGGAGGTCTTTCCGCTTCCGACCTTGCCTACGATGTACACGATCTCGCCGGGAAACACTTCGAGGTCAAGCCCGTAGATGACGACATTGTCTCCGCCCAGGATGTCAGCCTCGGAGAAAGAAATGAGGGGAGTGCTGTTTTCTTCCATAATGCGGGTAAAAAAAAAGATGCACTCTACAAATATAGCGTAAAAATGAGTAAATTTGTCAGATTGGAAATAAGAATATTTATGCGAGTGAAATCATGGGTGACCTCCCTGCTTGCGGTCACGATTCTGTCGACGGGGGCGATGGCGGGTCCCGGGACCTGGCGCCGTGCGTTCCGTCTGTACGAGAACGGAATGTACGAACAAGCGCGGGCGCTTTTTGAATCGATGCCTGACGATGCCCTGACCGATGGCTATGAAGTCCTGTGCGCCATCAAGATGCGCACGGACGATTACCCGGAGCTCTTTGACGATTACCGGCTCCGCTACCCGGCCTCCACCCTGTCCGGGAAGCTCCATTTCGAGCATGGCAGGATCCTGTTCGACGCCCGAAAATACCGCCAGGCGGCCACCGAGTTCGGTTTCGTGTCGATGGACGACCTGCAGGAAGGGGACCTGCCCGAATATGTCTTCAAGTGCGGTTATTCGGCTTTTGCCCTGGGCCGTTACGCGGAAGCCGCCCGTTTCTTCTCCCTGCTGGAGTCGCTCCCGCAGTCGGACTACACCCCGAGCGCCCGGTATTTCTCGGGCGTGATGCTCTATGAAGACAAGCTGTTCGCACAGGCCGAGGCGGAATTCTGGAAGGCTTCCGCGGATCCCCGCTTCACGGAACTGACGGACTTCTACATCGTTGACTGCGAATTCAACCAGGGCAACTACGATTATGCCATCCGCGAGGGCGAGCGTATCTATGACGAGGTGCCGGCCCCCCGCCGGGAGCGCCTGGCCCGCATCATCTCGGAGTCTTACCTGATCCGCGGGGACAAGGAAAAGGCCCGGGAGTACTACGAAGACCTCTCCCACGAGGGGATGAACCGCAAAGACTACTTCTATGCCGGCACGGTGCTGTATTCCGTGGACGATTATGCCGGCGCGATCGAGAATTTCACGAAGATGACCGACCGCTCGGACTCCCTGGGGCAGGTTGCCAACTACCACCTCGCAAACGCGTATCTCCGCACGCACGACCAGGTGTCCGCGATGCAGGCTTTCCGGGACGCATCCGTGGTGGACTTCGACCCGGAGATCACCGAGGATGCGGCGTTCAACTACGCCAAGCTGGCTTTCGACCTCAACAAGGACACTTCGGGCTTTGCCCGTTACATCTCCCGCTGGTCCACCAAGGCCCGCGGGGACCAGATCTACGGCTACATGGCCCTGGCGGCCCTGGTGGACCGCGATTATGCGGGGGCGGTGGAAGCCTACGACAACATCGAGGAGCTCACGCCCGACATGCTGGGCAATTACACCAAGGCGAACTTCCTGCGCGGGGAGCAACTGTTCACGAACGGCTCATACCGCGACGCCATTCCCTTCTTCCGGGCCACGGCCTATTATATCCCCCGCACCGACAGGTTCAACCAGCTCTCCCGCTACTGGCAGGGCGAGGCCAACTACCGTGCCGGCAACTATGCCGAAGCGGCCCGGCTCTTCACGGAGCTGTACAACGCCGAGGCGCTGTACGGTACGGTCGAGTCCCGGCTGCTGCCCTACAATATCGGCTATAGCTACTTCAAGCAGGCGGATTACGCCTCGGCGGCACGCTGGTTCGATTCCTACATCGCCTCCGGGGACGCCCTCTACCGCAGGGATGCGCTGACCCGGCGGGCGGACTGCGATTTCGCACGCAGGGACTACCGCACCGCGGTCGCCTCTTACCAGCGGGAACTGACGGAGTATTTCTCCGCCGACGATATCTATCCCTGGTATCAGCAGGCGCTTGCCTACGGGCTCATGGGCGACCGGCGCCGCAAGGTCACGACCCTGTCCAACGTCGAGAAATCCTCCCCGGGCGCACCCCTTCGCGACGAGGCCTACTATGAGCTGGGCCGGGCGCAGATGGATCTGCGCAGCCACGACGACGCCATCCGCACCTTCACGCGTCTGCGCGAGACCACCAAGGACAATACCTACGTGGCCCGGGCGCTGATCGGCCTGGGCATGGTGTACCGCAACGCGTCGGACTACGACAAGGCGCTCGAAAGCTACAAGAAGGTGGTCTCGATGATGCCGCAGAGCGAATACGCCGAGGAGGCGATGACCGCCATCGAATCCATCTACCGGACGCGGCGCCAGCCGGAAAAGTTCCTCGAATACGTGGAGCAGAACTCGCTGGCGGCGAGTCGCAGCGACGCCGACCGCGAACGGATGTATTTCAACACGGCCGAGCAGCTTTACCTCGCCGGCAACTACCAGCAGGCGGTCCCCACCCTGCGCAACTACCTGGAGAACTATCCCGGCGGGGCGGACCTGAACCAGGCGCAGTTCTACCTGGCCGAATCGTACAACGCCCAGGGCGAGAAAGAGAAGGCCGTGGAGTATTACGGCAAGGCCGCCCAGGTCGATACGGCCAACTCCTTCACGGAGATTTCCCGGCTCCGCTATGCGGATCTTTCCTATGCGCTGGAGCGCTATCAGGATGCTTTCCAGGGCTATCAGACCCTGCTGGAGACGGCCCGGATCGATGCCAACAAGGAGACGGCCCGCCTGGGCATGATGCGCGCCGCCTATCGGAGCAAGGATTACGAAACGGCCATCCGGAGTTCGGATGAGCTGACGGCGCAGCGGGGCCTTTCCGCCGCCCTGCGGGAAGAGGCGGTCTACACCAAGGCGAAGGCCAGCCTCGCGACGTCCCGCCGTGACCAGGCCATGGCCCTGTTCCGCGAACTGAGCGCGGATCCGTCCACGGCCATCGGCGCCGAGTCGAAATTCATGGTGATCCAGAACCTCTACGACACCGGCAAGTTCGATGCGGTGGGAGACGAGGTGTATGCCTTCTCCCAGAATGCCGGCGAACAGTCCTACTGGCTGGCCCGTGCCTATATCGTACTGGGCGACTCCTTCGCGGAGAAGGGTGAATATGCCCAGGCCAAGGCCACATTCGAAAGCATCCGGGACGGATACGAGCCCGAAAAGGGAACGGACGACGTGGCCGAGAACGTGAAGATGAGACTGGAACGTCTCGGTGAATTAATGGAAGAATAAGCGTATGAGAAAGATATCGACAGCCCTTGCGTTGCTGGCGCTTTGCGCGCCGCTCGGAGCGCAGAACATCAACCAGACGGTCGAAGTGACCAACGACTACCGCACCCGTTTCGAGGACTTCCAGAAACAGGCGCCCGGGATGTCGGTGCCCGATTCGCTGTTCCGCTTCGATTACGATTTCGACTACTCGGTCTTCGAGACGCCGTACCGGGGATCCTATGAATTCTCCCCATACCGGATCGAAGTGACGCCGGAGGCGCGCCAGCGCGACGGAAGCCGCCTGTACCTGCGTGCCGGAGCCGGGTATGCTTTCCACCCGCAGCTGGAATTCGCCGCGCAGCTGCTGGACGAAGAGGATTTCAAGATCGGGATCGTCGCGGATATGCAGGGCTATGCCGGCAATTACCGGCTGCGCAACGGCGGAGGTGTGAAGGCGCCCGGCTACGACCTGTCCTCCAGCCTGGCCCTGAACGGCCAGTACCTGCGGCCGAAAGCCCGCCTGTCGTACCACTTCGGCTATGAGGGGATCCACTCCGGGGAGCGTGTGGCCGATCCGGCCTTCGTCGCCGGTTTCAATTCCGGCCTCGTGATGGGGCGCATCCAGTCCCGCGAAGCGGAGACGGGGCCCTTCTTCTATGACGTCGAGTTGCGTTACCGTTATTCCGGAGATTCCTTCCCCAAGAGCTGGGATCCTTCCCACGTGGGCGCAAGCAATATCCATGCGGCAGCTTCGTTCGGTCCCGTGCTCCAGGAGAAATACAAGATCCTGTTCGACCTGACGGCGGATATAGACATGCTCCGCAAGGACGGTGTGGCCTTTGGGGGCAGCGTCGCGGCCGGCGTGATGACCGTCAAGCCGCACCTGGATTTCCGCTTCGGAAAGATTGACTTCGACGCCGGTCTGCGGATGGGCGCCACCGTGACGGGCGAGGATCGGCGTTTCGTGCTGGCGCCCGATGTGACGGCGCGCCTGGCGCTCGCGGACTATGACATGGAACTGTATGCCGGCGTGTCCGGCGGGCCGGTCCTCCAGGGACATGATGACCTTAAGCGGCTTCAGCATTTCTTCCCGCTGACGGCGGGAAACACGGCCGTGGTCTCCCGCGAAAAGCTTCGCATCCGCGCGGGTGCCGTGGGGCGCTGGGGCTCCCGTCTGCAGTATGAATTCGAGGGCGGTTACGTGTCCGCCCTGTCGATGCCCATCGCCTCGCTGCTGAGCGTGACTACGGCCGACCTTACGGCGGCTTATGTGCAGGCCCGCGGAATGTGGACCAGCCCCCGGCTGGAGGTGGACGGCGGTTTCCGTTATGCCTACATGCGACTGGCCGCGGCGGCGCCGGGCTATTCGCCGTCGGCTTTGACCGTCGACCTGCGCGGCGTTTACAACTGGGAGCAGCGTACCCGCGCCGGGGTGTTCCTGCAGGCCGCCAGCTTGCGGAAGTCCCTGGGTGGCGTGTATGAAGACATTCCGGGCTATGTCAACCTGGGCTTGACCGGCGAGTTCCGCTTCGACGCCCGCTGGACGCTCTGGGCCGAGGCAGGCAACCTGCTGGGAATGGCCATCGAGCGCATGCCCGGCTATATCGAAAAGAGTCCGTATCTGACCCTGGGTTTCAGCATGAAACTGTAAGGAAATACCGATAATTTTCGTATCTTTATCAGATTTTATGAATACGATATCAAGATGATAGAGAAAGATGAGATGAAACGGGCGGAAGAACAGTATTCCGCAAACAGTATTCAGGTTCTCGAAGGCCTCGAAGCGGTCCGCAAACGCCCCTCCATGTACATCGGCGACATCGCCGAACGCGGCTTGCACCATCTGGTCTATGAGGTGGTGGACAACTGCATCGACGAGGCGATGGCCGGCTTCTGCGACACGATCGACGTGCGCATCCTGGAAGGCAATTCGATCCGGGTCCGCGACAACGGCCGCGGCATTCCGACCGGAATGCACGAGAAGGAGCACCGTTCCGCCCTGGAAGTGGTCCTGACCGTGCTGCACGCCGGCGGCAAGTTCGACAAGAACAGCTACAAGGTGTCCGGCGGTCTGCATGGCGTGGGCGTGTCCTGCGTCAATGCCCTGTCGGATTCGCTCGTCGCCGAAGTGCACCGCGAGGGCAAGGTCTTCGAGCAGCACTATTCCAAGGGCAAGCCCCTGGGGCCCGTGCAGGTCGTGGGCGAGTCTTCCGACACCGGAACCATCATCACCTTCCATCCCGATCCGACCATCTTCACCCAGACCCTGGTGTATCGCTATGATACGCTGGCCGCCCGCCTCCGCGAACTGGCTTTCCTCAACAAGGGCATCCGCATCCGGCTCACCGACGAGCGGGAACTGGTGGACGAGTTCGTCGTGGACGCCGCCGGCGAGTCCAAGTCCACCGGCCGCAAGGTCTTCCGTTCCGAGGCCTTTTATTCGGAGAAGGGACTGAGCGAATTTATCGAATACCTCGACGCCGGCGCCTCGACGATCATTCCGGAGCCGGTCTGCGTCAATTCCGACAAGATCATCCCGATCGACATTGCGTTGCAGTACAACAACGGCTACTCGGAGAAGATCTATTCCTACGTCAACAACATCCACACGATCGAGGGCGGCACGCACCTGCAGGGGTTCAAGATGGGCCTCAGCCGCTCGCTCAAGCAATACGCGGAGAAGAACAAGCTCCTGGAGAAGTTCAAGGGCGATCTGGCCCCGGAGGACTTCCGCGAGGGTCTCACGGCCGTGATCTCCGTCAAGATCGCCGAGCCGCAGTTCGAGGGCCAGACCAAGACCAAGCTCGGCAACCCGGAGGCGACCTCGGCCGTCTCCCAGGCTACGGCCGCTGCGATGGACAATTACCTGGAGGAGAATCCCCGTTTCGCCAAGACCATCATCGACAAAATCGTGCTGGCCGCGACGGCACGCGCCGCTGCGCGCAAGGCACGCGAGATGGTCCAGCGGAAATCCCCGCTGGGCGGCGCCGGCATGCCCGGCAAGCTGGCAGACTGCTCCGAGCGCGATCCGGAGAAGTGCGAACTCTTCCTGGTGGAGGGCGACTCCGCAGGCGGCACGGCCAAGCAGGGCCGCGACCGCAAGACGCAGGCCATCCTGCCGCTCCGCGGCAAGATCCTCAACGTGGAGAAGGCCTCCGGCGACCGCGCCTTCGACTCCGAGGAGATCCGCAACATCTACACCGCCCTGGGCGTGACCGTGGCGATGGAGGACGAGACGGGCGAGAAACACATGGACCTCAGCAAGCTCCGTTACCACAAGGTGGTCATCATGACCGATGCCGACGTGGACGGTTCGCACATCGCCTGCCTCATCCTGACCTTCTTCTTCCGCTATATGTTCGACCTGATCAAGAACGGCTACGTCTATCTTGCGACTCCGCCGCTGTACCTGGTCAAGAAGGGCAAGGAAGAGGTCTATTGCTGGACCGAGGAGCAGCGTGAAGAGGCTTCCCTGCGTCTCGGCAAAGGCTCCGACAAAGGCTACACCGTGCAGCGCTACAAAGGTCTCGGCGAGATGTCCGACGTCCAGCTGTGGGAGACCACCATGGATCCGTCCCGCCGGCGCCTGCGCAAGATCACCATCGACAATGCGGCCGCCGCCGAGCGGACTTTCTCGATGCTGATGGGCGATGATGTTCCGCCCCGCCGCCAGTTTATCGAAGAAAACGCACATTACGCAAACATCGACGCATAACCTTAACCAACACCGTCATTCCCATGTTAGATATTTTTGACAGAATAGAACGCGACAGCGGCGGCCCGATCGGGCAGTATTTCTCCCAGGCATTCGGCTATTACATGTATCCCCGTCTGGAAGGCGAGCTGGGTCCGCACATGATTTTCAACGGCACCCCGGTGCTCAACTGGAGCCTCAACAACTACCTGGGCCTCGCCAACCATCCGGCTGTCCGCAAGGCGGATGCCGATGCGGCCGCGCAGTGGGGCCTGGCATATCCGATGGGCGCCCGCATGATGAGCGGCCACACCCGCTACCACGAGCAGCTCGAGCAAACCTTCGCAAAGTTCGAAAAGAAGGAGGATGCCTTCCTGTACAACTTCGGTTACCAGGGAATCGTGTCCACGATCGACGCGCTCACGGCGCGCCACGACGTGATCGTGTATGACGCGGAGTGCCATGCCTGCCTGCTGGACGGTATCCGCCTGCACATCGGCGAGAAGTACAAGTACCGCCACAACAACATCGCCGACTGCGAGAAAGTCCTTGCCCGCGCCTGCCAGGTGGCGGAGGAGAACGGCGGCGGCGTGCTGCTGATCACGGAAGGCGTGTTCGGCATGACCGGCGCCCTGGGCATCCTGGACCAGATCGCCGCCCTGAAGAAGAAATACAAGTTCCGCATCCTGATCGACGACGCGCACGGCTTCGGCCTGCTGGGCGAGCACGGGCGCGGCACCTCCGAGCATTTCGGGGTCATGGACGAGATCGACCTGTACATCGGCGCCTTCGCCAAGTCCATGGCGAGCATCGGCGGCTTCGTGGCCGGTCCGCACAAGATCATCGACTATCTGCGCGCCAACATGCGTTCGCAGATGTACGCCAAGTCCCTGCCGATGCCGCTGGTGATCGGCAATATGAAACGCATGGAGATCATCGACTCCCCGGAAGGCGATGCGCTCCGCGCGAAATGCTGGAAGATCACCCATGCCATCCAGGAAGGTTTCAAGCAGGAAGGTTTCGACATCGGCGAGGCGCAGGCCTGCGTGACGCCGGTCCATATCTTCGGCGGCGTGGCCCAGGCCACCAAGATGGCCAAGGACCTGCGCGAGAATTACAAGATTTTCTGCTCGATGGTCATTTACCCCGTCATCCCGAAGGGCATGATCATCTTCCGCATCGTCTGCACGGCCGCCCATACGATGGAGGACGTGGAATATACCCTCAAGGCATTCAAGGAGATCAAGGCGAAACTCGATGCCGGCCTGTACGACGGCGACGACATCGCTGAAATGACAATCAGGTAGAGTTCCCCATGCGCACCCTGCAAGACAAGGTCATCATCGTGACGGGAGCCAGCTCCGGCATCGGACTGGCTTCTGCGCGTCAGTTCGGCAGCGAAGGCGCGAAGGTCGTCATGGCCGCGCGTTCCTATGACAAACTGCTCGAACTGGCTCCGTCTGTGGCTCCGCCCGAGCGGGTGCTGTGCGTGCGCTGTGACGTATCGCAGGAAGCGGACTGCCGCGCGCTCGTGGAGGCGACGGTGGCGCGTTTCGGGCGCATCGACATCCTGGTCAACAACGCCGGCCTGTCCATGCGCGCGATGTTCAAGGACCTGGATCTCAAGGTGATCCGTACCTTGATGGACGTCAATTTCTGGGGTACGGTCCATTGCACCAAGTTCGCCCTCCCGTACCTGCTGGAGACGAAGGGCTCCGTGGTCGGCGTGATCTCCGTCGCCGGCCTCTCCGCCCTGCCGGCCCGGACGGGCTACAGTGCATCGAAATACGCCATCCGCGGCTTTCTGGATGCGATCCGCATGGAGCACCTCAAGGACGGACTCAACGTCCTCGTGTTCGCGCCCGGCTACATTTCTTCCAATGTCCGCAAAGCCGCCCTTACGGCGGATGGCTCCCCCCAGGGCGATACACCGCTCGACGAGGGCCGTCTGATGAGTGCGGAAGAGTGCGCGAAACGGCTTTCGCGCGCCCTGCGCCGCCGTCGGTCCCAGGTCATCCTGAGCCTGCTCGGCCGCGCGACGGTGCACGCGCACTACCTTGTGCCGCGCCTGCTGGACAAATGGACCTACAGCTATGTCTCCCGGGAACCGGGCAGCCCTTTCAAGTAACTGTCCATGAAAAAGGATTCCTTCCGCATCATCGTCCCGCTCGGCATTGCGTTCCTGCTGCTTGTGCTGCTCATCCCGAGGAGTGCCAAGTTCGCCTACGACTACCACAAGGGCCGGACCTGGAAATACGAGACGCTGTATGCACAGTTCGATTTCCCGATCTACAAGACCGAGGAACAGATCCTCGCGGAGCGCGGAGGGACGGCGACGGAAGCGATCCCGTATTACAAATATTCCGACGAGACGGTAAGCCGCAATCTGCGTTCGGCCGAACGGCTGGAGCTGGGCAGGCTGCGCAGTGCGGTCGTTTCCGCAATGCGCGCCATCTATCAGAAAGGCGTGCTGGAAGATGAAGGCGGCCGCCGGCATGCTTCGCCGCTGCCGGAGGTCATCTACATCCAGCGGGACAAGCGGGCCGTCAAGTATCCGGCGGCGGAAGTGTACCGACTGACGGAGGCCCGCGCCCGGCTGCTCGCCGACCTTTCGGACGTCTCCGACGCCAATGTCGACTCGATCCTCCTCGCTACGGGCGCCTACGACCTGCTGGTGCCGAACCTGATCTATGACGAGCAGACCACGGCCCTGGTCCACGCCGAGTCGGCGACCAGCGTTTCTCCGACGTCGGGTTATGTGACCTCGGGGCAGCTGATCGTCAGCGAAGGGGAGATCGTGACGGCGGAGATCGCCCAGATGCTGGATTCCTACAAGCGTGAATTCGAAGCGAATATGGGTTACGAAGGAGAGCCGGCGCTGATGGTGCTCGGCAACATCCTGATCGCGCTGGCGATCGTTGCCCTGCTCTTCCTGTCCGTCTATTTCAACAATCCGAAGCTTTTTTCCGACACGCGTTTCCCGTATCTGATGGTCGTGTTCATGCTGTTCGCGGCCGTGACGCTGATCCTGGAACGCGTGGACGAGAAGATCCTGTATTTCGTGCCGTTCACCCTGGCGGCCCTGCTTCTGCAGGCGTTCATGAAGAACCGGGTGGTGGTGCCCGTCTATGTCGTTTCCCTGCTCCCGTTGCTGATCTTTTCGCATGACGGAGCCGTGCTGTTCGTGATGTTTTTCGTGGCCGGTATGGTCGCGGTCCTCGCGTTCCGCTATTTCAACCGGGGTTGGCGGCAGTTCGTGACGGCCCTGATCACCTTTGCCGTGCTGGCACTGGTGTACTTGGGCTTCCACGCGGCGGACCTGGTGGCCGGCAACGTGTGGCGGGCCTTGCTCAGCCTCTTCGTCGGCTCGATGCTGACGGTGGCGGGCTATCCGCTCATCTACCTGTTCGAGCGCATCTTCAACCTGGTCTCCAATTCGCGGCTCATCGAGCTGTGCGATGTGTCCAACCCGCTGATCCGGGAGCTGGAACAGAAGGCCCCGGGGACTTTCCAGCACTCCCTGCAGGTGATGAACATGGCCGATACCGTGGCGAGGGCGGTGGACGCCAACGCCGACCTGGTGCGCGCCGGCGCGCTGTACCATGACATCGGCAAGATGAACAATCCGCTCTGTTTCATCGAGAACGAATCCCTGATGATCCGGGATGGCGCGCCCAACTACCACAGCGGGCTGACCCCGGAGCAGAGCGCCCATGATATCATCTGCCACGTCGCGGACGGCGTGGAGATCGCACAGAAGCACCGCCTGCCGGGCATCATCATCGATTTCATCCGGAGCCACCACGGCACCACGACCACCGGTTTCTTCTACAACCGCTATCTGCAGGCCGGCGGCGATCCGGCGATGACGGGCGAGTTCCGCTATCCCGGCATGAAGCCGCTGACCAAGGAGCAGATCATCCTGATGCTGTGCGACAGCGTCGAGGCGGCGTCCCGTACCTTGACGGCGTTCACGCCGGAGGCCTATTCCGCCTTCGTGGAGCGTATCGTGGCCGGCAAGATGGAGGAGGGGCAGTTCGACCGGGCCGACATCTCCATCAGCGAGTTGGGCACGGTCAAGGAGACGCTCAAGCAATATCTTGCCCAGATCCACCACGAGCGGGTCGTCTATCCACAGAACAAACAAAGAAAAACCATAAGGAAAAATGAAAGTAAAAGAGAAGAAAATTGATGATCTCAACCGCGAGCTGACCATCGAAGTGGCCGCGGCCGATTATGAGGAGATTGAGAAGAAGAAACTGGCGGACCGTCGCCGTACGGCCGATTTCAAGGGCTTCCGCAAGGGAATGGTCCCCGCGTCGCTGATCAAGCGCGTGTATGGCGAGCAGGCGCTGGTCGAGTCCGTGAACCAGGTGATCGGAAAGGCTTTGGACGAGCATATCCGCAACAAAAAGCTCCGCATCCTGGGCGAGCCCCTCACATCGGAGAAGCAGCCGGAGATCGAGTGGGTGGACGGAGGTGATTTTACCTTCGTCTTCGACCTGGGTCTCAGTCCCGAAGTGGCCGTGGAGGTGGAGAAGGCCGACACCGTCCCTTCCTACACCGTTACCGTGACGGCCAAGGACAAGGCCCCGATGATCGAGAACCTCAAAAAATACTATGAGGAGCACAAGGAAGAGGCCCAGGAAGCCAAGTCCGACGAGGACATCGAGAAAGAGGTATCTGAGCGCCTGAAAGGGCAGTACAAGAGCGAGGCCGAGTGGCGTCTGACCAAGGATATCCGCAATTTCTATATCGGCAAGGCCGGCATTTCGCTTCCGGAGGCATTCCTGAAGCGCTGGCTGCTCGAGGCCAACGGCGGCAAGGTTTCGGCCGAAGACGTGGAGAAGGATTTCGCCGGTTTCGCCGAGGACTTCAAGTGGCAGCTGGTCCGTGGCCATCTGATGGAAAAATGGGGTTTCAAGGTCGAGGAGAAGGACCTGCACGAGCAGGCGGAGGCCTTCGCCCGTTACCAGTATGCCATGTACGGCATCGGCAACGTTCCCGACGATATGGTGAAGGAGATGGCCGTCAACATGCTCCAGGACCAGAAGCAGGTGGACCGGCTCTTCGAGCAGGTCGAGGACCGCATGGTGCTCGACAAGATCCGGGAGACCATTACGCTCAAGCCGACCAAGATCAGCGCTGCGAAATTCCGCGAGCTGTAATTCTCCGCCCCGAACGATAAGGAACATCAAAGATTAGCGATATGCCGACGATTGGAGAGATGATCATGCGGATTGCGATTGGAGGCCTGCTGGGCGCTCTGATCGGTCTGGAACGCCATCTCCGTGCCAAGGAGGCGGGTATCCGCACGCATTTCCTGGTGGGACTGGGCAGTGCCCTGTTCATGGTGATTTCACAGTTCGGTTTCGGCGATGCCGAACGTTATGATGCGGCCCGCGTGGCCGCCCAGGTCGTTTCCGGCATGGGCTTCCTCGGTGCCGGCCTCATCATTTTCCATAAGAATTCCGTCCGCGGCCTGACGACGGCGGCCGGCATCTGGGTGGTTTCGGCCATCGGTCTGGCGGCCGGGGCCGGGATGTTCTGGGTGGCGGCGGCCGCAGCCATGATGGCCGTGGTCTGCCTGGAGGCCCTTCATTTCGTCATGCGGGGCTATGACCGCCGCCAGATGTGCATCTGCTTCAGCGCCACCTCCGAGGCGGCGGTGCAGTCCGTGCTGCAGCGTTTCGGCCGCGACATCGACTCGTACTCCATCGAGCGGGATGGCGCCACCCTCCGGGGGAAGATCACCCTCCGGGTCAACACCCGCGATTATGCGGGACTCTTCCTGACGACGACCCGCGACCTCGAGGGCATCACCCTCGACAAGATCGAGCCTGTCGAGGAGTGACTTACTGCCAATAATCGTAGAATTTTGCGATAGACTCCATCCCGGCGAAGAACTGCCTGAGGAGGTAGCTCTCGTTGGGGGAGTGGATGGTGTCGCGCTCCAGGCCGAATCCCATCAGGAGCGGGTCGATGTGCAGGATCTTCTGCATTTCGCCCAGGATGCCGATAGAGCCGCCGCCGCGGGCGGGCACGGGGTCCATCCCATAGACTTCGCCGATGGCGCGTGAGGCGGCCCGGTAGGCGTCCGAGCTGATCGGAATCGTGAAACCGTCGCAGCCCTCGCAGGGCGTCACTTCCACCTTGACATATTTCGGGGCGATCTTCTTGAAGTGCCTCTCGAAGAGTTTCGTGATCTCTGCGCTGCGCTGGTCCGGGACCAGGCGCATGGAGATCTTGGCGTGCGCCTCGGAGGGGAGCACGGTCTTGGCGCCCGCCCCGGTGTAGCCGCCCCAGATGCCGCAGACGTCCAGGCAGGGACGGATGGCGGTGCGCTCGAGGGTGGTGTAGCCCTTCTCCCCGCGCACCGCGCGGATGTCGAGGAATTCCTTGTATTCCTTCATGTCGAACGGAGCCCGGGCGAGCATCCGCCTGTCCTCACGGGAGAGCTCCTGGACCTTGTCGTAGAAGCCCGGCACGGTGACGCGTCCGTCGTCGTCGATCAGCGTGGCGATCATCTCGCAGAGGACCTGGATGGGGTTCGCCACGGCGCCTCCGAAATGGCCGGAATGCAGGTCCTTGTTGGGTCCGACCACCTTGACTTCCAGGTAGCTCAGGCCCCGCATGCCGCAGTTGACCGAAGGGACCTTGTCGCTGATCATCGTGGTGTCGCTGACCAGACAGATATCCGCTTTCAAAAGCTTCCTGTTCGCCTTGATCCAGGCCGGCAGCGAAGGGCTGCTGATCTCCTCCTCTCCCTCGAAAAGGAACTTGACGTTGTGGGCGAGCTTGCCGGTTCGTACGAGGTACTCGAAAGCCTTGACATGCATGAACAGCTGCCCCTTGTCGTCGTTGGCTCCGCGGCCCCAGATGGCGCCGTCGTGCACCTGCGGATCGAACGGGTCGTGGTTCCATTTGTCCAAGGGCTCCACCGGCTGGACGTCGTAGTGCCCGTAGACGAGTATGGTGCGGGCTTTCGGATCGATGATCTTCTGCCCGAAGACGACCGGATGGCCGGCGGTCTCGCAGACCCCGGCTTCGTCGGCGCCCGCCTCGATCAGCAGGTCGGCGAGGGTCTCGGCGCAGAAATACATGTCGGCCCTGTGCTCGGGCTTGGCGCTGACGGAGGGGATGCGCAGGAGCGTGAACAGTTCCTCGAGAAAACGCTCCCGGTTCTGCTCTATGTAGGTTTTCATTGGCGGCGGAGGGTCTTGGAAGTGAGGTTGAGATGATACTTGAAAGTACGTCTGCCGTGGTAGTAGGACATCTCGACCGTGTTGGCGTCGTCGAAAGCGATGCTGTTCAGCAGGCGGTCGCGGTAGTGGTCCAGGCATTCGGGTTCGGCCCAGGCGAGGACGTAATTCTTATCCGCCTTCTGGTATACGACGATCACCGTGTAGTCGCGGTGGTCGAACATGGCGGCGGTGTATTTTGAAGAATTCTTCTTTCCCTTGGCCTTGGTGTACTCTTCCACCAGGGAACAGTTCTCCGGCAGGATATTGAATTTCAGGTGCGTGGCATTTGTCAGGGCCTCCGGGTTCACGTCCAGCCACCAATGGATGGCGGCGTCGGTGAGATAGAAGTTCTCCGGAATCTCTTCCAGCATGGGATTGGACCGGACCTCCTGAAGCAACAGACGCATCCAGGGACGTTCCATCCCGCTGAGCACCGTCTCGTTGATGCGGCCGCTGAGGTGGTAGGGGGCCGGGTCGTCCGATGTGTGCTGGTTGATCCCGTAGAAGGACACGCAGCCGAATTCGTCGGTCTGCGGGGCGTAGGCGGCGGCGACGTAGGTCTGCTCCGTGCTTTGCTGGTCATCCAGCAGATAGTTGAAACGCAGGAAGCGCGTCCCGCGGACCGTGATCACGGAAGTACTGTCCACGAAATACCGGCAGACCGCCTCCCCCTCGGGTGCGGCGGGCGCATCATAGACGCTTTCCTCCGACCAGCCGTCCCGACCCAGCACGAAGGAAACGATGCGCACCTGGTCCAGCCACAGACCTTCGCCGTCCAGGCAGACGGCATAGATGCGGTCCACGGCCTCCCGCCGGTCGGCGATGGCACGGAATTCCGTATCCTCGGGCAGGAGCGGCGCGGCAATGGCCGTGGCCTGTTCCATGTCATAGGGGGAAATGTTGAGCAGGGTGTCCTTGCGCGCCAGGATATCCTCCGCATACACGGAGGACGGGTATTTCTTGAGGAACTTGTCGAAGGCGGCGACGGACGGCTTCGACAGGGTCTTGTTGTAGAGCTTGGTCTCCGCTTTCTTCTGTGCGGAAAGGGGGGCGGCCGCCAGCAGCAGGGCCAGGGCGGCGGTCAGGATTCTTTTCATAAGAACGTCTCGAAATAGTCGGTGATTTTTTCATACAGGTGCACGCGGGCCTTGCCGACCATGTTGTGCTCGTCCATCGGGTAGGGGAACCAGTCCACGGGGACGCCTTCCTCGATGCAAGCCTGCACGAAACTGAGGGAATGCTGGGGGACGACGGTGCCGTCCAGGACGCCCTGGCAGATCAGCACGCGGCCGGTCAGGTCCTTGGCACGCGGGATCAGGGAACTGCCCTCGAAGCCGTCGGGATTGGTCTCCGGACGGTCCATGTAGCGTTCGCCGTACATGACTTCATACCATTTCCAGTCGATGACCGGCCCACCCGCGACGGACACCTTGAAGAAGCCGGGGTTGCGGGTCGTGAGCGACAGGGTCATAAAGCCGCCGTAGCTCCATCCATGCACGCCGATGCGGCTCCGGTCGATCCAGGGGGAACGGTCCAGCAAAGCCCGGATGCCGGCCATCTGGTCGGCCACCTCGGCATCGCCGCAGTGCCGGTTGATGGCCTTTTCGAACGCGGCGCCCCGGTTCTGGGTGCCCCGGTTGTCCTGGACATAGACCACATAGCCCCGCTGGGCCATCAGCATCTCCCACATCCGGATGCTGCCCAGCCAGCTGTTGTTGACCATCTGGGAATGGGGCCCGCCGTACACATAGACGATGAGGGGATATTTCTTGGAAGGATCGAAATCCCTGGGATAGAACAGGCGGTAGTAGTTGTCGAACTGCCCGTCCGCGGAAGGCGTCGTGCCCAGTTCCACGCGGCACTGGGCGTACTCGTCCAGGGGATCGAGGGCGGTGAGGACCTTCTCCACCAATTTGCCGTCGGTGCGGCGCACCTGCGTGACGCCGGGGACGTTGAAGGAGCTGTAGCGGTCGATGAACTGGCTGCAGTCCGGGGAGACGCTGACCTGGTGCCAGCCTTCCTCCGGGGTGAGGCGCTGGGGCTTCCCGCTGACCTTGCCCCGCCGGATCTGCACCCGGAACAGGTGGTTTTCCACGGGGGAGACTTCCGCCGAGGTGTAATAGACGTACCTGCCGTCGTTGGCGACGTAGGCCACGTCGGCGTCGACGGCCGTGATGCGTGTGATGTGGCTGAGCGTATCGCAGAGGTAGAGATTGCGGTAGCCGTCGCGGTTGTCGGTGCGGTAGAGGAACTGATAGCTGTCCTTCAGGAAATAGAGCGGATCGAGCGGCTCGATCCAGGCGTCGTTGCTCTCGGAGAGGATCGTGCGCACGAAGCGTCCGTCGTCGGCGCGGTACATGTTGAGGTTCATGTGGTGCTGGTCGCGGTCCACCACTTGCACGAAGATGTATTTGCCATCCGGCGCCCAGGTCACGTTGGTAAGGTAGCGCTCGTCGTCGAAGTCGCTCACCTGAAGGGTGGAAAGGACCTGACCCTCAAGGTCGCAGACACACACGGAGATGTGCTCCGAGGCCATGCCGGCCATGGGGTAGCGGATCAGTCTGCTCTCGCCGGTGCGGGAGGTGATGTCATAAAGCGGGTAAAGCGTGACGGCGGATTCGTCCTTGCGGTACACGGCGATGCGGCTCCCGTCCGGGGAGGGGAAGACGCCCCCGTTGATGCCGAACTCGTTGCGGCTGACGGACTGGCCGTACACGATGCCGGGCCCTTCCGGCTGCGGGAGCTTCCACTGCGGGCGTTCGCGCCGGGGGCGCTCTTTGGTCAGCTGGCTGTCCTCGGTCCAGTACAGGGCGACGGATTCCGGATAGACGGAACGCTGCCCCTGGCCGACGGATTCGGCCACGGTGAGCAGGCGGGCCTGCGGATTACCTTCGGGATGCGTCGCCAGGATCCCGGCGACGAGCAGAATCAGAGCCTGGACCATCATAATGTCTCTCCTCCGGTAAAGACGGGAATCTCGGACTGGACGCCACCCTCGCTCACGGACACGATGCGGTCCACGACGTAGCGCTGCATGCCCCGCCAGGGGAGCCAGCCGTTGTATTCCTTGTAGTGGAGCTCCACGTTCTTGCCGCTGCAGAGCATCAGCGAGTCGGCCACGGCCTTGTCCACGACGGAGAAGTTGAATTCGTTGGACTGCAGGCTCCCGCCCGCTTTCTGGTTGCTCTTGAACCCGGTCTGGATGAGGCGCCCTTCGTAAGTCTTCCAGACCCATCCCTTATAGACGATCTGGTTCAGCTCACCGGCCTTGACGCCCTCGCCGAACACGAAGTAGAACTTGAAATACACGAACACGGCGCCCGCCACCAGCAGGATGGCTACGAGCCAGGAGATGATTTTTCCTTTGGTTGACATAATTGCCAGATTGTAGTTACTAAACTACAAATATAGCAATTTCCATGAGATCCCGGTTTCCCGGCCGGATGACGGGAAAGGCCATTTTTTCATGTTATTTTCTTACCTTTGCACCTTCAAATTGAAGCTGAAATGAAGAATCATCTTTATTCCCTGATCTTTGCCGCCCTGCTCTTTCTGCCGGCGACGGCCTTTGCGCAGAACATCACGGTAAAGGCGGGTGCTACCAAACTGCTTTACGACCAAAGGTATTATCCCGCTATTTTCGGGGAAGGCGTCGCCCCCACGATACCCACCGTAGGTTTGAACATCGGCTGGAGGGATTACAGCGATTCTCCCTTCGCATCCATCTGCAAGCACCCGGAAATCGGCGTCGCCTTCCAGGTGGACGGACTGGCCGATGCCATGGCTGTCGACGGCCCGGGACTGGGCAATATTTACAGCGTCTACGGGTTCTTTGACAGGTCCTTCATAGAAACGGAACATTTCAGTCTCGGTTATTTCGCCGGCTACGGTATCTCCTGCAGCTTCAGCAAGCTGTACGACCCCGTGACCAATCCCAAGAATCTTGTCTTCTCCGTTCCGTTCAATTCCCGCATCAAATTCGGCGTTCAGACAAAGTTCAGGTTCGCGGAGCGTTATTATACCGGTCTGGGTTTCTATTTCAACCACAGTTCCAACGGCGCCATCCATTTCCCCAACAGGGGGTACAACGGCTTTGAGCTGTCGCTTCTGGTAGGAATGGACGAGAAGGGAAATGACAGGCCTGTTACGGAACGCCGGGAAGACGGTTTCAAGCGCGGATTCCAGTTCGATGTCCAGGCATCCTTCGGCATCATGGCAAACGAGGCCTATTACTATTACTGCGAAGAGAATCTTGGCGGCGGTGACAATACGCACCATCCCAAATATTCATTCAACGCAGATTGCCTCTACAAATACTGCCGCACCCATGCATCCGGTATCGGTTTCGATTTGTTCGTTACGCCGTTCTGCGACCAGATTGCAGAATATGACGGCCGTGGCGAGAAGTACGACCAGCTGTCTGTGGGAATATCCGCCCTGCACGAGATGTGCTACCGGGACCTGACCCTCACAGTGGGCTTGGGCCGCTATCTCCATCATAACGACGGCATCTCGCGCAACAAGAAGCTCTATCAGATGGTACACATCAAATACCACTTCCCCTCCCTTGCCGACACCTACATCGGCATCGCCCTCAAAGCGCACAAATTCATGGCCGCCGAGTCCATCCAGCTCTGCCTCGGCAAACGCTTCTAGCCGCCAGCCCGGCGCAAGGCCCCGGAATGACGGTTAGAGTTCTACCGTCAGCTCGTGCCGGCCGGGGGAGTAGGGGATGAAATGGCTGCCGCCGCTGCCGCTGTTGCGGATGGTCAGGTCATACTCGGCGTCGCGGAAGCGACGGTGGATCCGATACTCCGGGAAACGGTCGGCGGGCAGGCAAGGCTCGATCCGCAGGCCATCATATCCGGGGTGGATGCCGAGCAGGAACTCCGTGACGGCGTGCCAGTTCCAGGCGGCCGTGCCGGTGAGCCAGCTGTTCTTGCCCTCGCCGGGGCGGAAAGCATCCTTGCCGGCCACCATCTGGCAATAGACATAGGGCTCCACCTTGTGCAGCTCCTGGTCGCGGATGAAGGCCGGGGAGATCTTGCAATAATGCTCCCAGGCGTCGTCGGCGCGGCCTGCGAGGGCCTCTCCGATGATCACCCAGGGGTTGTTGTGGCAGAAGACGCCGGCGTTCTCCTTGTACCCTTCGGGGTAGGAGGAAATCTCGCCGTATTCGAGGTAATAGCGGGAGTAGGCGGGGTGGTTGAGCACGAGGCCGTGCTCGCAGCCGAGAAGCCGCTTGGCGCTGTCCAGCGCGCGGTCGCACAGACCTTCGTCCGCGCCGATGCGCGCCATGGTGCACCAGCCCTGGCTTTCGATGAAGATCTGCCCTTCTTCGTTTTCATGCGATCCGATCTTGCGTCCGAAATAGTCATAGGCGCGCAGGAACCATTCTCCGTCC
This sequence comes from Bacteroidales bacterium, assembly GCA_012744435.1. Classification (GTDB taxonomy): domain Bacteria; phylum Bacteroidota; class Bacteroidia; order Bacteroidales; family UBA932; genus Cryptobacteroides. The sequence goes on from JAAYCA010000059.1 coordinate 21,965, forward strand.
CAGCCATGTCTGCGGATGGCGCATTCCATGTCGGAGACCTCCTGATGCACCTTCGCGGCGTCCTGCCCGAGGCGCTCCAGCAGGGCGGCGTATTCCTTGCCCACATACACGAACAGGCCGGCGATCATCAGCGACTCGGCCTTCGAGCCGCCGGTCTTGTTCTCCGTGGTCTGGAAGGACTCGTCCGGATTGTCCGAGAAACAGTTGAGGTTGAGGCAGTCGTTCCAGTCCGCGCGGCCGATCAGCGGCAGGCCGTGCGGGCCGCGCCGCTCCTGCACGTGGGCGAAGGAGACGCGCAGGTGCTCCAGCAGGGACGCTTCCGAGCCGGGGACATTGTCGAAAGGCACCGGCTCGTCCAGAATACCGAAATCACCCGTCTCCTTGATGTAGGCGACGGTGCCGTAGATCAGCCACAGCGGGTCGTCGCCGAAGCCGCCGCCGATGCCGTCGTTGCCGCGCTTGGTCAGGGGCTGGTACTGGTGGTAGCAGCCGCCGTCGGGGAACTGCGTGGCGGCGATGTCCAGGATCCGCTGGCGGGCCCGCTCCGGAATCTGGTGGACGAAACCCAGCAGGTCCTGATTGGAGTCGCGGAAACCCATGCCGCGGCCGATGCCGCTCTCGAAGAAGCTGGCGCTGCGCGACATGTTGAAAGTGACCATGCACTGGTACTGGTTCCAGGTATTCACCATCCGGTCCAGTTCCGGGCAGCCGCTCTCCAGCTGGAACCGGTTCAGCAGGTCGTCCCAGCAGCGGTTCAGTGCCGCGAAGGCGGCATCCACCTTCTCCTCGCTGCCGAACGCATCCAGCAGCTCGTGTGCGCGGGTCTTGTCGATGCTCCCGTCCGGGGCGAACTTGCTCTCCGGCGGGTTTTCGACATAGCCCAGCACGAAGATGAGCGTACGGCTTTCGCCGGGCGCCAGGTGCAGGCGGAAACGGTGCGAAGCGACGGGGCTCCAGCCGTGGGCCACGGAGTTGCCGGAGCATCCGGCCCGTACGTTCTGCGGCGCGTCGAAGCCGTTGTACGCTCCGATGAAGGTCTCGCGGTCGGTGTCGAAGCCGTCAATGGGCGCATTCACGCCATAGAAGGCGTAATGGTTGCGCCGCTCGCGGTATTCGGTCTTGTGGTAAAGGGTGCTGCCTTCGATCTCCACCTCGCCGGTGGAGAGGTTGCGCTGGAAATTCTCCATGTCGGTGGCGGCGTTCCACAGGCACCATTCCACGAAGGAAAAGAGCTGGAAGTCGCGCGGGGCGTTCCCTTCGTTGGTCAGGGTGAGTTTCTGGACTTCGCAGCGCCGGCCCGGGGGCACGAAGAAAAGCACTTCCGCGTGGAGACCGCCCTTCTGCCCGCAGATGCGGGTATAACCCATGCCATGGCGGCACTCGTAGGCGTCCAGCGGGGTCTTGCAGGGCTTCCAGCCGGGATTCCAGACGCTGCCGTCCGCCTCCCGGATGTAGAAATAGCGTCCGCCGTCGTCCATCGGGACGCCGTTGTAGCGGTAGCGCAGGATCCTGCGGAACTTCGCGTCCCGGCAGAAACAGTAGCCGCCGGCGGTGTTGGATATCAGGGAGAAGAAATCGTCGTTCCCCAGGTAATTGATCCAGGGGAAAGGCGTTGCCGGGTCTGTGATCACGAACTCCCGTGCCGCATCGTCAAAATGGCCGTAATGTTTATCCATGCACCTACTTCTTGATGGGATACAGGTGAAGCAGGAAGACGATCAAGAAGGCGAGCGCGGCCGGGAAGAGGGAGAACAGGCTCCAGATCATGTGCTGGACCGAAGCCTCGTTGGTGATGGTGACCACCGTCTGTCCCGTGGCGGGATCGGTGCCGGAGATGAAGCCGGAGAGGCCCAGCAGCATGGCCACGAGGGCGCCCGAGATGGCCGAACCGAATTTCTGCGCCATCGTGCCGGAGGAGAAGATGAGGCCCGTGGAGGAGGTGCCGTTCTTCTCGGTGGCATAGTCGGCCACATCGGCATACATCGACCAGAGCAGCGGCGAATAGAGGCCGATGCCGACGGAGGTGAGGATGACCACCGCGATCATCACCCAGATGTACTTCGGGTCCATCGGAATGAAGAAGAAAGCGATGGAGGTCACGGCGCAGATGATGGCCGCCAGGCGGAAGGCGCGCTTCTTGGAGCCCGCCCATTTCGTGAATTTGGGCGACAGGCCGCCGAAGATCATGCAGGTGACCTCGCCGAAGGTCATGAAGACGGTGTAGTTGATGATGAGGCCCGACACGGTGACGTCGCCGTGCAGGCAGTATTCCAGCAGGTAGCCGGCCACGGCGTAGCGGAATCCGTTGAAGAAATTGGTGCAGATGCCGATGAGCGTGAGGTAGATCCACGGCTTGTTGCGGAACAGGTCGGCGAAGGGCTTGAAGGAGAACTTCTCGGCCCGGACGGGTTTCAGGCGCTCCTTCGTGAGCAAGCCGCAGGCCAGGGTGCCCAGGGCCGCCAGGGCGCCCAGGATCACGCCCACCACGGCGTACTGGTGCGCTTCGGTGCCGCCCACCATCTTCTGCAGATAGGGGAAAGAAAGCAGGGTGATGAAGCCCATCGCATAGGCGCCGACCATCCGATAGGACGAGAACTGGTTCTTTTCGTCGTCATTGTCGGTCATCACGCCCAGCAGCGACCCGTAAGGCACGTTCACGGCGGTATAGACGGCCATCATGAGCAGATACAGCGCGTAGGCGTAGATGCGCTTGCCGACGGGACCCAGCGCGGGCGTGTACAGCAGCAGCGCAAAGACGACCCCCAGCGGGATGGCGCCGAAGATGAGCCAGGGCCGGTAGGTGCCCCAGCGGGACTGCGTGCGGTCGGCCAGCGCTCCCATGAGTGGGTCGGTGACGACGTCGAACAGGCGCGCCACCAGCATCAGCGCCGCCGTATCGGCCACGGTGAGGCCGAAGATATTGGTGAAAAACAGGGGGAATGCGATGGACATCACCTTCCAGGTGATACCGCCGGCGGCGGCATCGCCCAGGGCGTATCCGATCTTCTCTGACAGCTTGGCCATGGCTACGCAGTTATGTTATTCAGGTTCTTGTCAATCAGATGGTTGAGGCGCCGGACCGTCTCGCCGGTCCGGTAGCCGTCCGGTTCGGTGTGCAGGCAGTAGTCCACGAGGCGGTCCACCGTGCTGGTGGCCACGTGCATCCGGGTATCGGAGGAAGCGTAGTAGATGAACACCTTTCCGTCCGGGTCGACGATCCAGCCGTTGGTGAACAGCACGTTCATCACGTCGCCGATGTATTCTCCGCCTTGCGGGGCGATGAAATAACCTGCAGGTTCCGCGATGATGCGTGTGGGATCGTCCAGGGCCGTCATGTAGAGGTAGAGGACATAACGCAGGCCGCAGGCGCATCCGCGCACGCCGTGCGCGAGGTGCAGCCAGCCCTGCGGGGTCTTGATGGGATGCGGGCCCTCGCCGTTCTTGCTCTCCGTGATGGTGTGGTAGTGACGGGCGTTGATGATCTTCTCGTCCCGGACTTCTGCATGCGTGATGTCGTCCACGAGCGCCCAGCCGATGCCGCCCCCGCCGCCCGCGTCGATGAATCCGTCCTGCGGGCGGGTATAGAGGGCATATTTCCCATCCACAAACTCGGGATGCAGCACGACGTTGCGCTGCTGCGAGGAGGACTTCAGGTCGGGCAGGCGCTCCCACTCGATCAGGTCGCGGGTGCGGGCGATGCCACAGGCCGCCACGGCCGAGGAGAGGTCGCCGGGCGCCGCGGCGGGATCCTTGCGCTCCACGCAGAACAGGCCGTAGATCCATCCGTCCTCGTGGCGCGTCAGGCGCATGTCATACACGTTGGTGGCCGGTTCGCCCCATTCGGGCATGGTGACCGGGCGCGGCCAGAAACGGAAATGGTCCACGCCGTTGGGGCTCTCGGCCACGGCGAAGAAGGATTTGCGGTCGGCCGCTTCCACGCGGGCGACCAGCACGTACTTGTCCCCCCACTTGATGGCGCCGCTGTTGAACACGGCGTTGATGCCGAAGCGCTCCATCAAGCATGGATTGGTCTTTTCATCCAGGTCATAACGCCACTCGATGGGGGCGTGCGCCGCAGTCAGGACGGGATGCTCGTAGCGTTCGTAGATGTCGTTCCCGGGGATGGGACGGTTGGGGCGCGTAAGCAGTGCCTCATGTTCGCGGCGGAGTTCCGAGAGTCTCTCAGTAAAGGATTTCATCGGTTTTGCTTATAGTACAGTTATCTTGTCTTGCCGGATCCAGGCGGCGAAGTCTTCGGCGCTCGCCTGTCCGGGGTATGGGGCATAGAAATGGGTGGGCCTGTCGCTGGCGTTGCGCCAGGTCAGCACGTAGCTGACCGGGAAGCCGGCGATGGCTTCCGACAGCGTGCCGGTCCACCAGCGGGGGTCCGGCAGGCCCTCCAGGCCGGTCTCCGTGACGGCGAGGATCTTGCCGTGCGTCTCGCAGAAGCGCTGCAGGGAGCCAAGCCCCGCATGCATCTGCCGGATATAACCTTCCCGGTCGGGGGAGGCGTAGCAGTCGAGTCCGACAACATCCACGTACGCATCGCCCGGGTAGCGCGTCTCCCACTGCTCGAAGTCCCGGTCCATGTAATTGGGGGAAATGGCCCAGACCAGACCCTCGATGCCGCGTTTGCCGGTGAGGTGCTCCCAGGTCATGCGCCACAGGGCGTTGTACTCCTCGTCCGTGCAAAGGGCGCGGCCCCACCAGAACCAGCTGCCGCTGTGCTCGTGCCAGGGGCGGAACAGCACGGGGATCTGCGCGCCGTCCTCCGTTTTCAGCGAAAGGATCCAGTCGGCGAGCCGGTCGAGCCAGCGCTCGAACAGGTCATGCTTCTGTCCGCCGGAGCACGGACGCGACCACCTTGTCGGAGGAGACGTCCCAGGCGTCGCCGCCCGTGAGCGGATTGCGCAGGTGCCAGCTCAGGCTGACGATTCCGCCGCGCGCATGATGGGCGATGGCAGCCTCGCGCATCAGGGCGAAATCATTGCCGTCGAGGTTGCGCGCGTCGCCCAGCTCGATGCCGCCCATATCGAGGCCCAGGATGGCGGGATAGTGTCCGCACGCGTCCTTGACGTCGGACCGGGTCAGGTCGGGGGCCGTCTCGAGATTGGCGTTCCAACTGTGGCCGTACATCAGGTCGTCCTGGTGGCCGTAGAGCGGCGTGCCGGCGGCAGCGGCTTCGGCGAGCCGCTGCGCAGGCTCCGCCGTCTGGCCCGGGCTGCAGGCGGCCAGGAAGGCGGCGCAGGCGGCCGCCAGCAGGGTCTGAGGTTTCAGTAATATCATCAGTTCTATTTCTTGCTGTCTTCGTAGGCCTGCAGGATGGCGTCCTTGAGCTTGGGCTTCGTCCATTGGGGGACGGAGCGGTCCTGGCCGTCAGTCAGTCCCATCCAGTAGAAACACGGAATGTTGTATTGGGCTGCGGCGGAAACGTAGCACGCGGCCTGCTTGGCCAGTTCGTTCTCGCTGCGCTTGCCCGTGTCGGCGCCGAATTCGCCCAGCACGCAGGGGATTCCCTTGCTCACCAGGTAGGTGTTCAGACCGTCGATGATGCCTTTCACTTCGGTCTCGCAGGCGGCGTCGAAGACTTCCTTGGGGGTGTTCGTGTCAAAGGCAAAATGGTAAGGCGCGTAGCTGTGGACTTCAGCCATCAGATGGCCTTCCACGCTGTCTTCCGGGAGCCGGAACGCCTGGAGCACGGCCGGCTGGGTGCTGGCCGCGTAGGTGTTGAGGATCAGGTTCCTGTACGTATTCTTCCCTCCCGTCGCGCGGACGGTGGCTACGAAGTCTGCATTGTATTTGTTGATGACTTCGTGGGCTTCCGCCGTGGAAGCGTTCCAGGTGCTGTTCTTGTCCAGCATTTCGTTGAAGGACTCGAACACGAGCCGCTGCCCGTAATCCTGGAACTCCGTGGCGATCTGCTGCCAGAGTGCCTTGTATTTCTCTTTGACACTGTCGTACACCTCGTTGTCGGCGCGGAGCCAGGCGGTGCTGGACGATCCCGTGTCGTGGTGGACGTTGAGGATGCAGTACATGCCCTCGTCGAGGACGTAGCCTACGACTTCCTTCACCCGGGCCATCCAGGTCGGATCCACGGTGTTGCCTGTCCAGGAAGACCAGTGGCCCTTGTCGCCCGATACGCTCACGCTGAGCGTCCCCATGTGGGGATACCAGGTCACAGGGACGCGGATGGCGCCGAAGCCATCCTCGCGGAGCATGTGGATGAGCTCGCGCGTGGCTTGAGGCTGTCCCCATGCGGTCTCGTAATCCTTCACGGTGCGGCTGGTGAACGCTTCGATCCACATGTTGTCCCGGTCGCCGCTGTTGGACTCCAGCGTGTTGCCCAGGTTCCAGCCCAAGCCCATGTGGATGGCGGCGTCGGCGGCACTTTCCCAGTTCTGCGGCTCGGGATCGGGCCCCGGGGGAGCGGGTGTCGCCTTGGTCGAGAAGTGGAACTGGATGGCGGCGCTGCCTTTCTGCCGGGTCCTGTAGCCCTGGACTGTGCCCTCCGGAAGGGTGAGCGTATAGCTCTTGCCGCGGGCGAGCCCGCCGACGTCCACCGTCAGCTGCGTCGCGTAGGCGCTGACGCCGTCGATCCACGCACCTCCGTCCACGGTGATCCCGGCCTGGGCCTGCGCCGTGCATTTGATGTTCTGGTCGAAGGTGAATACGATGGACAGGGTGGTGCCGGTGAGATTGCCGACCCCGTCCTCCGGAGAGGAGGAGACGAGCGCCGGAGCGGCGGATTCCTCCGGCTGCGGCGCTTTCGTGCCGTTGCAGGCGACGGCCAGCAGCAGGAGGGGAAGGTATCTGAAAAGTTTCATGTCAAATGCTTGGAATGGATCCCGGAGGGAGGGTCAGCTCCCTCCGGAATAATAGAATTACAAACTACCTGAAGTAGCGTTTGATGACTTAAGGGACAATGACAATTTTGCTGATTTCCAGTCCATCACCCTGCAGGATGATGGCAGTGTCGCTCCAGCCGTCCGTGGACTCGCCGTTGATCCACTTCAGCATATCTTCCGTGATCGCCACTTCGAGGGTCTCGGCAGAACCGTCCCAGTCATTGCATTCAACGCCTGCGAAAGTACCCCAGCTGGGGTCGTTCCACTGAAGCTGGCCGGTAGTCCCCACCTTCTTGTAGACGACGAACTTGGAGCTGGTCGTAAGGCCCATTTCCTCGATGGCCGGGTCTCCGCCACGCATGATGCGCAGTTTGCCGCTGTTATCACTCCAGGACGGGAAGTAGGGATACGTCAGGTTGGCACTTCTGTCCTCATACATCGTGAATGCCGCAATGTCATATTCCGACGGGGTTCCGCCGCCACCGACCCATACTTCCTCGGCGAAGTAAATCTCCACAGGAGTATAGCCGGCACCGGTGAAGAGCAGGTGCTGGGCGTCGATCGTCTCAAGGATCGCGGGATCTTCGGAGAAGTCAACCTTGATGGCGAAGGTGCCGTCGCCGTTGTCGATAATCCTTTCGGGCATGTTCCAAGGAGCGATATCGTTGTCCTTGCCAAGCCATTGGGTTCCCCACCAGCCCGTGATAACACGGATCTGATAAGAGTCACCGGCGGTGTAGGACATATAGAACGGGGTGGTCTTCATCTTCTCCCAGATATCGGCAGCGATGATGGTAACCTCCTCTCCGGTCTCGTGACCCTCTCCGGCGATGCGGTAGTTCACGTTGCCCCAGTCGACGGTGCCCATGTCGGTATTGTTCTCCCAGATGACGGTCTTCTGGGTCTCCCAGTGTCCGCCTTCCGCGGCCGGCTTGTACTTCAATTCCGGCAGGAGGATTTCCTGGCCGTCGTAGGTAGACAACTTACCCGTGAAGGTGCCTTCGTAGACTTTCTTCGGGACAGTGATGACGACGCTGCTCGTGCCCTTGCGGTAGAACATGGCATCGGAGAGGATGATCGGGTTGCCGTCCGCGTCGAGCAGTTCGACGCTGTTGATGAACTCGAGGTCCGTACCGTAGATGGTGATCTGCTCGCCGCCCTGGATTTCCTCGCCGGGTTGCTTGGAGTAGCCCGAAACGACGGTCTTGCCGAGGGTCAGCGCCAAAGGTGACTCTACCTGGTCTTCGGCCGTGCGGACGATGATCTTGCCGCCCGCGGCGGCAATGCCTGCCGGAGCGGTGACCCGGATCATGTCATTGCTGACAATCTCGAAATCGGTGACGGTCACACCGTCAGGAAAGACGATCTCGGTAGCATCCGCGAAACCGGAACCATTGATGGTCATCGGCTGTCCGGTCACCACCTTCGTCGGGGAGAATACTTTGATGCCCAGGCCTATATCTGCCGGTTCGATGACCGGATTCAGGATGTCGCAGGCCGTGAAGGCCCCCGTCAGGGCAAGGGACAGAACGAAATATCTAAATATCTTTTTCATATTCGTAATCCTTATAGTTCGGTTAGACTACTCCCAGCCGGGATTGTTTGGAGCAAGTTTGGGATTCTTCTTCAACTCGCTTTGCGGAATGGGGTAAAGATAGTACTTGTCGTTCCACTGGCGGGTCACGGAAGTGCGGGTCAGCTGCTTGTCGGCGCTGATCGCCGCGACCTGGATGGTCTTGAAATACTTGTCAGCCTTCTTCCAGCGGCGGACATCCCAGAAGCGGTGGTTCTCGAAGGCAAGCTCCACGAGGCGCTCGCGCTCGTAGCGCTTCACCCAGGCGTCGCCGTCTTCGGTGAACTTCGGCATGCTGATATCCGTGCGGTTGCGCAGGACATTGATGGCCTGGTTCGCCGTCATGCCGTAGGTCCCGTCGTTGGCGCTGCCCGTGGCATGGAACACGGCCTCGGCATAGTCGAGATACATCTCGCCCAGGCGGAAAAGGATCTAAGTGTGGCGGCGGGTGGTCTGGTTGTCGGCCGTGGTGACGCAGGAGCCGTCCACATACTTGCGCAGGTAGTAGCCCGTGGGCGTCGCCCCGTATTTCGGAGCGGCGTTGAAGCCACCGGCGAAGGTCTCGATCGCCTTTTTCTGGGCGCCGTTGGTCGGCCACTCGTCGCCGTTCTTCACGACCGTGAGGGCGAAACGCGGATCGAGTCCCTCGTAAGGATCGACCGCGGTCAGGTCGATGGTGCCGGGATAACGCTCGGCGAAGGTCTCGCCGTTGTCCTGATACTCATACTGGTCCACGAGGCTCTGGGTCGGGCAGGTGCCGGAAGATCCGTTCTCCACGCCGACGGGATAGTTGGCCATCTCGAAGGAGTTGCTTTCACCGCGTCCGAGACCGAAGATCAGTTCGGGGTTGAAGAAAGCGTCGTGGCCCCACAGGGCGCTGTAGGCACTGAGTTTCAGCCCCCAGATGTCGGCATTGTCGAGAACGAACTTGCAGGCTTCGGCAGCCTTGGCCCATTTCGTCTGGTCATTGTTCGTATTGAACAACGGAGAAGCGGCATACAGGAGCGTGCGGGCCTTCAGGGCGTACGCAGCGACACGGGTGGCGCGGCCGATCTCGGACCCGACCTCCGTGACGTAGGAGACCGGCAGATAAGGAGCGACGGCGTCGAGTTCGTCCACGATGAACTTCACGATCTGGTCGGCCGGGGTGCGAGACATGTTGTTGGCCTGCCCGTTGGTCAGGGTCGTCGTCACCAGCGGCACGTCACCATAGGCCCGGAACAGCTCGAAATAGAAGTAGGCCCGCAGGAAACGGAGCTCGTACGGGAACAGTTCCAGCTGCTGGACCCAGATGGTGTAGTCGGGGTTGTACTGCCATTCCGTGATGTCTGCCTGGTCGATCTTCTCCAGATACGTGCAGATATCCGCGATGGCCGTATAAGACTTCGTCCAGATATTGGAATAAGGATTGGCCGGACTCCAGCCGCCGTTGATGTAGTTGTTGACCGCGCCGGTCTCCAGCGCGTACTGGGCCTCGTCGGTCGCACCGGCCAGGAAGTAGGCGCTGTTGGACTCGAACTCGTTGTTGTAGATCTGAGCGTAGGCGTCAAACACCATGCTCTTGATACCTTCATTGAAGTATTCGTAGGTCCACGCCTCGTCACGCGTGTTTTCCTCCGTATAATTGAGGTCAGCGCACGAGGCCGTAATGACACAGGCGAGAATGAATAAACAGATTTTATAGAGTTTCATGATTCAAACCTTTTTTAGAATACGATCGAAAGGCCCATGGTCACTGCCTTCAGGACGGGATAGCCCGTGCCCAGGTTTTCAGCATCCATTGCAGGAATATTGTCGAAGGACAGCAGGTTCTGTCCCTGGACGAACAGCTTGGCGTCCGTCACCTTCATGCGGCTGAGCAGCGAGGCGGGAAGCCTGTAGTAGAGCTCGCAGTCGCGCAGCTTGAGCCAGCTGACATTGCGGTACCAGATGGTCGAAGCCTGGGCGTTGTTGGCCACGTTCGTCGTCGACAGACGCGGGTACAGGGCGCTGGCGCCGGCCCGGTCGAAGCAGTTGTCGTAGTACTCCTGCGAGAGGTTGCGGTTCTCGGAGAGCGCACCCCAGACACCGTCCACGTACATGAGGTTCTTGGTCTGGCCGGCCGCCCCCTGGAAGGTGGCGTTGATGCCGAAGCCCTTGAACTCCATGCCGAGGCTGAACGCATAGTTCAGGGCGGGGAAGGCGCCGCCGAAATCCATCGCCACGACATCGTTCTCGTTGATGACGCCGTCTTCGTTGACATCCTTGTACTTGATGTCACCGACCTTGACCTGGCCGAACTCCTGCAGGGGACTGGCGTCGATCTCCGCCTGGTCCTGGAAGAAGCCGAGGGCGACAAGGCCGCGGGCGGCGTCGGCAGGGGTACCGACGACGGAGAGGTTCGGATAGGCCGGGGTCTCGATCCATTCGAGGATCTGGCTCTTCACGGCGGACACGTTGCCGCCGAAGTTGAGGTTGAGCCCGCTGGCGAAGGTCTTCGCGAAGCGCAGACCGGCTTCCACGCCGTAGCTGGCCACACGGCCTCTGTCGTCGTAGGCGGACTGGATGCCCACCACGTCGGAGTTCAGGGAACCCGCGCTGACGAGGATGTTGCGGCGTTGCTGGTAGAATGCGTCGACAGTGAGATCGAGGCAATCAGCGATGCGCAGGTCCGTACCGAGGTTGGCCTTGTAGGCCGCTTCCTGGCGGAAATCGCTCGTCGGGAACTGCGTCAGGAAGGCGCCCCAGGAACTCTGGAAGTTCTGACCGTACCAGAACTGGCCGTGGGAATTGGCCCAGTTGGCGAGCCACAGGCCGGCTTGGGGGACATAGTCAGTATGCTGGATGCCGGCCGAGGCGCGGAGCTTGCCGTAGCTGAGGGAGGATCCGGGGTTGTTGGCGTAGATCCAGCCGAGGCCCAGCGTCGGGGAGAAGGCCCATTTGGCCGGGTAGGAACGGTTGGAACCGTTGGCCGCCAGGACCAGGTCCGCCAGGAGTTTCTCAGCATGGTCGTAGTGAAGGGCGAGGTTCCAGTTCGCACGGTACCAAGTGTTGCTCCGCTCGTCGCGGGTCTCGCTCTTCATGTTGTAGCCGGCGTTGGCGGCGAAGTTGTCGCCATTGGCGAAGGTGGTGGCGTATTTGAAGCCAGCGTTGACCGTGCCGATGCGCCACTGGGAATCCACCCAGTAGTTGAAGACGAGTTTGTCCTCCACCGTACCCATGACCTTTTCCTGCATGACACCGCCGTCATAGTAATTCCAACCATATTGATAGCCCTTCGCGCGGTTCTCAATGGTGTTGGAGGCGTTGTCGTAGGCGCCGCCGACATAGAACTGCAGGCCTTCCAGCAGGAAGTCGAGGTCCTGCTCCAGGGTCACGTCCGCCCAGATCTGGCGCTGGTGCGTCTTGGAGAAACCGGTGCCGGTGGCCTTGGCGACAAGGTTGAAGTCGCCGTAGGTCTGGCTGCCGCCCCACACGCCGCCGGCAGTCTTGATCGGGAAAGCGACGGCTGGTACCTTGTACAGATGCCACCAGGCATCGTTGGAATTGACGTTCGGCACGCCGTTGGTCTCCATGAAGAGCGCGAAGATGTTGGTCTTGACGCGGGTCGAGCTGGTGACCTGGAAGTCCACGTTGGTGCGGATGCTTGCCTTGGAGTACTTGAGCTGGGAGTTCCAGTCGCCCTGGTCGGGGTTCTTGTAGAGTCCGCGGGCGTCGGTGTAGTCCAGGATGGTGTAGTATTCCACCTTGTCGGAGCCACCGTACATGGAGACGAAAGCGTTCGTCTCGTGGGCGGTGTTCTTGAATACCTCGTCCTTCCAGTTGACGTTGGGATAGACGAAGGGATCGCTTCCGTCCTGGAATTTCTGCAGTTCAGCGTCCGTGTAGGCGAGGCCCAAACCGTCGTTCATACGGGCGATGTTCAGCGCGTTGGCGTAGTCGAACGCGCTCACCATGTCCGCTGACTGGGGATCGAACTGGATCTTGTGCGATGCACCGGCCTTGAGGTGGAAGCCGCTGTCGGCCTGGCCGCGCTTGGTCTTCACGAGGAGCACGCCGTTGATGCCTTCGTGGCCGTAGAGGGCCACGGCTGCGGCGTCACGCAGGACGGTCACGCTCTCCACCTCTTCCACCGTCAGGCGGTCGATCGGACGCTCGAAACCGTCCACCAGGATGAGGATATCCCGCTCTCCGGTGGTCTGGGCGCCACGGATATTGAAGGAGGCGCCGCGGCCTTCTTCGCCCTTGAAACCGGTGTTCTGCAGGGCGGTGAGGCCGAGCAGCTTGCCATAAAGCGCATCGGCGAGGCTGATGGCGGAGGTGTGGCTGAGCTCTTCGGCGGTGATGGTATAGGTCGCCGCCGTGGTCAGGAACTCCGAACTCTCGACGCCATAGCCCAGATCCACTTTCTGGGACTGCTTGTCGCTCAGCACGACCTGGGCGCCGGCCGTCACAGGCAGCGCAAAGAGTCCCAGCAGGCAGTAGATAAGTATATTACTTAATTTCATATTCGTGTAGATTTCAATTGATTACCAACCGGGATTCTGGGTAAGACCATATCCTTTCTGAATCTCCTTGCGGGAGACGGGGTCGAGATACCACTTGTTGGTCCAGTAACCCTCGTCCCACCAGCGGCGGTGGCCGACGACGATTTCGGCCTTCTCGTATTCAAACTTCGGCCAGGGGTCACCTGCCGTATACTGCTGGTCACCGTCCGTCAGACGGTTGCCGGCGGCGTCGAGGCGGTAGATCCGGATCTCGTGGAGGGGCTTGGTGAAGAGGTCCTGGCGCTTGCGGCGGACCATGTCGTAGAGGCGGTCGCCGCATTCGGCACCGATCTCGCAATTGCGCTCGCGGAGAATTTCATTGATGAGGTTTTCCTTGTTGGTCTTGAGGTTGAGCCCCGGATTCATATCCTCGAGGCGCCCAAGACCGACGCGGCTGCGGACGACGTGCAGATCGTCAAGGGCGCCCTGCAGGTCGCCGGTCTCCGCCTTGGCTTCCGCCCGGATCAGATACATCTCGGCCAGGCGGATGTAGGGCACACCGATGGGCTCGTCGTCGTAGCGGCTCCCACCCCAATAATCGAGCAGCCATTTGAACTTGCTGTAACCGGAGGCCACGTCATCCTTGTTGCTGACATTGCTGTTTTGCTCCAGGAAGCCACCGACCCAGGAATCCATGTAGGTCATGCCTGCATAGTCGAATCCGGCAGGAAGCGACTGTTGGGGGACGATCATCGTCTCATACAGACGCGGGTCGCGGTCAGCGAACATGTCGATGCCGGTAGGGTTGTTGCCTGCACCGTAGAGGTCTGCATACGGGAAGACGCGGCCGTCCTGCATGCCGAAGCACTCCATCAGCTCGTTGGTCGGCACGGCGCCGCCCTGGCGGAGGCAGTCGAGGGCGAATCCTCTCCAGCCCCAGCCCCAGCCACCGTCGGACAGGGTGAGCGTCGGATGGGCGTCGAAGAGTTTTTCGTGGTGGGTCGCGTCATTGCGGTAGCGGTAGGCGCGGCGGTAGGCCATGCGGTAGCCGGCTTCGTCCTGCGTCGTCGGCTGGACCAGCTGGTAATAGTTGCCGTTCGCTGCATTGTCCGTAAAGAAGTCGTTGCAATACTCCAGGCACTTGTCCCATAGAGCAGGGTCTTCCTTGCCGAACCAGATGTGCTCCTCTTTCTCCAGACCGGTCGGTTTATTGGAGTATGTCATATAGGGCTCGCTGTTGTTGAACAGCGGGGAGGCGGCGAACATCCACACCTTGGCACGCAGGGCGCGTGCGGAAGCGCGGGTGAGACGGCCGGACCACTGGCCGATGTCGGCATCGGGAACATTCCAGATGAAGCCGGGCTCCTTGATGGCGCAGTTCACCAGGGAGTCGATAAACTCGACCGTCTCCCAGGCCGAGGATCGGCCGCTGGTGAATTCTTCGCCGACCGCATAGGCCTTTCTCACGAGGCACAGGCCGCCGAAATTGCGGAAGGCGTCGAAGTAGCGGCTGGCCATGATGGTATAGGCCTCGCCGCGCAGACGGCTCTTCTCGTTGGCGTCCATGTCCGGCACCTTGTCGATGTTCTCGATCAGCTGCCAGCATTTGCGCACGGTCTCATAGATAGACACGCGGCCGCCGGAGTCGGCGTCGAGGCCGCCGGTGATGGTGGAATAGGAGAATTTCCCCTGGAAATTACCATTTTCGGTATCCTGGGCATCCTCGGTCAGACCGCCCGGGTAGTAGCTCTGGATCGGGCCGCCCCAGCCGACATAGCAATGGTATGAGTCGGAGAGCACGTCGATCGGCGCGCCGTTCATCATATTGCCGGCTGTGTAAGTGCAGTAAAGCTGGCCATACGCGCTCCACAGGAAGTTGCGGGTGTATTCCGCTTTCGTGAACACAGTGTCGATGTTGACATCGACGCCCGGAGCCTTCTCGAGGAACGCGTCACCGACCGCCAGGCGATCGACGCAGGACGAGAGCGAGAAGGCGGAGAAGCAGATGCCCAGAACCAGTATAATATTGGATATCTTTTTCATATTCGTAGCTGCATTAGAAGTTGAACTGTGCGCCGATGTTGACAACACGGGTCATCGGATAGCGTACGCCATAGTCCAGGCCGGTACCCGGAGCCTCCGGGTCGTTGCCATCGAACTGGGAGAAGGTCAGCAGGTTCTGGCCGGACAGATACACCCGGATGTAATTGAAGAACGGCAGGTGCTGCGACTTGTTGAAAGTGTAGCCGATCTCGACGTTCTTCAGTCGAAGGTAGCGGGAATCGACCAGCCAGGCCTGGGAGTCGCGGTTGTTGTGCACCCGGTTGGTAAAGGAGATACGCGGCAGGAGGGCGTCAGGGTTGTCCTCCGTCCAGGAGTTGTCCGCCACCCACTGGGTGAGGGCCGAGGTGTTGGTCGAGCCGAACTGGTCGCGGAAATATCCGTTCAGCAAACGGCTCACATGGTCGGCACCCGTTCACAGCATGGAGAAATCGAGGCCCTTCCAGTGGAAGGAGGTATTCAGGGAGAACGTGATCTCCGGATTGTCGGTATAGCCGAGCGGTTTCTGGTCGTTCTGGTCGATGACGCCGTCGCCGTTCAGGTCCACATAGACAGCGTCACCGTATTTGAGGGCAACTATCTGGTCCGGCAGGTCCGCGCCGTAGGCCGCCTTGTAGCGCTCCTCCGTGCCCTCCTGATAGTACTCGAAGAGGTCATAGCCGAAACGCTGGCCGACCGGGAGGCCGGTGCGGGACAGATAATCATACATCGGCGGGACTTCGAGCATTTCGATGACCTTGTTGCGGGCAAAAGCGAAGTTCGGGGAGATGGAATAGCGGAAGTCGCCGATCCGGTCTTCCCAGTTGAGGGTGACCTCATAACCGCGGTTCTTGACCCGGCCTTCGTTCACGTAGCTGGCGGGCAGGGACGTGACGGCAGGCAGCGTGGATGCATTGGACACGAGAATGTCCTGGCGGTCTTCCCAGAAGAAGTCCACGTAGGCATGGAGACGGTCCCGGAAGAAGCCGGCGTCCACGCCGAGGTTGATCTTGGAGGCGGTTTCCCAGGTCACGTTCGGGTTGCCGGCGGTGAGTTCCTTGACAGCCTGTAGCCAGGTGGGGCTGGTGCCGAAATTGGCGCCGCGCTTCTGCGGGTTGACCGTCGTGGCGCCCTGGTAGAACTGCCAGGCGCCGGGCAGGTACAGGAAGCGGGCGCCGTTGGTGCTGTCGTTACCGACCAGGCCCCAGGAACCACGGAATTTCAGGTAGCCGATGACGTTCTTGACGGGCTCCCACCAGGGCTCGGCAGAAGGGATCCAGCCCAAGGAAACAGACGGGAAGACGCCATAGCGCTTGCCGGGGGCGAAGTTTTCCGATCCGTTGTAGCCGATGTTGAAGTCGAGCAGGTACTTGGTGTCGTAGTCGTAGGTGACGCGGCCGACGAGGCCGACATAGCCCATGGGAATGGACCGATACAAGCTGTTGTCGGAATCCCAGGGATAATAGGTCTTGCTCTGGTTGTATAGCAGCAGGGCGCCGAGGTTGTGCTTGCCGAAACGGCGGGCGTAGTCGAAACTCGCCTCGGCGTACCAGTTGCGGCTGCCCCATTTGCCCTCGCTGTAGGGAATCGGCCAGGTGATGTTCTCCTTTCGGAGCACTTCCTGACCGTCCACGAGGGTGGCCACATAGGTGACGCCCGTGCCGAAGCCGTTCTGGCGGTTCTTTTGGGCGGTGTACTCGGAGTTGTAGGAGGCCTTGGCCTTGAAGCTCAGGCCTTCGGTGATGAAGCCCAGGTCCAGTTTGTACTGGATATCGAAGTTGAGGACGTTGGTGCTTTCGTTCACGTAACCGAGGTCATAGTAGTTCGAGAGGGCGTCACGGTCGTAAGGACCGACGATATTGGCGTCCGAGATGATGTGGCGACCCTGTGCATCGAGGCCGATGCCGGCGTAAGGCGTGGCACCCTGCAGATAGCGGAAAAGGAAGCCCTCGCCGCCGCCCATCGTGTTGCGGTCCTGCATGCGGCCGCCCAGGGTGATGGAGATCTGGCTGCGCCTGGTCACGTCGATATCGAGGTTCGCGCGGTAGTTCAGACGCTGGAAGTTGAAGGTCTCGTTCTTGTTGTTCGAGAAGGTCTTGAACAGGGAGTCCTGGTTCAGGAAGCCCGCGGAGACGAAGTAGCGGACTTTCTCGGTGCCGCCGTTGACGTTCACGTTGGCCTGTTCCTGCCAGGCGGTGTCTTTCATGACATAGTCGATCCAGTCCGTGCTCGGGAAGGTGACGGGCATGTCGCCGGTGCGGAAATGCTCCATCACGTCCTGGCTGAAGCGGATGCCGGTGTCGGCGTAAGGCGTATAGTTGGTGATATTGACGGTGCCGGGCCACTGATTGACGGGGAGGGCGTCGGTGATGGCGGAGTAATTCCACATCTGGCCGTAGGTATAGGAATCCGCGAAGTCGATGAACTTCGAGATCGTCTGCACGGCGCTGCTCACCGTTGCGGTCACCGAAGCCTTGCCGACCTGGCCGCGCTTGGTGGTCACGAGGATGACGCCGTTGGCGCCGCGCACACCGAACACAGCCGTGGCGGAAGCGTCCTTCAGGACGGAGATGCTTTCGATTTCATTGGCGTCCAACTGGGAGAAGGAACGCTCGACACCGTCCACCAGCACCAGCGGCTCCGCGCTGTTGAGCGAACCGACGCCACGGATGCGGATGACCGGCTCGTCGGCGCCCGGCATACCGGAAGGCTGCACGGCGGACACGCCGGGGAGGTTGCCCTGCAGGGCGTTGGCCACGTTGGCGACAGGCGCTTTCAGGAGGCCTTCACCGCTGACGGCGGACACCGCACCGGTGATGGTGACCTTCTTCTGCTGGCCGTACGCGATGACGACGGCATCCTCCAGCGCCATGGCGTCGGGGACCATCGTGACGGTAAGGCTCTGCCCGCTCACCTGGACTTGCTGCGTCGTGTAGCCGATGCAGGAAATCTCGAGCGTGGCGCCACGGGGGACGGACGGAAGCACGAAGTTACCATCCAGGTCGGTGACGGTGCCGTTCGTGGTCCCTTGTATGACCACACCGGCCCCGATCAATCCTTCTCCGTGTTCATCCAGGACCGTGCCTGTCACGCGCAGATTCTGGGCGAAAGAATGTGCGGGCATCAGGAGCAGAAGCCCCAGAAGTCCGAACAGACAAGATAGTTTTTTCTTTTTCATCTTATAAGGATTAAATTGAGTGATAAAGATCTATTGCTCAGCGTGCGAAGAACTCCGCGCGGAGCTGCTGCCAGCGCCGCTCCTTCCACATCGCGTGGCCGCAGAGCGGCTCGCAGTGGAACTGCTTGGGCGCGCCGACGTGGTTGTACTCCGCGAAATTGGTATGCGGCGGACAGGTCGGGTCCTGCAGGCCGAAGGCCATGTACACGGGGCACTGCACCCGGTCGGTGAAATTCTTGACGTCGAAATAGGAAAGGGTACGCATCAGGTCCTCCCGGGCGATGCCGGCGGCATCCGCCGCCTGATAGACCTCGTGCACGGGCCACCAGACGATGCGGCCGTAGTCGGGGTAGTCGCCCAGGAAGGGGACGCTCGGCGCGATGGCGCACACGCGGTGGTCCAGGCTGGCGGCGATCCAGGTGAACGCGCCTCCCTGGCTGTCGCCCCAGGCATAGATGCGGGAAGTGTCCGCCCGGTCGAGCGAGCAGACGAAATCGATGGCGCGGACCACGTCGCAGAACGCGCCGCGATAATAGAAATGCTCTTTGCTGTCCAGGCCGCGGTCGATCCAGCGGCCTTCAGGCTCCTTGAAGATGCCCTGGCCGCGAACGCTCACGAGGAACTGGATCTTGTCCGGCTCGGCGGCAGGATCGTACCAATAGGGGTCGGCCCCGTAGCCCATCAGCTCCAGGGACACCGGATACTTGCCTGGCTTCACGGGCATGCAGAGGATGCCGCCGGCCGTCTCGCCGCCCAGGGACTGGAAACTGACGCGGTAGGTGTTGCGATGGCTGTCGGAATGCTCCGGGACGAGCTCCATCTTCGCGCGCATCGGGATGCGGGAGAGCTCCGAGAGCGTCCGCTCCCAGAAAGTGTCGAAGTCCGGCTGCTTGTCCTGCGGACTGCTGATCCGCTCGGGATTCACGCCGATGTTGAAACGCTGGTGCTCCCCGAGACGGACTTGGTAGAAGCCGGGCTCGAGGCTGCCGAGGTCGAAATCCAGTGCGGCCGGACGGCCGGGACGGATTCTCGCCGTGGCCGTGCCGAGCAGGAGCGTGTCCTGCGTGCCCATCAGGTCGAGGTCACGCACCAGGGCAAGGGAGACAGCCGGCTTGCCGGCCGTACGCGAAGCGGCGCGGACGGGCAGTGTGAAGGGCCCTTCGCCGTAGTACATCCAGCTCTCCGGATCCGGCGCCCAGAGGGTGAGCGTCCGGGAGAGGCTGTCGGTGTAGGCGCGGATGACGCCGAGGGTGCTCTCGTCGGTGAGGTAAACGCCGTTGAGGCCCTGGGCCTCCTGCGGCGGGTCGCCGGCGAGCGCGTCGCCCTCCTGCCAGAACTGGTGCCCCGGGTTCTGCGCGGCATAGCCGCTCCAGGTCCAGAAGTTGCAGCCGGCGAGGCGTCCGGCCTCGCGCGCGGACGCAAGCACACGTGCGAATATGTATTTGTAATAGCGGTCACGCAGGTCGGTGCTGCCGTCGTTGTGCCATTCGAAGCCGTCGCGCGGGAAACCGAATTCCTCGATGACGAGGGGCTTGCGCAGGTCGTAGGCTTTTTCAATATGCTCGTCGATGTAGGCCGCCGTGCGGGCGAGGGCCCGTTGCAGGGCCTCGTCGGCCGAGTCCCCCTTGAGGTCGGACTCGGGAGCCCAGCTCCAGTTGTACGGCCAGATATGGATGGTCACGTAGTCGATGTCGGGGCAGTCGTTGAGCCGCGCGAAGAGCTCGATGCTTTCGTTGCTCCCCATCGCGCCTTCGTTGCCGGTGCTGACCATATGGTTCGGGTCGATGCTTTTGATCAGCCGCGCCGTCCCCTGGACATAGGCGACGAAGTCCTCGACCTTTGCCGGGTCGTAGGTGAAAGGACGCGGCTCATTGCAGACCTGCCAGGCGAAGACGGCGGGGGAGTCCTTGTAGCGTTCCACCACCCGGCGGACATGTTCGTGGAACAGGGCGACCGCCTGCGGGTTGGAAGCGAAAGCGTGCATGGAGGACATATAGACGCCGTAGCCCTCGACGGCGGGATGCGGCTGGCGGCCGGCTCCGGCCTTCTCCAGCCAGGAACGGTAACCGTCGGGGCTCCACTCCCAGGCGTTGTTGAGGAAGAGGACGGCGCTCATGCCGCGTTTCTGCAGTTCGCGGAGGACGATGTCCATCCCTTCGAAGTTCTCGTCGGTGGCGAGGATGCGGAGATTGTCGAGACCGAGCCCGTGCAGGGCGTCCAGCTCGGCCTGGAGGCGCGGCAGGTCGCTCAGGGCCAGCTCGGAGGCATACCAGACATTGGTGCCGATGTAGTAGCAGGGCTCGCCGTCCCGTACGATGCGGCCTTCCTCCACCGTATAGAAGGTGGCAGACTGCCTGCAGCTGATAAGGCAAGCAGCTGATAATAAGAGAATTAGGACTCTATAGGATAATTTGGTCAGTTTCACGCGCGTAATTACATGATTAACGAAGCAAAATTACGCGCATCACGCGGCTCAAACAAGTATGATTTTGTCAAATATTGCAAAATATCTGATCATACTATGACTTTTGTCTTCTTGTAAATCTGACGGAATTCGCGCGGGGACATGCCTCGCTTGGCTTTGAAAATACGGTTGAAATTGGACAGATTGTTGAATCCGCAGGCGTAGCAGATCTCGGAGATGTTCTGGGAGGTGTCCACCAGGGCGCGCGCGGCCTGCCCGAGGCGGATGTCGATGAGGTACGAAGACAGCGTGCGGTTGGTGTGCTGCTTGAAGAAACGGCTGAAGGAACTGGGGCTCATCCCCACCATGCCGGCGAGCATCTCGAGGGTGAGGGGCTCCGCGAAGTGCTCGTTGATGTACTCCTTGACCTTGAGGACGCGTTGGCTCTCGCGGTCCCGGGGAGCATGGGCGAACGAGCTGCTGGCCAAGGTCTTGTATTCGGATCCCGAGAGCTCGTACAGGAGCATCAGGCAGTCGATGAACTGCTGGAAGGAGGCTTCTTCCGTGGCGAGCGTGTCCAGGCGGTGATAGACTTTCATGATGGCCTCGACCGGGAAGGAAATGCCGTGCGCAGCCCGTTCCAGCATCTTCTGGATGCGGGAGAACTGATTCTTGTTCAGAAGGTTGCTGCTGAACAGTTCGGACGAGAACTGGATCGTGATCTCACGGATGTCCTCCGAATGGCAGTCCCCCTGTTCCCAGACGTGTTCGAGGTTCTCGCCGGCGATGAGCACCAGGTCCAGCGGGCCGATTTCCTCCACGTTGTCACCCACGATGCGGCGTACGCCCTGCCCGTTCTGGACAAAATTGAGCTCATACTCGCGGTGCTGGTGCAGCGGGTAGTCGAACACTTTCTTGTGCCGTTCCACGATGAAGAAACAGTCGCGCTGGGAGAGGCCGGTGATCTCGGACAGGACGGTAGACATGGTTTGTTTTTTTCTGCAAAAATAGCACTTTTCTGGATAAATGATACTTTTTTGTCTTTTTCTTTGCAGAATGCTCGCCGGATGTTCCGAAAACGATCCGAATGCCTATCTTTGAGTTCATAACAGCAGCTATGTCCGTGGACGTGAATACTTTCAGCCTTGCCTTATCAGAGGAATTGAAGCGGAATATCCTCCCGTTTTGGATTCAGCGCATGCAGGATCCCGCCCGGGGCTGGTACGGACAAATGACCGGCCGGGGCGTGCTGGTGCGGGACGCTCCCCGCGGTGCTGTGCTCAACGCACGCCTGCTGTGGACTTTTTCCGCCGCCTGGCGGGTCACGCTCTGTCCGGCCTACCGCGCCGCCGCCCTGCATGCCTACCGGGAGATCCGCGACCGTTTCATAGACCGGAACTACGGAGGGGTGTATTGGAGCCTGGACGCCTCCGGTGCGCCGCTTGATACGAAAAAACAGTTCTATGCCCTTGCGTTCACGGTTTACGGACTCTCCGAGTATTACCGTGCCGGGGGTGACCGGAAGGCGCTGGACCTGGCGGTAAAGCTCTGGCGTGACATGGAAAAGCACAGCTGGGACCCCGTCGGCGATGGCTATCTGGAAGCCTGCACGCGGGAATGGAAACCCATCGCGGACATGCGCCTGTCGGAGAAGGACCGCAACGACGCCAGGACGATGAACACCCATCTGCATATCCTGGAAGGCTATACCGCCCTGTATCGCGTCTGGAAGGATGCGGTGCTTCGCGAGCGGCTGGCTGCGCTGGTGGAGATCTTCCTGAAGCGCATCGTGCGGGCGGACGGGCACCTGGGACTGTTTTTCGACGAGGAATGGCATCCCCAATCGCAGACGGTCTCCTACGGCCACGACATCGAGGCCTCCTGGCTGCTCGAGGAAGCGGCGGAACTGCTCGGGGATCCGGCATTGTTGGCCCGTACCTCTGCCGTGTGCCGCCGCATCGCCGCCGCTTCCCTGGAAGGCTGGAAGCCCGGAGAAGGCATGATCTACGAACTGGACCCTGCCACGGGCCACGCCGACGCCGACCGCCACTGGTGGGTGCAGGCGGAGACGGTGGTGGGCTGTTGGAACCGCTTCCAGCGCGATGGCGATCCGGCCTGGGCGGAGCGGGCGCTGGACACCTGGGATTTCATCCGCCGGGAGATCATCTGCCCGGACGGAGAGTGGTACTGGAGCCGTCGCGCGGACGGGACGGCCAATACGGCCGACGACCGTGCCGGATTCTGGAAATGCCCGTATCACAACGGGCGGATGTGCATGGAATTAATGGAAAGAATCGCGTTATGAAAAGAATACTCACCCTGTTCGCGGCCCTGCTCGTCTGTGCGGCCGCTTTCGCCAAGCTTCAGTTGCGCCAGCCCTGCAGCGACGGCATGGTCCTTCAGCAGCAGGCCCTGGCAACGGTCTGGGGCAAGGCCGATCCGGGCAGCCGCGTGACGGTGGTCCCGTCCTGGGACAAACGGAAGTACACTGCCGAGGCGGATGCCGAGGGCTTCTGGCAGCTCGCCGTGCAGACGCCGGCGGCCTCCTATACGCCGCACACGCTCACGGTGAAGTCCGGTTCCGACCGGCTGCTCATCCGAGACGTGCTGGTGGGCGAAGTCTGGTTCGCCTCCGGCCAGAGCAATATGGAAATGCCCATCCGGGGTTTCTACGGCTGCCCGGTCGAGGGCGCGGCGGATGTCCTGACGGCGGCCCCCCTGCGCGACCGCGTGCGGATGTTCAAGGTCCCGCGCACGCGCAGCTATGAGCCTGTCTCCGAAGTCGAGGCGGAATGGTGGCGGGCCGATGCGACAACGGTCGCGGAAATGAGCGCCACGGGTTTCTTCTTCGCCCGCAAGCTGAACGAGACGCTGGACGTCCCGGTCGGGATCCTGTTCAGCGCTTACGGCGGTTCCAAGGTGGAGAGCTGGCTGCCGGAGGAGATCGTCCGGACCTACCCCGACATCCGCACCGACCGCGCCTCGATCGAGGCGCTGCCCTTCGACTACTACAGCCCGTTCATGATGTACAACGCAATGGTCTGCCCGGTCAAGGGCTATACCGTCAAGGGCTTCATCTGGTATCAGGGCTGCTCCAATGTGGGACAGGAGGCGACCTATGCCGACCGGCTGGAGAAACTGGTGTCCGTCTGGCGGGCCGATTGGAACGATCCCGAGGCCCGGCTGCCTTTCTATCAGGTCGAGATCGCCCCGTACCAGTATGCGGAAGGCGGCTGCGCCGGCGCCCTGCTCCGGCAGGCGCAGCATGCCGCCGCCAAGCGCATCCCCAATGCCGGTATCGCCGTGACCAATGATCTGGTGTACCCCTACGAACTGGACCAGATCCACCCCGCGCGCAAGCAGGAAGTGGGGGAGCGGCTTGCTTACCTGGCCTTGCACCGCGATTACGGCCTGGAGCGCGTGGCCTGCTATTCGCCGGAGGCGCTGCAGGCGTCGCTTTCTCCGCGGGATCCGCAGACCGTCTGCGTGCGTCTGTCGGAGTGCCCGGACGGGCTGGACCGCTGGCGTGGGATCGAGGGGCTGGAAGTCGCGGGTGCGGACGGGGTGTTCTATCCGGTCCGGGAAGCCCGCACGGACGGTGCCACGCTGTTCGTGCGCTGCGACGCCGTTCCCGCGCCCCGCACGGTTCGCTACGGCTGGGGCGATTTCGTCCCCGGCAACCTCCACAGCTGCGCCGGCCTTCCGCTGAGCCCTTTTTGTCTGACGGTGGAATAGGGGTATAATTGACAAAAACGGTTGGTAACCTTGACATTTTCGGTTGGTAGAAAGGTCACAATTTCCTCTTCTTTTCGTCGTTGAAAAAGAGGAACCATTTAATGAAGTTATCAACCCGAGATTCCG
>JAAYCA010000060.1 GCA_012744435.1 Bacteroidales bacterium
CCTCCACCCGCAATATACAAAAAAAAACCGCCGCTACGGATAGCGCCGGATGATATTATGATAAATTATTCCTGTGTCGAGGTGGTAGCGGGAGTGGGTCACGATCCCACGACCTCCGGATTATGAATCCGACGCTCTAACCAGCTGAGCTACCCCGCCATCAGGCCTAAAAGCTTTGTTGAGATGGAAGGATTCGAACCCTCACTGACAGAGCCAGAATCTGTAGTGCTACCATTACACCACATCTCAAGGTGTCCCGCCGCCTCGCGGTTTTGGGATTGCAAAGGTACAACTCTTTTGGAAATATGCAAAATTATTTTCGCGCTATCAGCACGATAGCCCAGACTTCGCATCCTTCGCCCCGGCCCACGAAACCCAGGCGTTCCGTGGTGGTGGCCTTGACGCTTATGCGGCCGGCCTCTATCCCCATCACCCCGGAAAGCCGGGCGCGCATCGCATCGATGTGCGGAGCGAGCCTGGGCGCCTGCAGGGCGATGGTGATGTCGACGTTGACGACCTCCCAGCCGGAGAATTCGGGACGCGCGAGGACCGCGGCGAGCAGCTCCTTGCTGTCCACCCCCTTCCAGCGCTCGTCCGTGTCGGGAAAAAGATGACCGATATCGCCCAGGGCAAGTGCGCCGAGCAGCGCATCGCACAGCGCGTGGATGGCCACATCGCCGTCTGAATGGGCCACAAAGCCCGTCTTCGAAGGGATTTGCACCCCGCCCAACCACATCGGAAGCCCCTCTGCGAGGGCGTGCACATCGTAACCTTGTCCGATTCTATAATCCATAACTCTGCAAATTTAGAGAAAAATGGTTACATTTGTGAGTTATGGGACTGTTTAATTTTTTCGGTGAAAACGAACACCGGGTTTTCAATTACAAACCGATCTACTACGATCCGGCGGAAGAAGAGCGCAAACGTCGCTTCGGCGCCGTGGACGGTACGCTCGAAAAGGAGAAGAAAGAGGGGACCTATGTGCCCGGCTCCTACATTCGGGGAACCTTCCGCGAGGGAGCGCGCACGCGTACTCCGATGAAACGGATCCAGACCATCATCGGCATCATCTCGCTGCTGCTGATCGTCGGGGTGCTCCTGTACATCGCCAAGTTCTATTCGCTGCTGTAGCGGATGGGGAAATTGAAGATCCTGCCGGCGCAACTCGCCAACATGATCGCCGCGGGCGAAGTCGTCCAGCGGCCTGCCTCCGTCGTGAAAGAACTGCTGGAGAACGCCGTGGATGCGGGTGCAAGCCAGATCACCGCGGTCGTGACCGACGCCGGGCGCACCCTCATCCAGGTCATCGACAACGGCTGCGGCATGAGCCCGGTGGACGCCGTGCTCTGCTTCGAGCGCCACGCCACCTCCAAGATCGAGACGGCAGAAGACCTGGAACATATCCTCTCCTACGGCTTCCGCGGAGAGGCCCTCGCCAGCATCGCCGCCGTGGCGGAAGTGACGCTCCGCACCCGCCGTCCGCAGGACGAAACGGCCACCGAAGTGCGCGTGGGTGCCTTCGGAGAAGTGAAAACGGCCACCGTGGCCGCTCCCGTAGGGTCCAACTTCTCGGTGCGCAACCTTTTCTGCAACACCCCGGCCCGGCGCAAGTTCCTCAAGAGCGACAACGTCGAACTCAAGCACATCATCGAAGAATTCACCCGCGTGTCCATCACGCGGCCCGACATCGCCTTCACCCTGTCCCACAACGGGCGCGACCTGTTCGTGCTCAAGAAGGCCAAATCCCTGAAATTCCGCATCCTGGACTTGCTGGGGAGCAACGTCGTGGGGGACATCGTGGACCTGCACGCCGAGACGTCGGTCGTGCGCATCAGCGGCTTCGCAGGCCGGCCCGACACCGCCCGCAAGACCCTCGGCTATCAGTACTTCTTCGTCAACGGACGCTATTTCCGCAGTCCCTACCTCCACAAGGCCGTGATGAAGGCCTACGAGGAGATGATTCCGGAAGGGGTCACGCCGGCCTGGTTCATCTTCCTCGAGACAGACCCGCACACCATCGACGTCAACATCCACCCCACCAAGACGGAAATCAAGTTCGAAGACGACACCGTCATCTTCCAGATCCTGTACGCCTGCGTCAAGGAAACGCTCGGACGCAACAGCTTCGGCGCCAGCATCGACTTCAACACCGAAGGCGCCGTTCCGCTGCCCCAGCTTGGCAAGAGTTTCGAGCAGTATAAGGACGTTTCGATGCCCGTCATCGAGACCGACCCAGCCTACGACCCGTTCAGCAGCAGTCCCCAGCCGGACCGGACCGACGGCATTCCCGATCCCGGCTACAGCCGCCACATCGACAGGAGCCAGGATTACGGCCGCCTCTTCGAGGAAAAGACGCTTCCGCTCGGCCGCGTCCTCATTCTCCAGGGAAGATTCATTCTCACGCCGGTCGCTTCCGGTGTCATGATCGTCCATATCGCCCGTGCCCGCGAGCGCATCCTCTACGAACAGGCCCTGCGCGCGCTGGCGCAGCAGGCCCATGTCACGCAGACCGCCCTCTTCCCCATCCAGGTGCAGGTGGGCGCGGCGCAGCGCCTCCTCTTTGAAGAGCATGCGGCGCTGTTGGGGAGCCTGGGGTTCGACATCACCCCCTTCGGCACGGACACCGTGGTGGTGAACGGCGTACCGGAAGGATACAGCTGCGAGCCCGGCAAGGTAGGGCAGCTTGTCAGTGAGCTTGTGTACATTTTGTCAGAAGACAAAGATGCCCTGCCGGAACTGATGCAGCAGCGCATGGCGGAGAAATTCGCCACCCTGGGGGCTTCCCACGCCGATTCCCTTGCTTCACCGCAGGAAGCGCAGCGGCTGATTGACACGCTTTTTGCATGTGACAACGCCGAACTGACCCCCGGCGGGCGACGCATCGTCAGCATCGTCTCCCTTCCGGACATAGAAAAGAGATTCTAGCATGGCATACTACTACTCTGGCGGGAACGGTCGCGGCGGGGGTTTCCTCGCATCGCTTCCGACCGTCACCAAGAACCTGATCATCATCAACGTAATCATCTTTATCGCGACCCTGATCAACCAGGGGTTCATGATTACGACCTTCGCCCTGTATTATCCGACCTCCCCCTTCTTCCACTGGTGGCAGGTCATCACGCATATGTTCATGCACGGCGGCTTCTGGCACATCTTCTTCAACATGTACACGCTGCTGATATTCGGCGGCGTGGTAGAGCGGATCATCGGGAGCCGGAAATTCCTGCTGTTCTACTTCATCTGCGGGCTCGGCGCCGTGGCGCTGCACCTCGGGGTGGAGTACCTGCAGATGCTGTCCTACATGGACGGTGCGGCGCAGGGCAGTACCGCTGCGCTCCAGAACATCGAAGCGATCAAATATACCCCGACCGTGGGCGCTTCCGGCGCCATCTACGGCGTGCTGATGGGCTACGCAATGCTCTTCCCGGAGTCCAGGATGACCCTGCTGTTCCCGCCCATTACGCTCAGCGCCAAATGGATGGTCGTGGCATTCGCCGCCATCGAACTCGTGACCGGCGTGACCGGCTGGGCGAGCGGCATCGCCCATTTCGCCCACCTGGGCGGCATGCTCATCGGCTGGCTGATGATCCTGGGGTGGCGGAAACGCGGCGTATTGTTTGACCAGAACAGACTCTGACAGCCATGGACAGCACCCCCATCCTCCAGCAAGCCGTAAAGATCCTTCGAGACGGCGGCGTGATCCTCTACCCCACCGATACCGTCTGGGGCATCGGCTGCGACGCCACCAACGAGAAGGCCGTGGAGCGCGTCTTCGAAATCAAGCGCAGGTCCGAAGCCAAGTCGCTCGTGCTGCTGGCCTGCGACCTCGACATGGTCGCGAAATACATCCGGCAGATTCCCTCCATCGCCATCGACCTCGTCGAGGTCAACGACGCCCCGATGACCATCATTTATCCCGGCGCCCAGTATCTGGCGCCCAACGCCGTGGCTGCCGACGGATCCGTGGGGATCCGCATTCCGGTGGCAGAAGAACCTGACACGGACGAGGACGGCGCCCAGCCGTCACGCGCGGCCCGCCCGGCCCCGCTGAGCGCCGGCGCTTTCTGCCGCGAGCTGGTTCGCCGGCTGCACCGGCCGCTCGTGAGCACGTCAGCCAACATCTCCGGCGAACCCACACCCGCCACTTTTGCGGAGATTCCGGAAGAAATCAAGGCCGCCGTGGATTATGTCGTCCCGAAACCCTTCGGGAACGGCGCCACGGGCCGCTCTTCGCAGATAATCAAGCTCGGTCTGGACGGCGAGGTGGAGATCCTCAGGCCGTAAAAAGATACATGGCCGTGGCGGCGACGACCGCAGCGGTCTCGGTGCGCAGCCGGCTCTCTCCGAGCGACACCGGGATCCACCCGGCACCCCGCGCCAGCGCCGCCTCCTCCGGACTGAAATCCCCCTCCGGCCCGATCAGGATGATAATCGGCCTCTCTTCCCCCGGCAGGCAGCTGTTGCCGCAAACCTTCGCTTCGCTCATCCCTCCCACTGACTCCGTCAGCGGGCCCCTCCCATTTACGAGGCCATGGGTGGCCACGGGTTTGCCGGCAGCACTGCCTGCCGGTTGGGAAGAGCCGTCCGGAATCTCCAGCTGGGATAGGGCAGCAGAAATCAAGGTCCGTTCGACATCGTCGAAGCAGTAACAAATGAGTTTCAGGGCATCGGCAGGAGCGGATGCGATGAAGTCGCGGACGCTCTGCGGCTCGGCGATCTGCGGGATGGCGGCCTTGAGCGACTGTTTGGCGGCGGAGAGAGCGATGCGGCGCAGGCGGTCCGTCTTGAGAACCCTGCGCTCCGAGCGTTCGCCGATCACCGGCGCGATCACGTCCACGCCGATCTCCGTCGCTTTCTCCACGAACCATTCGTAGCGGTCGATGTTCTTGGTCGGGCAGACCGCCATCGTAAGCTGATAGGGATGCGCTCCGAAACCGGGCTCCTCCTGTATGATGCGCAACTCCGCGCCCCGGGCGTCGGCCAGTTCCAGCACACAGCGGCAGAGCGTCCCGTGTCCGTCGATCACGGACACCTCATCGCCTGCACGGTGCCGCAGCACGCGGACGAGATGCGCGGACTCCTCCGGGTCCAGCCGGACCCGTCCGTCGCGGATATCTTCGGAATAAAACAGTTCCATAGACTATTTGAACAGCGCCTTGACCAGCGCCGGCACATCGGCGACCTTGACGATGCGGATGCCATCCGGCTTCAGGTCCAGTTTGGAGAACGAGGACACGAAAATCCGCTTGAAACCCAGCCGGGCGGCCTCCTGCACGCGGCGTTCGACCTGCCCGACAGGGCGGATCTCACCGCTGAGGCCCACTTCGCCGGCGAAGCAGACATCCGGCGGGATGGCGAAATCGAAATTCGACGACAGCACGGCGCAGATGACCGCAAGGTCCACCGCCGGGTCGTTCACTTTCAGCCCCCCGGCCATGTTGAGAAACACATCTTTTGCGCTGAGGTGGAAGCCGGCGCGCTTCTCCAGCACGGCCAGCAGCATGTTGAGCCGGCGGGCGTCGAAACCCGTGGCGCTGCGCTGCGCCGTGCCGTACACGGCCGAACTCACCAGCGCCTGCACCTCGAAGAGCATCGGGCGCGTGCCGTCCAGCGTCGCCGCGATGGCCGTGCCGCTGAGTCCCTGCTCATGCATGGGAATCAGCAGTTCCGAAGGGTTCGCCACTTCCCGCAGACCGGTTCCCGTCATTTCGAAGACAGCCAGTTCGGAGGTGGAACCGAAGCGGTTCTTGATGCTCCGCAGGATGCGGTAGGAGCCGCGGTTCTCGCCCTCGAACTGCAGGACCACGTCCACGATGTGTTCGAGAATCTTCGGGCCGGCGATGAAGCCGTCCTTGGTGATATGACCGATCAGGATCACCGGCACGCCGCTTTCTTTGGCGAAGCGCAGCAGTGCGGAGGCGACTTCCCGCACCTGGCTCACCGAACCCGGGGCGGACTCCACCGAATCGCTGTACATGGTCTGCACGGAATCCACGATCATCAGGTCGGGCCGCCGGGCGTCCGCCTCGGCAATCACGGCGTCGATCAGCGTCTCGCAGAAGATCGAGCAATGGGAATCGTCGCCGCCCAGGCGCCGGGCGCGCATGCCCACCTGCCGGGCGCTCTCCTCACCGGTGACATACAGCGTCTGTAAATCTTTGCAGCACAGCGGGATCTGCAGACTCAAGGTGGACTTGCCTATGCCCGGCTCGCCGCCGATCAGCACCAGCGAGCCCGGCACCATGCCGCCGCCCAGAATGCGGTCCACCTCGGCCATGCCGAGGGAAATCCGGGCCTCCTGCGAATCGTCGATCTCGCGCAGCGCCTGCGGACGGCGCTCGGAACGCACCGCTCCGCCGCTGCGCCCACCACCCGCCGCCGAACCCTTTTTCGACTCCGAGGGAGCCTCCACCAGGGTGTTCCATTCG
Source organism: Bacteroidales bacterium (assembly GCA_012744435.1). Lineage (GTDB taxonomy): Bacteria > Bacteroidota > Bacteroidia > Bacteroidales > UBA932 > Cryptobacteroides. Next base: position 6,429 of record JAAYCA010000060.1, read on the forward strand.
CCGCATGCAGGGCAGCGCCCCATCCACTTGGGACTCTCGTTGCCGCACGAGGTGCAATAAAAAACGGTCTTCGCCTTTGTCGCCATAGCGACACAAAAATACGAAAAAAGAATTACGCCTACAACGTCTCCCGCTTCCTGGTCACAGAGACCACGCCCAGTGCAATGGCGAGGCAGGCGATGGCGCCGAAAAGGATTTCTTTCTTGTCCTGCAACGCTTCAAGCGCTTTCGTAAGGGCCGTGCCGTCCGTTGCCGGCTGGGCGGGATGCAACAGTACCAGCAGCGTGATCAGGCATCCGAGCGCGAGGCCCGCCGCCAGCGCGACGATCAGCGCGATCCGCCCGCGGCGGCGCACGCCGTCCACTTCCTTCTTGATGCCCTCCACGGCGTTCAGCCGGGCGTTTGTCTCGATCAGGAACTGCCCTTCGGCCGGTGTCTCCGGCGCATTTTCACGCAGGAATTGTTCTATGTCTTTCATAAGCGGATGTGCTGTTTGAGGTGGTCTCTGCCCACCGAGAGATGATATTTGACCGTCCCAGCCGGGATCTGCATGATGGAAGCGATCTCTTTGACCGGCAGGTCTTCGAAATAATGCAGGACGATGGCGGTCCGCTCCTTTTCCGGGATCCGCGTCAGCGCCCGCCGCAATTCTTCGTGTCGAAAAGAGGCATCCGAGGCGGCTTCGCCGGCTACGTGCAGGGCCTCCGGGGAATCCAGCGACGCCGCCGGCACCGGCACGCGCCGCAGGTTGTCGATGAAACAGTTGTAGGCGATCCGGAAAACCCAGGCCTTGAAATTCCCGACGAAGCGGTCCGAACTCACGTAGGCACGCACCAGCGCCTCCTGCGCCAGGTCGTCGGCCAGAGCGGCGTCCCCGCACAGCGATGCCAGGAACCGCCGCAGCCGTCCCTGACACGCCCTCACTTCGGAAATGAACCGCTCCCGGGTCATCCTTTACCGATTCTACTCAAGCTCTTTTTCCTCGGCCTCGATCTCCTTGGCCATCATCTTCTTTCCTACAAAATAAGAGACGAAGAGTCCGATGCCTACCGCCAGCATCGCACCGGCCGCGTAAGGAAGGAATGCATCGAATCCGTAGTCGTCTCCTACTTTGAACAGCATAACGAGCAGGAAGGCCACGCCCATTAGGCTGGTGATGCAGGCGCCGTTGAGTTTGTCCAGAAGATCCTGCTTGATCGAGGCTTTCTTCTTTTTGCCCTTGAAGATCTCGGGATCGATGCTCTGGCCGTTTTCTATGGCTTTCAGCATGATTTCCGCTTTGCGGTTGGTCTCATTCTGCCGCACGCGGCCGATAAGCCAGACAATCAGGACGGGAAGGACGACGCAGATAGCGATCGGAACCAGGATTTCTACAAAATACATAATAGTTTATTGTTTAATCGTTCAACTTTTTCCCCTCTTTCCGGGGCGGTTTCATAGCTATAACGCAAAACCGGTCCGAAAGGTTGGGAAAAATTGAAAAAAATTAAAGCCGCAATACGGCGCCGAGTTTCAACCATAGGCCGGGCTGGGGGATGTTCCCATGGTCGAAGTAGCTGACGTTCAGCAGATTGTCCGCCTCCAACCAGACAGACCACCTGTCCTCGTCCCAGGACATCCTGCCGTCCACGAGGCTATAGGGCCTGTAGGGAACGATGTTCCCCGTACCTTTTCCCTCAAGATACTCCTCGTAACTCCCCACCCGGTCGTGCCATCTGTAGGAAAGCTGGACGGAAAGCCGCTCCAGGAACTTCAGGTCAGCCTGGATAACCATCTTGTTGCGCAGATACTCGAGGGAGTAATAAGACTGGATGCCCGGCTCGGCCTTCTTGTCCTGAGAGACATGGGCATAGCTGACGGAAACGCTCTTGACGGGAAATTCCGCCCGGTTCAGCAGCACGGCCGGCTCGAAGCGGGCCGTGATCTCGCCGCCCAGCGACTTGATCCGGGCATGGTTGACCGACTGCCAGGGAGCGTCTGCAACCGTGACGTCGCGGATCCAGTCGATGAGATCGCGCCCGTCCAGACGGTACACGCTGCCCACGATCCGGACTCCGGGAGAAAGAAACTTCAATCCGGCCTCCACGGACTGCATCTTCTCGGCCTTGAGGTTTTTGTCCGCCCGGTATCCTCCCACCGAATAATAGAGCTCCGTAAAAGAAGGCATCCGCCGGGAGCTGTTGTATGAGGCATACAGTTTCAGTTTCGGCGTGAGCTGGAAACTGGCGTCCGCGCCCGGATAAAGCCGGAATCCCTCGTCGTTGCCGGTATTGCGGGAAAGACTGGCGCCCCCGGAAAAGGAAAATCGCGAAAGAGTAACGTTGTGCTCCAGGAAGAAACTCATATCCGTGCGGTTCAAGCCGCATTTGTACGATGCGTCGTGACCCCGGGCCTGCAGATCCCGGCCCAGCGGCTCTCCGAGATTGGTGCTGACGAGGCCTTCATTCCGGATTTCCGCCCCGAAGGCCGTCCGCCCCAGGACCGTCTCCATCCAGGCATCCAGGTTCAGGCCGAGGACATTTGTCCTGTGGTAGTTGAAGGGATAGCGGTCCGGCTGCGAGCGGAACAGCTCGAAGCGGTCCTCCCCATGGTTCCAGTACAGTTTCGGACGAAAATGCAGGAACCCCTGCGACTCGCCCTGGACGGCCAGGAAGGTCTTGACGGTATGCTCGAACTGGTCGTCGAACTTCGGAGAATAAAAAGTCCCCGAGCCAAAATCTTTGACGGACGTCCCCGCATGCCAGCTGAGCCGGAAGTCCCGCAGATCCGCATCTCCCCGGTAGAATGCCTTGAACGCCTTGAAATCCATGTTGAGACTTCCGGCACGGTTGCGCGTGTAGCCGTCGCTCCGGGAATAACTCGCCGACAGGGCGTTCTGTATCTTCCGGCCGGCCTGCCGCACACTGAGCGAGCCGGAGGCAAGGCCGAACGATCCGCCCTCCATTCGCAGCTCCACGCCATTCCGCGCGGATTTCCGGGTGACGATATTGATGGCTCCGAGCAGGGAAGAAGTGCCGTAGGTGCGGGCCGCGGGCCCTTCGAGGATCTCGATGCGCTCGATCTCGGAGACGGGCACGGGAAAATCCGCGGAATTATGCCCCGTCTGCGGGTCCGAGATGCTTATTCCGTCCAGCAGGACGGCGATCTGCTCGCAGGTCCCGCCCCGCAGGCTGATGTCGGTCTGGACCCCCTCGGGTCCCCGCTGCCGGACATCCACGCCCACGGCGAATTTAAGGAGATCGTTGATGTTCGAAGCCGGAATCGAAGAAATGGCCAGACTGTCCAGCACGGTCACCATCCTTGCACTTTGGCCCAGGAAGGCGGGAAGCCTGGTCGCAGTGACGACAATGCCTTCGAGCTGTTCGAGAGCGGAGACTTCCTGTGCCCGGCAGATGCCCGGGACCGTCAGGAATGAGAGGATGAACAATAGTTTAAAACGCCCCGCACCCATCATACGTGTCCCTCGCGCTTCAACTCAAACACCTCCATGTCCTTGACCTCGCCGTCCTCGACCTTGAAACGGAGGGCGGTGCGTACGACATGCCAGCCCTGCAGGCCGGCGGCGCCGGGATTGATATAAAGCATATTGTACCGGTGATCCTGCATGACCTTGAGGATGTGGGAATGCCCGCAGATGAACACGTCCGGCCGGTAGCGGTCGATCAGGGCCGCGGCGCGCAGGTCATAATGCCCCGGAGAGCCGCCGATGTGGGTCATCAGGACCTTCAGGCCCTGGACCTCCAGATACTGGTGCATCGGGTATTCCCGGCGGATGTCCTGCCCGTCGCAGTTGCCGCATACGCCGACGAGCGGCTTGAACGCCGCGATGCTGTCGGCAAAGGACAGGCCCCCGCCGAAGTCGCCGGCATGCCAGATCACGTCCACCGGTTCCAGGAATTGCCGGAAACCCTCGGAAAAGACACCGTGCGTGTCGGACAGCAGCCCTACATACATAGTTTCTTCTCCCAGGCCCAGGCTGCCTTCAGCGTGTCTGCGATGCTGCGTTCCGCCTTCCAGCCCAGCTCCTGCTCCGCAAGGGTCGGATCCGCCCAGATGGCCACTACGTCGCCCGGACGGCGCGGGGCGAATTTCCAGTTGAGCTTCACATCGTTGACCTGCTCGAAGGTGTTGATCAGCTCCAGCACGGACAGCGGCCGGCCGGTGCCGACATTGAATACCTCATACGACTCCTTCATCCGAGCGTCGCACATCCGGCCGACGGCACAGACGTGCGCCTTCGCCAGGTCCACGATGTCGATGAAATCGCGCAGGCACGTCCCGTCCGGGGTCGGATAGTCATTGCCGAACACCGACAGGCACGCACGCTTGCCAACCGCCGTCTGGGTGATGAAGGGCACGAGGTTGTTGGGCACACCGCGCGGCAGCTCGCCGATCAGTGCAGAAGGGTGTGCGCCGATGGGATTGAAATAGCGCAGCGCGATGCCGCGCATGCCGGGATAGGCGCGTACGCTGTCGCGCAGGATGTCCTCGCACACCGTCTTCGTATTGCCGTAGGGCGATTCCGCCGGCTGACGCGGGCTCCGCTCCGTCACAGGAAGATCGTCCGTCTGTCCATAGACCGTCGCCGACGAGGAGAAAAGCACATTGCAACCACCCTTCGCACGCGCCGCATCCAGGATATTGACAAAAGAAACAAGATTGTTGCGATAGTACTTCAGCGGCTCCGAAACGGACTCGCCCACCGCCTTGAAGGCGGCGAAATGAATCACGGCATCGATGGGATATTTTCCGAAAAGCGCATCGACGGCACCCTTGTCGCAGAAATCCATCCGGACCAGCGGCATCTCCCGTCCGAGGATGGCACAGACGCCCTTGTAGTTGGTGTCGTCGCAGTTGGAGAAATTATCGGCGATGACGACGTCGTAGCCGGCCTGCGCCAGCTCCACGGTCACATGGCTGCCGATGAATCCGGCACCGCCGGACACAAGTACGGTTTTTTTCATATCGAGATTTGTTTCCATTCTTTATACGGATGCTTCGTCAGCGACGAATTGCAGTATCGGTGATCGTCGGAGACCTCTGCGCCCAGCCAGGCGGGCCGCATGAAGGGCTCGTCCTCAGTCGAAAGCTCGATCTCCGCCACCGTCAGCCCCTCGTTGTCGCCATGGAATTCATCCACCTCCCAGACATGGCCGTCCGCTGCCGGAACGAGGTGCCGGGTCTTGTCGATCACGCCCGGTTCGCAGAGGGTGAGCAGCTGCTCCGCCTCGGCGGCCGGGATTTCCTTCTCCCATTCGAAGCGCGACAGCCCCCGGGACGGTCCCTTGACGGTCAGATAGCCCCGGTCCCCGCGGATCCGGACGCGGACGGTGCGGCCGGGCGCCGTGTTCAGGAAGCCCTGCACAATACGGCTGGCGCCGGAAACCTCCCTGCGGAAGTCACCGGCGACCAGAAACTTTCTTTCAATTTCAAGGAAGGCCATTCGCGTTCGTGCTGTCCTTCCGCAAAGATACACAAATAATCAGAACTGCAGATCGCGCCCGCGGTAGAAATCCAGCAATTTGGTCTGGTAGAGACACTGGAAACGGGCCTGGATGTGTTCGGACTCGGCCCGCAGCCAGTTGTTGCGGGCATCGTTGTATTCCGCGACGCCGGCCTTGCCGACGCGGTACTTCTCCTCTGTCAGCTCGTAGTGCAGCCGGGCGCTCTCCGCCGATTCGCGGCTGCCCGCAAAGCGGCCCTGCGAGGCCACGGCGTTGTAGTAGGCCTGCTGGATCTCCTTGTAGAGCGATTTCTTGACGTTTTCGAGCTGGATCTGCTGGCCCTTGTAGCTGAGCTCCGCGTTACGGACGTTGTTGCGCGTGTTGAAGCGCGTGAAGATGGGCACGTTCATCGACAGTCCGATATACTGGCTGAAATTGTTCTTCAGCTGCTCCCCGAAGCTCTGGGAATCAAACTTCGAGTTGGTGTAGTAGTTGGAGCCGAGACCGCCGCTGAGCGAGATGGAAGGCAGGTACGCACCCTTGGCGCGGGTGATCGCCAGCTCCGCATAATCCACGTTGAGTTTTGCCGCCTCCACGGACGGCTTCACCTCGACGGCCTCGGCATAGATGGCCTCCGGACGCATCAGCAGGGTCTGCGAAGGATCCCCGACCTCCGGCGTGACGATGGAGAAGCCCTCCGGGGAAGGAAGTTCCAGCAGCTGCGTGAGATCCAGCAGGGCGATGTTGAGGTTGCCTTCCGCCTGGATCTCGCTCTGGCGGCTCTGAGCCAGGGTCGCCTGCTGCGCCGCCACTTCCGCGGCGCTCACCTTGCCGGCATCGAGCCGTTCCCGGATCTGCTCCAGCAGTTCCTCGTCATGGGAGGACTGTTCGCGGGCGACGCGCAGCAGCTCCTGGTTGTACAGGATCTGCACAAACGCCTGGGCCACGGCCACGCGGATATCGTCGCGCGCCTTCTCCAGATCGGCCGTCGCCGCGGCCAGGTTCAGCTTGCCGAGCTTGATGCCGTTGGCAATGTCGAAGCCCTGGAAGACCGGCATTTCACCGCCGAGGCTGAAGGAGGTGGACGTCGTATTCGAATTGGAATACGTATTGTCCGCCGTGAGGCCGCGCCCGAAGGAGAGGTTCTCCGAAGCGGAAGCGCTCAGGGCCGGCAGTCGGCGGTTCTGGGCGGAGTTCAGCTCCACCTCTCGCTGCTCCACGGCGAGCGCGCTCTGCTGCACGGTCAGGTTGTGCTCCAGCGCATAATCGATGCAGTCCTGGAGACTCCAGGGGCCGTTCTGCGCCTGGACGGAGACGCCGCAAAGCAACGCGGCGCCAAGAATCATGATGCTACGCTTCATCTTCCTCGTCGGTTTTGATGATCTGGGGACCGCGGAGCTTGTCGCCCTGCGTCAGCCCGCTCTTGATCTGGATATTGATGCCGTCGCTCAGCCCGGTCTCCACCTGCACGCGTTCGTAGCCGCCGGCAGCATTCCTGCGATACACGAAGGTGTCGTCACCGTCGAACTCCAGCGCACTCTCCGGGATCGAGAGCACCTGTTCGAGCGTCTCCAGCACGATCTCCGCATTGGCGCTGTAGCCGGAACGGATCACATGGTCGGCATTGACCTTCAGGGCCGCCTTGATCTCGAACTGCTTGGCGCCGTTGTTCTCGACCGCCTTCGGCGAAATGTACTCCAGGGCCGCCTCGGAATGGTAGTCGGGCAGCGCGCCGATGCTGATCTGCATCGGCATGCCCTCCACGAGCGAACCCACTTCGGTCTCGTCGATGTTGCCGTCGAAGATCAGGTCGGACATGTTGGCGACGGTCGCCACCGTGGTGCCGTCGTTCATCGTGTTGGCCTGGATCACGGAGTTGCCCACCTTGACGGGAATGTCGAGGATCAGGCCCGTGATCGTGGACCGCACGAGGGTCGAGCTGCCGGTGGTGTTGCGCGACGACACGCCGTCCCGGATGACCTCCAGGGACTCCTGCGCGGCCGCATGTTCCTCCTGGGCCTGGTTGTAGGCCTGGAGCACCTGGTCGTATTCCTCGTCGCTGACGAGCTTCTTGTCATAGAGGGCTTTCTCGCGCTCGTAGTTGGTCCGGGCCTGCTTGAGGTTGATCTCGGAGAGACGCACGCGGGACTGGGCGGAACTCAGGGAGTTCATGTCGGGAATCACGCGGAGCTTGGCGATCACCTCGCCTTCCTTGACCTGCTGGCCGGCCTCCTTGTAGAGCTCGGCGATGATGCCGTTGATCTGCGGCTTGACGTTCACCTCGTTGCGGGGCTCGATCTTGCCCGTGACCACGGTGGTGCGGCTGATGTCGGACAGGGTGGCCACCAGCTCCTGGTATTCGATCTTGTCCGGACGGGAATTCTTGTACAGGAACACGAAGGTCCCGATAAAGATCACCGCAATCAGCGCGAAAAGGATGTACTTGAAGAATCGTTTCATATTGTTTGCTTTTACTTATTATTCATCTCTCATGGCGTCCACGGGCTTGATGGCCATGGCGCGGGAAGCCGGGGCCAGGCCCGCGACCACGCCCAGCGCGGTCAGCAGCAGGGCGGCTGTCACGGCGAGCCAGAAACCGATCTGGAAGCTCGCCGGAGGATTGTCTCCGACCGTATTCACGATCGTCTCCGTCAGGCGCAGCAGCTGCACCGAGAAGACGATGCCGAAGGATCCGGCCACCAGGGTCAGGGCGATGCTCTCGAAAATGATCTGCGAGAGGATGTCGCGGGGAGTGGCGCCGATGGCGCGGCGGATGCCGATCTCGGTGGTGCGCTCCCGCACCGTGACCATCATGATATTGCTCACGCCGATGACACCTGCAAGGATCGTCCCCAGGCCGATCAGCAGGATCAGGAAGTTCACGCCCCGGAAGAGATTGTCCACCAGGGAGAAGAGCTGCTCGGTGTTGATGATCACGAGGGCTTGCTTGTCCGACGGGTCGAAAAGGTGCTGCCGGGCGAGGATCTGCCGTATGCGCGGCTCCTGGTCCGACATCCTCACGCCCGACTTGCCGGTCACGCATACCAGGTCCACGACCGAACCGCGGTTGTAGATCTTCTGGGCCACCGGAAGCGGCACGCTCACGGTCTGGTCGGCGCGGCCGTTGATGCTGATGTTGCCGCTGCTGTAATCCACGCCCACGATCTGATAGAAGACGGGGCCCACCTGGATGAATTCCCCGCAGGGATCGCCCCCGTCGGGGAACAGTTCCTTGTAGATGCGCCGGCCGATCACGCAGACCTTCCGCTCCTGCAAGATGTCGGTCTCATTGAGGTAGCGGCCGTATTTGATCCGGGGTTCCTCGATCTTGCCATAATCCGCCTGGATGCCCTTGACGCTGCCGCTGGCGGTGTTGGAGCCGCGAACGATCTGTCCGCCCCAGGAGGCGATGACCGGCGTGACGGTCTCCAGATCCGGCATCATCTGCCGCAGACGTTCGACGTCGGTGTAGGTAAGGTTCCAGTAGCGGCCTTCCTTGAAGCCTTTCCACGGTTCGCTGGTCTGCGAGGAGACCATGATGCAGGTGTTCGTCGCGAAACCCTCGAAGTTGGAGGTAATCATCTGCTTGAGCCCCTCTCCGCCGCCCATCATGAAGAGCAGCATGAACACGCCCCAGAACACGCCGAAGCCGGTGAGCAGGCTCCTGCTCTTGTTGCGGACCAGCGAATCCGCAATCTCCCGGAAACTGTCTATATCGAGTCTCATTCTGCGCGGAGGGCTTCTATGGGTCTGACTTGAGCCGCCTTGCGGGCCGGGAACAAACCGGCCAGCGTGCCGGCGATGATGAGCACGAGCGTGGCTTCGACCGCCACGTCCAGTCCGACGGTGGGATTGACGAACATCGCGACCTGCGTGTCCATGATCGATACGGAGGATTGCCCCACCGTTTTGTCCAGGACCTGGCAGGCAATCATGCCGAGCAGCATCCCCACGTAGCCGAAGAAGGCCGTGATCGTGACGCTCTCCGCGAGGATCAGTTTCATCACGCTCCAGGGATTGGCGCCGATCGCCTTGCGGATGCCGAATTCGTGCGTGCGCTCCTTGACGGTGATGAGCATGATGTTGGACACGCCCACGATGCCGCCGAGCAGGGTGAACAGGCCGATGACCCAGAGGGCCGTGCTGAGGATGTTGCGACCCTTGTTCATCTGGAGGTTCTGCATGAAGCGGTTCCAGATCCACACGGCGCGCGTGTCATCCGGTGCGGCGCGGTGCCGCAGGTTCACCGCCGTGCGGTACTGCTCCTCGAAGGCTTCATTCTCCTTCTCGGAATTGAGACCATGGAAGGTGAAGGTGATGTCGTCCACGGTGCGCCCCTTCGCATAGATGGTCCGGATCGTCGTGTAGGGAGCATAGACGGTGTTGCTGTTGGTCGCGTCATTGGATTTGGCGATGCCGACCACCCGGTAGGAAATGCTGCCGATCTTGATATACTTACCGACCAGGTCCTGCACGTGGACCTTCTTGCCGGAGTTGGCATCCAGCTTCACGCCCGGGAAACGGGCGCCTGTGTCCCGGATATCATTCCCGAGCAGCGTCTCGGCCTGGTCCTGCGGCAGGACCACCACCTTGCGCCGGTCACGGATGTCCTTCTCGTTGAGGAAACGGCCGTAGAGGATCTCGATCTTGTCCATCTGCTGACGGGCGGGGAAATTCCCTTCGATGCTGCCGGAGAAGTATTTCCTGCCATAGCTGACCGTCTCGCTCGTGCTGACCGAGGAAATCACCTGGTCCACGTGGGCGGAGAAAAGATCGCTGCCCGTCAGGGCCACGTCACGGTCGTCCAGCTCGATGGCCCGGCCTTCCTCGAGGCCGTCGTAAGGCTTGGAGGTCCTGCCGCCGCCGACCTGCATCACATTGGTGGAGATGCCTTCTCCACCGATCAGGAAAGCGTTCATCAGGCCATTGCCCGCGCCCAAAAGGACGATGAGCATGAAGATGCCCCACGACACCGCAAAGCCGGTGAGGCAGGTGCGGAGCTTGTTGCGCCGGATGCTTTCCCAGATTTCAGTGAAGACGTCTCTCATTTCATGACGGTGCTGGTGCCGAACGCCGAAGCCCGGTGTTCGCGGTTCTCTTCGATCTGTCCGATGAGACCATCCTTGATATGGATGATCTTGTTGGTCGCATTGGCGACGCCGCTTTCATGGGTCACGACGATGATCGTCATGCCGTCCTCGCGGTTGAGCTGCTGGAGCAGCTCCATGATCTCGACCGAGGTCTTCGAGTCCAGCGCACCCGTCGGCTCGTCCGCCAGGACGATCTGCGGCCGGGTGATCAGCGCCCGGGCGATGGCCACCCGCTGCTTCTGGCCGCCCGACATCTCGTTCGGATAGTGCTTCGCCCAGTCGGCGAGCCCGAGCCGGTCGAGGTAATCCATCGCCATCTGGTGGCGCTTCCTGCGCGCGACTCCCTGATAGAAAAGGGGCAGTTCCACGTTCTCGACGGCCGTCTTGAAGCCGATGAGGTTGTAGGACTGGAAGATGAAGCCGATCATGCGGTTGCGGTAGTCGGCGGCCTGTTTCTCGGTAAGGTTCTTGATCAGCCGCCCGTCGATGCGGTACTCGCCGGTGTCGTAGTTGTCCAGGATGCCCAGGATATTGAGCAGCGTGGACTTTCCGGAACCGGAAGCTCCCATGATGGAGACGAATTCGCCCCGGTCGATTTCGAGGTTGATTCCCTTCAGCACGTGCAGGGGCTGGCCGTTGTTGTATGTCTTGTTGACGTCTTGGAGTTCGATGAGCATATAGTGTCCTATTGAACTATTACACTGCAAAGGTACATATCTTTTTTATATCTGCAAGTTTTTTTGCAAAAATCTTTCCCACTCCCCCACGAGGCCACCGGGTTGCCTGCGGCACTGCCTGTCGAGCAACAAAGGTAATACAATTTTATTGTTTTACAATAATTAAATACTGATTTTTGAAAATAATTTATCCTTTGTCAAAGCCCACCTCCAGCATCCTCGCGTTATCTTCCTGCCACACAACCTACTACAAGACGCACGGGGACCGCTTCTGTTAATCGCTGCAATGCTATAACGCAAACGCTCCCCGAAAGGTTGGAAAAAACAAAAAAGACAGCACCTTTCAGCACTGTCTATTTGTACGGGGGGATGTGTTTCCTAAATCTTGTGGCGGATCAGGAAATAGTACACCAGGAATCCGACCCAGCTGAATGCCACGACGGCAATCGAGAGGAGGACCTTGAAGAGGGGTTCGATTTTGTTGTGCTTGAAGATGTCGAGCACGCACCATACGGCAGCGACGATGCCAAGGATGTAAACAAGGGTTCCGATCATAATAGTATTGAATTAAAGGTTTGGTTTTCTTGAGAACTCACAGCCGCACCAGGTCTGGTTGTAGAACCCCTGCTCCCGGATCACCTCGTTCCTCCGCTCCTGCAGCCCGCCTTTCCGCCAGTTCTGTGGCCAAAAGAGTACTGCCGTGGTCACTGCCCGGGGGCTGGTATTCAAGTCGGAAAAACCGTGGCCGCCCGTGGCCTCGTGAACGGGGGGGACCCGCTGCGAAGCAGTGGGGGGGATGAGCGAAGCGAAGTTTTGCCGACCTGCAATACCAGCCCCGGCAGAAAAGCAGCCGGACGTTTCAGGAGGCAGTTCGCCGCTCCTGCTGCAGGCGATCTCCCCGGCGGCATTGACCTGGTCGAGATCCTTCCAGCGGGAAGAGGCGAGGGTGGTGGCGAGGACCGGAAGGCCGCGGGCCGCGGCATATCGGGCGGCGCGGCCGAGCCGGAAACGGAAACAGGCCGCGCAGCGGCCGCCGCGCTCGGGCTCGTCCTCCAGTCCGCGGACCGCATCCAGCCAGGCGTCGTGGTCGTATTCGTCTGCCACGAGCTCGACGCCCATCACCCCGGCATAGCGCCGCAGCTCCGCCAGGCGCAGGTCATACTCCGCGCGCGGAGTGATATTGGAATTGCTGAAGAACACCACCGGCCGGATCCCATTGTCCCGCAGGCATTCCAGGATGGCCCCGGAACATGGCGCGCAGCAGGCGTGGAGCAAGATTTCCCGGGCCCCGCCCGGTGTTTCGACCTTCAGCATGGATTATTCGATGGAATTGATGTCGATCAGGTTGTTGAGGATGGCATATACCGTCAGGCCGGGCACCGTCTTGATCCCCGTCTTGCGGGTGATGTTCTTGCGGTGCGTGATCACCGTGTTGATCGAGATGTTGTGCTTGTCTGCGATTTCTTTGTTGAGCAGCCCCTGCGCCACGCTCACGAGGATTTCCTTCTCCCGTCCGGTCAGCTCCTGGCGCTCCGGAGCCGGCTCGTCCTGCACGCGGGGACGCTCCCGGTAGCGCTGCGGATTCTCGAGCAGCCGCACCATCGGCACCAGGATGTTGTCCTCGATATAGGTATGGCAGCGCAAGTCTTCCTGCAGCACGAAAGCATGCAGCAGCAGCTCCACCCGCACCCGCCTGTCGCACACCGGCGGGAGGGACTTCATCACCAGATTCTTGAAATCGTTCAGCTTCTCGTCGATGTTGGAATGGTTTTCCTCGAAACGGTCGATGCTGAAACCGCTGCGCCTCCGCCCGATGATCAGGTCCTGCACATAGGGGATGACCTCCTGCTCCTCGAAACCGAAATGGTTCTCCAATTCTACTTTATAGCCCCGGAAGAACTCCCAGACCACTTTCTTCTGCGGCGGCGAACAAGGCCCCAGCAACTGGCAGACCGCCGACTCCATCTCCACCATGGCCCGGTTCAGATAATAATCGTGCGAATGATGGAGGTAGCGCAGGATATCCCCCACGTGGCTGCGGCGCAGCTGCTCCATCGTCGGTTTGAAATCCGGGTAGGTGTACACCTCGCACAGCAGGATCACCGTATCGGGGTCCAGCCCGCAGCTGCCGCACAGCTCCCCCACCGTCTTCTCGCCGAAATTGATGTCGATTCCCAGACGCGACAGCACGCCGAGCAAACGGTAGTTGGACTCGACGAGATCCGCCACTTTCATGTCGCTGGTAAACTGGCTCATATGCATACAAAAATAACAAAAATTTTGCGTTTGTCAGAATTATCCCTATTTTTGCAGTCCCAAACCCATATGCGGCAGTGGTGAAATGGTAGACACGCTACTTTGAGGGGGTAGTGGGCGTTTGGCCTGTGTGAGTTCGAGTCTCACCTGCCGCACCGGAAACAGTCTCTTCGGAGACTGTTTTTTTATGCCCTGTACCCGGCTATTTCCCTTTGCAGTACGGGCAGCCGGAGGCGCTGGAACAGCCCGTGCAGGCCGAAGGGTCCCTGCCGGCGGAGCCGCAGCTGCAGCCGCCGGAACGGGCGGCGCGGCGCCACGTGCGGATCGCAAGCACCAGGCATGCGGCCACCAGAAGCAGAACGATGAGGGACGGAAGATTCATGGCTCGTCGATCACGGAAGGAACATCCCGGCCACCCAGTAACTCAAAAGCGCGCACAGCCAGGCCACAACGCATTGGAATATCACGACCGCAATGGACCACTTGCCGCCAAGTTCGCGCTTGACGGCGGCAATGGCGGCCACGCAGGGCGTATAGAGCAGGCAGAACGCCAGCATCGGAATCGCTGTAAGCGTCGTCATCGTGGCGGTCACATTCAGCACTTCCAGGGTCGCGACCACACTCTCTTTGGCGAGGAATCCCGTCACCAGCGCCGTCACGATGCGCCAGTCGCCCAACCCGAGCGGGCGGAACAGGGGAGAGAGCACCCCGGCGACGGAAGCCAGCATGCTGTCCTCGGGATCCGACAGGCGCAGGCGCCAGTCAAAACTCTGCAGCACCCAGATCACGATCGAGGCCACGAAGATCACGGTGAAAGCCCGCTGCAGGAAGTCCTTGGTCTTGTCCCAGAGCAGGCGTCCCACGTTCCTGGCGCCGGGCATGCGGTAATTCGGCAGCTCCATCACGAAAGGAGCGGCGCCGCCCTTGCGGGGAAGCTGTTTCGCGACCAGCGCGATCAACACGCCGACCAGGATGGACGACAGATACAGGATCACCAGCACCAGACCGCCGTGGCCCGGGAAGAAAGCGTTGGTAAAAAAGGCGTAGATCGGAATCTTCGCCGAACAGCTCATATACGGGGTCAACAGGATCGTCATCTTGCGGTCCCGCGCGGAAGGCAGGGTGCGCGTAGCCATCACCGCCGGCACACTGCAGCCGAAACCGATCAGCAGCGGCACGATGCTCCGGCCGCTCAGGCCGATCTTGCGCAGCAGCTTGTCGGTGACAAACGCCACACGCGCCATGTAACCGCTGTCCTCCAGCATGGACAGGAAGAAGAACAGGAGGAGGATGATCGGCACGAAACTGACCACCGTTCCCACGCCGCCGAACACACCGTCCACGACGAGCGAGCGCACGGCGGGAGTAACGCTCCAGCGCGCCATCCCGGCGTCCGCCACGCCCGCCAGCCACTGGATTCCCCGGTCCAGCAGATCCTGCAACGGCGCACCGAGCACGTCGATCGACAGCCAGATCACCAGGGAGATTACGACGGCGAAAATCGGGATCGCCGTCCAGCGGCCCGTCAGGATCCGGTCCAGCTTGCGGCTGCGGCGGTATTCCTTGCTCTCCTGCGGCTTCACGACGGTCTGGGCCGTGACCCGGCGGATAAAGGAAAAACGCATGTCGGCCATGGCCGCATTGCGGTCCATGCCGCGCTCCTGCTCCATTTGCACGATGATGTGCTCGAGCATCTCCTTCTCATTGGGCTGCAAGCCCAGCTCCCGCTCCACCGCGACGTCGCCCTCGACAAGACGGCTCGCCGCGAAACGCAGCGGAAGCCCCGCACGCTCGGCATGGTCCTCGATCAGGTGCATTACCCCATGCAGGCAGCGGTGCACCGCTCCCCCGTGGTCGTTCTTGTCGCAGAAGTCCTGGCGCGCCGGCTTCTCCTGGTAGCGGGCCACATGGACCGCATGGTCCACCAGCTCGTCCACCCCTTCGTTCTTCATGGCGGAAATGGGCACCACCGGCAGGCCGAGGATGCGTTCCATCTCGTTGACACGGATGGAGCCGCCGTTCCCGCGGACCTCGTCCATCATATTGAGAGCCAGCACCATCGGAATATCCAGCTCCATCAGCTGCATGGTCAGATACAGGTTGCGCTCGATATTGCCGGCATCCACGATGTTGATAATGCCGTGGGGATGCTCCCGCAGGATGAAGTTGCGGGAGACGATCTCCTCGGAAGTGTAGGGCGAAAGGGAATAAATGCCCGGCAGGTCGGTCACGCTGGTATTGGCGTGGTCGCGGATCCTGCCGTCCTTGCGGTCCACCGTGACCCCGGGGAAATTGCCCACATGCTGGTTGGCGCCGGTCAGCTGGTTGAAGAGCGTCGTCTTGCCGCAATTCTGGTTGCCCGCAAGGGCGAAGGAAAGCACCGTGCCTTCCGGCAGGGGATGTTCCCGTGATCTGTCGTGGTATTTCCCTTCCTCGCCATAGCCCGGGTGGGCAACGGCTTCCACCGGATTGACCGAAGGGTCATCAACGATATAGGGCTGGGTTCCGGACAGGTCCGCCACCGGCTCGACGGTGATCTGCGCCGCATCCGCGAGGCGGAGCGTAAGGGAATAACCGCTGACGAGCAACTCCATCGGATCGCCCAGCGGCGCATACTTGACGAGTCTCACCGGAGCCCCCGGAATAAGGCCCATGTCCAGAAAATGCTGCCGCAGGGCGCTTTCGCCGCCGACAGCCTGGATGACGGCGCTGCCGCCTACAGGTAGTTCTCGAAGAGTCATCGTGTTCTGCTGACAACTTGCAAAGTTCGCTCGCGCGCGGAAAACATGCAATACCCATTTATGGGGATTATCCCGGCCGAAACGGCGTCCGGCCGGGCGACAGTCGCAAGTTTTTGCTATCTTTGCGCTGATGGAAACGCCGCTGGTCAGCATCGTCATCGTGTGCATGAACCGATTGGACAACCTGTATCCCTGTCTGGAAGGGGTGCGGGCGCACACGGGCGTCCCGTACGAGTGCTTCGTGGTGGCCTACCGTTTCTCTCCGGAGAATCTCGCACGGGCGCAGGCCAATTTCCCCTGGGTCAGCTGGATTGTCAGCGACGGGATCCGCGGCTTCGCGGAGAACAACAATCTCGCCCTCCGGCAGGCACGCGGACGCTATTGTTTCGTGCTCAACGACGACACGGAGATCCGCCAAGACGTGATCGGGGCGCTGGTCGCGGACATGGAACGGCTTCCGCAGGATACGGCCATCGTCAGCCCGCGGCTGCTCAATGCAGACGGCTCTCTCCAGCTTTGCGGCCGCCCGCCTTATCCGGCGCGCTACTATGTGCTGCAGCAGTGGCACCTGTACAAGGAGCCCATCGACGACACGGTGGGCAAAACGCCCCTCTTCGGAGAGCTGTTCCGCACGTCGAACATCACCGGCGCGGCTTTTCTGATCAAGACCGCGGTGTTCCGGGAGCTGGGCTGGTTTGACGAGACCTATTACTTCACCCCCGAGGACATCGCCCTCTCGACGCTGGCGCGGAAGAGAGGATACGGCGTGTACGTGGACCGGGCCGTGAGCCTGACACACAAGTGGCGCACCACCGCCACGCGCATCTCCCCGGCCATCCGCCCGGCGGCCGTGCGCGGGTCGCTGATCTTTTTCAGCGGCGGGAGCCGCCTGAAATATTTCCTGCTGGCCCTGCCCGTCTGGCTGGCGGAGAGCGCCAAACGCGCCAAGGCCGCCTGCCGGCTGCGCCGCGATCCCTCGGAGGCAAACCGCATCGCCTGGGAGACTTTCCGCAACATCTCGCGGAGCATCTTCACCCGGCAGAGCCCCAAACAACTCTTCATGAAGTATTTCCATGGCTGATGTACTCGTCGTGATCGTCACCTACAATGCCTTGAAGTGGGTCGGCAAGTGTCTGCGGAGCGTGGAGCGGTCCACGTATCCGGCCGACGTGGTGCTGATCGACAACGGCTCCACCGACGGCACCCTCCCGCTCGTCCGGACGGACTTTCCGCAGGTGCGCATCATCGAGACGGGAGAGAATCTGGGTTTCGGGGCCGCCAACAACATCGGTCTGCGCATGGCCCTGGACGAAGGATATAGATTTGCCTACCTGCTCAACCAGGACGCCTGGCTGGAGAAAGACACGCTGGAGCGGCTGATCGCCGCGCACAAGGAAGAATTGGGCGTGCTGAGCCCCATGCAGCTGGATGCGCGCGGCCGGCGCGACAAGCGCTTCGACCGCAAATGCGGCAAATACATCGATGCCGCCCTGGGCGGCTACCACAAGGAAACGCTGGTCGTGGAGGTGCCTTTCGTGATGGCGGCGCACTGGCTGCTGAGCCGCAAGGCCATCGAGACCGTCGGCGGGTTCTCGCCGGCGTTCCGGCAATACGGAGAGGATGACAACTGGCTCCACCGCCTGCACTTCCACAAGCTGCTGTGCGGTGTGGTCCCGGCGGCGAAGGCGGTCCATGACCGCGCCGGCCGCCGCCCCGGCCGCGAAAAAAAGATGGCGCTGAAATGCATCTCTACGGTGGTGAAGCTCAGCGACCCGAACCGTCCCTGGCGCTGGATGCGCATCCGCGAAGTGCTGGAGCTGGTCGGGATGGGCATCAAGAACTTCTCGGCCATCCCGTGGCGTTACATCCGGGAGCTGCGGGAACGCTTCCCGGAACTGAAAGAGTACCGCGAGGCGTCGATGCGGAAAGGCGCCTTCCTGCCGGAATAATTTTCCCGGACAGGGGCCTCTTCACAGGAAGAATCAGAGCAGGCCTTCGGGGAGGTCCAGGTCGAGGGTCCGGGTCTCCGGATCGGCGGAGAGAATCAGGTCGGGATGCAAGGGGACAAGGGTCTCGCCGACATACAGGCAGAGATTGCCGGGAATGGGCTCCATGCCGGTCACTTCTCCGACGCATTCGCCCCGGTTGAGCAGGGTCCAGCCCGTGAAGTCCGTCTCCTCTTCCTCTTCCCACTCGCCTTCGATATAAAGCGCGCGGCCGACCACTTCCTCGGCATCTTCCAGCGTTACGATATCATTCAGATGGATGATGGCTTTCGTGCCGCCCCGCTGTCGGATATCCTGGATAAAGAAGGGAACCGGCAGTCCATCGAATTCGATGAACACCGGTTCCTGCAGATCGATCTGGTCGACCTCGATGTCGTACACCCCGATCAGGAGGCCGCCATCGGTGCCGTTGGATTTGAGGATCTTGGCAATCTGGAGCATCAGATGCTACTCGGCGGGAGCCTCGGCAGCCTCGGCGGCAGCGGGAGCCTCCTCGGCGGGAGCTTCGGCGGCAGCAGCCTCGGCAGCGGCTTCGGCAGCCTCGGCGGCCTTCTGGGCAGCCAGTTCGGCAGCCTTCTTGGCAAGCGCCTCGGCGCGGGCCTCGTTGACCTTGGCCTCCTCGGCCTTCGCAGCCTTGCGGGCCTCGATGTCTGCGGCCTTGATGCCGGACTTCTTGGCCTCGATCTTGGCATCGCGCTGGGCCTTCCAGTCATTCCACTTCTTGTCGGCCGCTTCCTGGGTCAGAGCCCCCTTGGCGATACCGCCGTCCAGGTGGTGGCGCAGCATCACACCCTCATAGGAGAGAATGCGGCGTGCGGTGAGGGTCGGCTCGGCACCCACTTTCAGCCAGGCGAGGGCGCGCTCGGCATTGAGCACGATCGTAGCCGGGTTGGTGTTGGGGTTGTAGGAGCCCAGTTGCTCGATGAAACGACCATCGCGCGGAGAGCGCGAATCCGCCACTACAATGTGGAAGAATGCGAAATTCTTCTTACCGTGGCGCTGTAAACGAATCTTAACAGCCATTGTGAATCTGTTGAAAAAATTAAACTTAACTCATTCCTACCCGAGGAATGGACGGCAAAGATAGGTCAATTTTTTTACTTATGCAACAAGTATTTGAAACCCGGATGGTTGCGGGTGTTCCGGCCGTCCAGCAGGCGGTCGTCCCACGCGACGCCGCAGCGCTGAAGGCACCAGCGCAGCGACAACTGGTCGCGGCGGCTCAGGTGCAGCACGCGGTCCCACCACAGTTCGTCCAGGGCCACGATCCCGGGATCCGGATGCTGCCGGAAAAGCAAGTTGCTCTCCATCAGTCCGGCGTGCCGCCGAAGACCATGGAAGAACAAGAATGCCCACACGCGCAGCAGCCCGGAAGCCGTCAGGTATTTCATGTCGTAGCACTTGCGCGCCTCGGCATAGCTGCAATCCCGGTCGGGGTGCGGCACGCCGCTGAACTTCGCTCCCGCTGCAACCCGGGCCTGGACCGCCTGGTAGAGCGAGCCGTCCAGCATGGCGATGTTGCCGTCGATCCACACGCTGCCGCCGTAGTCCGGCAGCAGGACGTGGGGATGCGTCTTGGCCCAGCGGGCGTCCATCGTCGCATCGCCCAGGGTCCGGGGCAGTTCGCGGATCTCCCACGCCCCGTCGCGTGCGCTGGTCTTCTCTCCCTTCCCGACGAAGCAGATGAAGTCGAAACCGGCCTGCAGGACGACAGGCTGCTTCAGCTCGTCGTAGCCGCCGACGATGCAGGTATAAATCGCTATTTTCCCCGTATTCATGGACGCGCTGTCTTGAAGTATTCTCCCAGCCGGAGATCCGCCTCGTCGGGCTCAAAAGGAACGAAACCGCCCCAGTGATAGAAGGTGTATTCGCCGAAGAGAATGCGGCCGTCCGGCATCTCGTAGAAGTCGATGCGCACCTGCGGGAAATCCCCGGCAAGCGCCTCCGCCAGACGGAGCATCTCCCCGAAATGCGCCGGTCTTGCGGGCGGAACGGCAGCGTTGGGATGTCCGTTGCGGATGTCCAGGTGATTCCAGGACAGGTCGAAGAAGTCGAAACAGGTCTCCTGGCCGGGGACGTTGCGGCCGGTCGCCACGAAGAGGAATTCCGGCTTGCCGCTGAAACAGAAGATCTTGTAGTCGACGAGGTCCGCGCCCAGATATTCCTCGGCGATGATGCGCGGCGGAACGCCCTTGTAGGCCCATTCGCGGTCGCGGCGCCAGTGCTCGCGATGCAGGGCGGCGGACAGCTTCGCGCAGGCGGTATCCCGGTCGAACGAGGTCTTGTCAGCACAGATTGCGATGCTTCCGCTGTCGTGCGTGCATTTCAGCACGAACTGTCGCGGCAGGGCGTCCCAGTCGATTTGCGACACCTCGTTCCACACGCCCAGGGTACGCACCACGTGTTCTTCTCCGATCCTTGCAGCCACGTAAGGCTTCACCTCCGCCTTATCCACCAGCGTGTGATAGAGCGGATTGCGGTCGCGCAATTTCTGCCACTGGAGCTTCTCCGTGAAATACACCGGCCCCGACACGGACAGCGGCCGGTCGTAAACGGCGCGGTATTTCGCTTTCAGGAACAGGCGGTCCGGCAGGAAGCGCCCGGTCTTGCGGAGCACGAAATCCCGTTCTCCGGCCGTCAGCAGATAACGCCAGGTGTACACGGCCATGGAGACCCAGCCCAGCACCGTGCCGAAAAGCAGGCGCCAGCCGGGAGCCCAGCCGAAACCGCGGGCGAAGAGGCAGAACATCATCGAGAAGCAGCTCGTCATCACCAGCAGCGCCAGCAGGCGGAGATACGGCCGCAGGGGGAAGTCCGTCTGGCGGTGCACCAGGATGAGCCGCTCCACAAATACGGCCGAATAGACCATGATGAAGATGTAATAGGCCCAGGCGGGACCGGCGCCCAGCCGGAAAGCGAGCCAGGTCAGCGGCAGACCCAGATAGGAGGTCAGACCGGTGATCAGGTAATACCGCCTGACGCGACCGGTGGCCTGCACCAGGGTCAGCAGCGAGTTGCCGGACAGATCGACGAACAGGCTGGCTATGGCCAGGCGGATGAAGGTCGCCGCATGGGGCGGCACCTTGTCGGGACCCAGCCACAGGTCCAGCAGCAGCTCCGTCTCGCCCAGCACGGGGATGGCACAGGCCAGGACCACGAGCCAGGCATACTTGGTGCCCTTGCGCACCAATTCGAAACAATATTCTTTGTCCCCGCCCGCCCAGGCTTTGGTGATCTGTGGATTGAGGGCGGTCAGGAAATTGGAGACGAACTGCTTGACGGTGTTCTCCACCTGCAGGGTCACGCCCCGGGCGGCGTTCACCGCCACGCCGAAGAAAAGGTTGACCACCTGTCCGGCACCCTGCGTGTTGAGTACATAGCCGCTGGATCCGAAGAAGCTCCAGCCGGCAAAGGCCGTCATCTCGCGCGTCAGCGCACGGTCGAACACCAGGCCGCCGCGGGTCTCCGCGAAACAGCGCCGGCAATAGAGACCGTAGGCCGTCCGCACCAGCAGCGCCACGCCCAGCATCAGGACGGCATAGCTGATCAGCTTGTCCCAGGGAGAGACATACAGCAGCAGCGCCACGCCCAGCTTGAGCGCCGCCTCGCCGAGACTGATCACGGCAAAGGCCGACATGCGCTCATGGGCGATGATGGCGGCGTTGTAGGGAACGGAAAGCAGCGTGACCACCAGGATCCCCAGGGAACACTGAAGCACCCAGCGGGCCGCTTCCAGACGCCCTTCCGGGATCACGAGACGGTGGTTCAGCCACCACATGCCGGCCGTCTCCACGAGCAGCACCAGCAGCAGTGAAAGACCCATCTGGATGAGCACGCCGGTGGAAAAGATGCGCCTGAGGCGCCCGGGGTCTCCCTGCCCCAGGCCCACGGCCAGGTAGCGGCTGATCGCCGCGGAAATCGCGGTCGTGATGAACGTGAAGACCGTCACCACCCCGCCCACGACGTTGTACACGCCATAATCCTCCACGCCCAGGGTCCGGAGCACCACACGCGAGGTGAACAGCCCGATGAGCAGCAGCATGAACATGCGGAAATACAGCATGAGCGTATTGCGCGCCAGCCGCCTGCTGTTCTCGGATAACTGTCCTGCCGGAGGAGTCATGACGGGAAAGGTTTATTTGCGGAACAGTCCGAACACGGCGGAGCCGGAGCCGGACATCGAGGCATACACGGCGCCGTCGGCATAGAAACGCTTCTTGAGCGCCTCCACCTCCGGATGAATGGAAAAGACGGACGGCTCAAAGTCGTTGTACAGCACGTCCGGCCACATCTCCGCCGGATAGCGGAGCGCCTCGCGCAGCGACGGGAGGGCGACGCGTTCGCGCGGGACAACCCGCGAATAGGCTTCGCTCGTGCTCACGCGCACTCCTTCCGGCACCTCCACCCGGATCTCGAACGCCGACAGGTCGAGGTCGTAGTCCGTCAGGACATCCCCGCGGCCGGTGCCGAACATCGGGCGGTTGTAGATGAACACCGGACAGTCGGAGCCCAGGCAGGCGGCATAATCCGCCAGCTGCCAGTCCTCCAGGCCCAGGTGGAACATCTCGGTCAGCGTCATCAGGGTGAATGCGGCATCGGCCGAACCGCTGCCCAGTCCGGCGCCCACGGCACTGCGTTTGGTCAGGCGGATCTCCACCGGAGGCAGGTCGAAATCGGCCTTGAGCAACTGGTAGGCCCGCACGCAAAGGTCGTCGTCCCAGGTCACGTTGTCCGAACCGACGAAACGGAAAGCCCCGGCCGGAACGATCTCCAGCACATCCGACATTCCGAAATACGGGACGAACAGGGTCTCGATATCGTGGTAGCCGTCGGGCCGCTTGCGCAGCACGCTCAGGCCCAGGTTGATCTTGACGTTAGGATAGACCAGCATGGATTTCTTCGATTAGCTCCTCCGGCAGGCGGCTGAGCACCGGAGCGAGGAAGGCGATCATCTGGAGACGCCGGGCCTCCGCCTCGGGGATGCCTCGGGAGCGCAGGTAAAACAGTTCGTCCGGGTTGAGATAGCCGGCCGTGGCGCCGTGCGAGCACTGCACGTCATCCGCATAGATTTCCAGCTGGGGGCGGGACTCCACCCGCGCGGATTCACTCAGCAGCAGGGTATGGTTCTCTTGATAGGCCTGCGTCTTCTGGGCGTCGCGGGCCACATAGATCAGGCCGTCGAAGGCGACGGAAGCCGTCCCGCCGACGATGCCCTTGAAGAGCTGGCGGGAGTGGCAGCCGGGCGCGGCGTGGCGCACCAGCACCCGCAGGTCCACCCGCTCATCGGCGGCACAGACGTACACGCCGGAAAGGTCCAGCGAAGCGCCGGGACCGTTCAGGTCCACTTCCAGGACCTCTCTCCCGCTCAGTCCCGGAGGAATGACCAGGGTCATCGAGAGCTCCTCCCCGGCTTCCAGCCGGAGATACTGCGGCGCACTGTCGCGTCCGAGGACATAGACCCGTCTATCCATCGATGCTCTCGTATCCTTCTTTTTCAATCAGGTCCACCAGTTCGCGTCCGCCTGTCCGGACGATACGGCCGTCCTTGAGGATGTGGACCACGTCCGGGACGATGTATTCCAGCAGGCGCTGGTAGTGGGTGATCACGATGGCGGCCGTCTGCGGCGTACGGAGGCGGTTCACACCCTCCGCCACGATCCGCAGCGCATCCACGTCGAGTCCGGAATCCGTCTCGTCCAGGATGCTGAGCGTGGGCTCCAGCATGGCCATCTGGAAGATTTCGTTGCGCTTTTTCTCGCCGCCGGAGAAGCCGACGTTGACTTCCCGCCGGGCGAATTCACCTTTCATCTTCAGCATGCCCATCTTTTCCTTGAGCAGCTTCAGGAACTCCGCCGGCGAAAGCTCCGGCTGTCCCAGCGCCTTGCGCCGGGCGCCCACGGCCGCTTTCATGAAATTGGTGATGCTTACCCCGGGGATCTCCACCGGGTACTGGAAGCTCATGAACAATCCGGCCCAGGAGCGCTCCTCCGGGCTGAGCGTCAGCAGGTCGCGCCCGTCGAAGGTCACGCTGCCTTCGGTCACGGTGAAGGTCGGGCGGCCCGACAGGACGCCGCCGAGCGTACTCTTGCCGGCCCCGTTCGGGCCCATCACGGCATGCACCTCGCCGCGGCGGACCTGCAGGTCCACCCCCTTGAGGATCTGCTTGTCCTCCACGCCGGCGTGGAGGTTCCGGATATCCAGTAAGACGTCGTTATTCATTCTTGTTGTAAAGTTTTTTCCAGGAAATGAGGGACCAGATGCCGTTCGCCAGATACAAGGCGCTGACAATCGGCATCAGGTATAGGCCGGAGCTGATATACAGGGCGATGTTGGCGGCGTTGACCACCAGCCATACGATCCAGCACTCCCAGCACTTGCGGGCGCTCAAGTACTGCGCCAGCAGGGTGAGCATCAGCAGGTAGGAGTCCAGCCAGGGGGCCGGATCCGCCTGGAAGACATTCGGCCACTTGACAGGCAGCCAGTCCAGGCACATCGCCCACGAGGCGCCCAGCACGCCGACGGTCAGCAGGATTCCCGGCCACTGCCCTTTCGTGATGTGGCCGACTTTGAGACGGGTCGCGTCGGAGGCGCTGCGTTCTTCCTCCCGCGGGTGCGTCCAGCGCCAGTGGCCGAAGGCGTTGATCGCGAACGACACCGGCTGGAGCAGCATCGCGCTGTACAGATGCTGCCGCCAGAAGAGGATGAACAGGAAAACGTTGTAGACGTAACCCACCCAGAAATTGTATTTGGAATTCCGTCCTGCAAGGAATACGCAGGACAAGCCCAGAACGGCTGATATGATCTCTACCCAACTCATCCGACGGAACCTTCAAGTGATACGGACAAAAGCTTCTGCGCCTCCACGGCAAATTCCATCGGCAGGCGCGAAAGGACCTCGCGGGCATAACCGCCCACGATGAGTGCGACGGCATCCTCGGCGGCGATGCCGCGTTGGGTGCAATAGAAGAGCTGGTCCTCGCTGATCTTGGACGTCGTGGCTTCGTGCTCCACGGTCGCCCGCGGATTGTGGCTGCGGATCACCGGGAAGGTGTGCGCGCCGCACTCGCTGCCGATCAGCAGGGAGTCGCATTGTGAGAAATTGCGGGCGCCTTCCGCCGCAGGCCCCATCTGCACGAGGCCGCGGTAGCTGTTTTCGCTATGGCCGGCGGAGATGCCCTTGGAGACCACGCGGCTGCGTGTGCCCCGGCCCAGATGGATCATCTTGGTGCCGGTGTCGGCCTGCTGCCAGTTGTTGGTCATGGCGACGCTGTAGAACTCCGAAGAAGAATAATCCCCCTTCAGGATGGTGCTCGGATACTTCCAGGTCACGGCGGAGCCCGTCTCCACCTGGGTCCAGCTCAAATGGGAGCCGGTGCCCTTGCACAGCCCCCGTTTGGTCACGAGGTTGAGGATCCCGCCGCGCCCCTGGGCGTCGCCCGGGTACCAGTTCTGCACGGTGCTGTACTTGACGTCGGCATCCTTCTCCACGACAATCTCCACCACGGCGGCATGCAGCTGGTTCTCGTCGCGCATCGGGGCCGTGCAGCCCTCCAGGTAGCTGACCGACGCACCCTCGTCGGCGACGATCAGCGTGCGTTCGAACTGTCCCGTACCGGAAGCGTTGATCCGGAAATAGCTGGACAGGTCCATCGGACACTTCACCCCCTTGGGGATGTAGCAGAAAGACCCGTCGGAGAAGACCGCGGAATTGAGCGCGGCGTAGTAATTGTCCCCCACGGGGACCACCGAAGCCAGGTACTTGCGCACCAGGTCGGGATGCTCGCGGACCGCCTCGGAGAAAGAGCAGAAGATAATGCCCCGCTCGGCGAGGGTCCTGCGGAAGGTCGTGGTGACGCTCACGGAGTCGAACACGGCATCCACCGCCACTTCTCCCTTGGGCTTCACGCCGGCGAGCACTTCCCGCTCGTGCAGGGGAATGCCGAGCTTGTCGAAGGTCTCCAGCAGGGCCGGATCGATCTCGTCCGGCCGGTCCTCGGGCCGCTTGGGCGCCGCCCAGTATATGATATCCTGAAAATCGATGCGCGGAAGCTTGAGGTGCCCCCAGTAGGGAGGGCGCATCCGCTGCCAGCGCCGGAAGGCGCCGAGGCGGAACTCCAGAAGCCAGTCGGGCTCCCCTTTCTTGGCGGAGATCAGGCGGATGATGTCTTCGTTCAGTCCCTTCGGAACAAACTCCTGGGCAACCTCGGTCACGAAGCCGTCTTTGTACTCCTGCGCAGATAGATCTTTGATTAAGTCGTCCATTGAATGGACAAAGATAAGGTTTTTGTTGTATCTTCGCGAATAAAAATGACCCCCGCGACAAAATATTTGATTGTCATCTGCGCGTATCTGGGCGCTGTGATCGGCGTCAGCTGGATCCTCTCCCGCCGCTCGCACGGGAGCGCCGATTTCTTTCGCGGCGGTCGCAAATCCCCCTGGTGGGTCGTGGCCGTCGCGATGGTCAGCACCTCCATCTCCGGAATCACCTTCGTGTCCGTGCCCGGGATGGTGGCCGCCTCGCAGTGGGCCTACCTGCAGATGGCCGTGGGCTTCGTCGCCGGCTATGCCGTGATCGCCTACGTGCTGCTGCCCCTCTATTACAGATTGAACCTCACCAGCCTCTACAGCTATCTGGACGGCCGTTTCGGGCATTGGAGCCACCGCGCCGGGGCGGGTTTCTTCCTGCTCTCCAAGATCCTTATCTGCGGCGTGCGCATGTATCTCACGGCCATTGTGCTGCAGCTGATCGTCTTCGAGCCCCTGGGCATCCCCTTCTGGGTCAACGTGGCCGCCACGATGCTCTGCGTGTGGCTCTATACCTTCCGCGGCGGAGTGCGCACCCTGGTGTGGACCGACATGATCCAGACCGTGGCGCTGATCACCACGGTGGTGCTCTGTCTCGTGCAGATCGGTCGGGTGATGGGTCTGGACTTCGGGGCGATGTACGGCAGCATCCGGGACAGCGGCATGGCGCGCATCTGGTTCTTCGACGACTGGCGCGAACCGCGCCTGTTCTGGAAGCAGTTCGCCGCCGGCATGCTGACCACCGTCGCCATGACGGGCCTGGACCAGGATATGATGCAGAAAAACCTCTCCTGCAAGACCTTGCGCCAGAGCCAGCGCAACATGATGAGCTATGGGGCCGCCTTCATCCCGGTCAACCTGCTCTTCCTCGCCCTCGGCGTGCTGCTGTATCAGTTTGCCGCTTCCCGCGGCCTTTCCGTGGCCAAGCCGGACGACCTCTTCCCCACCATCGCCTGCGGCACGGACGCCGCCGGACAGGCCTTCATGCCGCCCGTCGTCGGGCTGCTGTTCGCCCTCGGCCTTACCGCTTCGGCCTTCAGCAGCTCCGGCTCCGCCCTCACCGCGCTCACCACCACCTTCACCGTGGATTTCCTGCACGCGGACACGCGGCAGGACGAGACCGGACTGCGCCGCACCCGCCGCCTCGTGCATGCCGGGGCCGCCGTTGTGCTCGGACTGGTGATCCTGGGTTTCCGCGCCATCCGCGACGGGAGCGTGATCGATGCGATCTACACCGTCGCCGGCTACACCTACGGCCCGCTGCTGGGCCTGTTTTTCTTCGGCATCCTGACCAAGCGGCGCGTGCGCGACGGCTGGGTACCCTTCATCTGCGCGCTCTCACCGGTCCTCTGCTTCATCCTCGCACAGCACAGCGCCGCCTGGTTCGGCGGCTACCGGATCGGCTTTGAACTGCTGCTCTACAATGCCATGATCACCTGGCTGGGCCTGTGGCTGAGCAGCCTGCGATTGCACAATTCATAATCATTATACCGATGAACAAAAAATCCCTCTTCCCTTGTCTTGCGGCAGCCTGCCTGTTGAGCACCGCCGCACCCACCGACGCCTGCACCAATCTCATCGTCGGCAAAGCCGCCTCCGTGGACGGTTCCGTCATCTGTACCTACAACTGCGACGGCTTCGGCTTCGCCTCGCCGCTCAGTTACTCCGCGCCCGGCCGTCACGCCGCCGGAGAGATGATCGCCCTACGCGGCTATGGCCCCGACGCCCAGCCGCGCCTGATCGCCCAGGCCCCTTATACCTACGCCGTGGCGGGCCTGATGAACGAAAACCAGGTGAGCATCGTCGAGACCACCTGGGACGGCAGGGAAGAGCTGCGCAACCCCGAGGGCTGGCTCGATTATTTCACCCTGATGGATCTCACGTTGCAGCGCAGCGCCACCGCCCGCGAAGCCATCGCCGTCATGCACTCGCTCGTGCAGGAATACGGCTACGGCAGCACCGGCGAGTCTTTCGCCATCTGCGACAAGGACGAAGCCTGGATCATGGAGATGATCGGCAAGGGCCCGGGACGCAAAGGAGCCGTCTGGGTGGCCATGCGCGTGCCTGACGACGCCATCTGCGCCTATGCCAACGCCAGCCGCATCCGGCAGTTCCCGCAGGCCCGCAAGGCGGACAAGAAGCTCGGCTTCTGCGTCGTCGAGGGCGAATGCATGTATTCCGCGGACGTGATCTCCTTTGCCCGTGAGATGGGCTATTACAACGGCACCGACGCCGACTTCAGTTTCCGCGAGGCTTACGGTCCGCTGGACTGGAGCGCCATCCGCTACTGCGAGGCGCGCGTCTGGAGCTTCTTCCGCCACCACTTCGATACCGACGTCATCGACAGCTACCTGCCTTTCCTGAACGGCCAGCTGGATGTATGTGACCACCTTCCGCTCTGGATCACGCCCAAGGAGAAAGTGTCCGTGCGCGATATCATGAATGACATGCGCGACCACTACGAGGGCACGGCCCTGGACATGACGGCCGACGTGAGCGCCGGCCCGTGGGCGTCCCCCTACCGCAACCAGCCGGTCAACTTCGAGAGCAGCGACGGCACCCCCATGTTCCGCGAGCGGCCCATCGGCTGCCAGCAGAGCGGCATGACGATGGTCTGCCAGATGCGCTCCTGGCTGCCCGACGCCGTGGGCGGGGTCACTTATTTCAACATGGATGA
The DNA here is from genome assembly GCA_012744435.1 of Bacteroidales bacterium. Lineage (GTDB taxonomy): Bacteria > Bacteroidota > Bacteroidia > Bacteroidales > UBA932 > Cryptobacteroides. The sequence continues at coordinate 35,624 of JAAYCA010000060.1, forward strand.
GCCTCCATGGTCGCCTATGTGCCCGTGTATTGCGGCATCAACCGCGTTCCCGAGCCCTTCCGCCGGGAGAACAACAACATCCGCGAGTTCAGCACCGAGAGCGCCTTCTGGATGTGCAACTTCGTCGCCAACATGGTCTATCCGCGCTACAGCGCCATGATCGGCGACCTGCGCGAGGCCCAGCAGGAACTGGAAGATTACTACGCCGCGGACCAGAAAGAGGTCGAGGAGCGCGCCGCCGCCATGACGCCCGGCGAGCGGGCCGACTATCTCACGGGCAAGACCATCGCCTACACCGACAAGATGATGCAGCGCTGGGACAAACTCGCCCGCCTGCTGATCGTCAAGCACAACGACCAGATCATGCAGCCCAGCGAGAATGGCGTGGTCGTGTCCAGCCGCCGGACCTCCCCCGCCTACGCACCGGCCTTCATCGACGCGGTGAAAGAACAGACGGGCAGCCGCTACGTCAGGAAATAGATCCCGGAGCGAAGCCGAATGGAAAGAAGGAGCCGGTCCCCCAGGGCCGGCTCCTTCTGTTCATTATTCAACCAATCGCTTATTTCCAGTTAGAATACTGGGCAGAAGCATCGGTCCAGCCGGCGTTCTGCTTCAGCACACCGTTGGACAGGGTCACTTCCGAGCTCGGGATCGGGCGGAAGCCCCAGGTGGCTTCGTAGCGGGCCTCGTAGCCGGCACCCTGATCCTTCATCACAATCCAGGCACCACCGGCATTGCGGATGGGCTGGTTCAGCTGGGTCTTAAGGGCGGCCAGGGTGTAGGCTTTGCCGTAGCGGCGCATGTCGTTCCAGCGGATGCCCTCGAAGGCGAGCTCATGCTTGCGCTCCATCCGGATGGCGTCCACGCTGTAAGCCTTGTCGGCCAGGCCGACACGCTCGCGGACCATATTCATGCCGCTCTTGCCGCCGGGAAGCGCCTTGCCTTCCGTCAGCTCGGAGTGCATCAGGAGCACGTCGGCGAAACGGATAATCTGGACATTCTGCGGAGAGTGGCCACGGCCCAGGTCGGAACCGGCTCCGCCGTACTCGGGAATGGAAGAGAACTCATAGTAGAAGCTCCCGTCCACCATCGCGCCCCAGGCCTGGTATTTCTTCTGCCAGAACCCGCTCTCCTCCATCTGGTTGTCATTGCCCCAGGAGTACTTGGAAGGATCGGCCATCTCCTCGTCAACGCTGTAGATGGAAGCCGCCTTGCGGAGGTCTCCGGGCTCTTCGATCTCCCATTGCTCCCAGACATACGGATTCACGGTCGCCATGCCGTAACCGCGGCTGAACGGGAAAGCGTTGACCTCATATTTGCTGCGCTTGCGCACGCCCAGATACTGGTCGAACTTATTCCGGTTTCGACTGGACTCTGCCACGTTGGAGTAACAGATGCTGAACATCTCCTCGGGGTTTACATCGTCGGTGATCCAGGTGCCTTCGACACTCTGGGCATAGACGTAGTCCGCCTTGGTCGCGCTGTTCATGTACGGCCACATGAGGCGGAAGTCCGCCACCAGCTTGTGGCCGCTGTTCGCGATGCAGTCCTCCAGGGCGGTCACCACCTCATCCTTGCTGACGGTCTGGCCCGAGAGTTCGTTGGTCTCCAGGTCCACCAACGGAAGGGTGGTGATGGTCGTACCGTTCTTGTCACTGTAGAAACCCGTGTAGAAAAGGTAAACGCGCGCCAGCAGGGCTTCGGCATCCCACTTGGTGGCGTGACGAAGGCCCGATACGCACTCGTTCCACTTCTTGGCAGGCATAATGGCGATGGCCTGCTTCAGGCCGGCGGTGATGGTGCCGTAGATCTCCTCGATCGTGCCGGGAGCCGGATAGGCGGCCGCGTCGGACACCGAGTTGGGGGCGGAGGTTACCAGCGGAATCTCGCCGAACTGCTGGGTCAGGTCGAACAGGAAGAAGGAACGCATGAAGTAGGCCTCACCCAGGAGCTGGTTGCGGAGCTCTTCGTCCTCCACCTTGTCCAGGTTGGCGATGGCCAGGTTGGCGCGTGTGATGCCGGAATAATACGGAGTCCAGTAATCCAGCTGGGCGTTCGGCTCGAAATAGAGCAGGTGGTCGTAAGCCTGAATCTCATAATCATCCTGTCCGCCGCCACCGAAGCACTCGTCAGCCATAGTCAGGTTGGCGATAAAGGAATGGGCACTAGGCGAATAAGATGCCTGGTTCAACGCGGAATAGATACCCGTTACCAGCTGGAGAGCATCTTGTTCGGAAGCGGGATAGTTACTGGTGTTGCTCTCAGTATAGCTCACGGTGTCCAGGAATTGCTCGCAACCGGCGAAAACCATGGAAGCCAGGGCAATAGCAGATAAGTATATGATAATCTTTTTCATAACATACTAGAATTGAATGTTGACACCAACGAGGAAAGAACGTGCGCTGGGATAGTAACCCAGATCGATACCGGACACCCAGTCTTCGTCGAAGCCATAACCGATCTCAGGATCCATGCCGGAGTACTTGGTGATGGTCAGGAGGTTCTGGGCGGAGACATAGAGGCGGGCCTTGCTGATGAAGCCGCCGCGCAACAGCCGGCTGAAGTCGTAGCCGAGGGTCACGTTGGAAATCTTGAAAAAGTCGGCGTTCTCGATGTAGATATCGGAGATGTTGGACCAGTTGCGGTCGGCGCAGGTAGTCCACAGCGGGAGCCGGTTGGACGTGCCGGGACCGCTCCAGCAGTTCAGCAGGTCGCGGGTGTAGCTGTCCGTCGGACGGTCGAAGAAGGAACGGTAGGACTTGGCGATCTGCTGGCCGAAGTTGCCGTAGCCGGTGATGTTCAGGTCGAAGCCCTTCCAGGCGAACCAGAGATTGAGGCCGGCGGTGAAGTCCGGATGGGGATCGCCGATCATCGTGCGGTCGTCGTCGGTGATCTGTCCGTCGCCGTTGACGTCCACGAAGATCAGGTCGCCGGGCTTGGCGTCATCGTATTTGGCCTTGGCGGCGTTGACCTCGGACTCGTTCTGGAAGACGCCGGCGGTCTTGTAGCCGTAGAAGTAGCCGATCGGGTAGCCGACTTGAGCGCGGTACATCTCGGAAGTACCCTGGCTCAGCACGTCGTCCTTGCCATGGATGATGCCTTCGGAGTTGGCAAGCCGGGTGACCTCGTTCTTGTTGAACGAACCGTTCAGGTTGATGCCATAGGTGAACTCGCCCGTGTGCTTGCCGTAGTCGATGGAGAACTCGATACCGGAGTTGCGCACGTCACCGCCGTTTACGTATGGAGCACTGAAGCCGTACACCGTCGCGATGGGGGCGTCCACCAGCCAGTTCTTGGTGTTCTTGATGTAGGCGTCGACCGTGAGGCCGAGGGCGGAGTTGAAGAAGCGGGCGTCAAGACCGACGTTGGTCTGCTCGGAGGTCTCCCAGCTCACGTCCGGATTGGCCAGCGTGCCGGGGACGGCGCCGGTGGACATGGATGCCTTGTTGCCGAAGTAGTAGCCGGCGCTGCTGGACATCTTGATCGTGGACAGGTACTGGAAGTTGGAGATGCTGGCGTTACCGTTCTGGCCCCAGCTGGCGCGCAGCTTCAGGAAGCTCAGCCAGTCGGAACTGCCCGCCAGGAACGGCTCGTTGGAGAGGGTCCAGCCGGCGGAGACCGACGGGAAGATGCCCCAGCGGTGACCGCGGGCGAAGTTGGAGGAACCGTCAGCGCGGACCGTCGCGGAGAACAGGTAGGTGTCCTTGTAGCTGTAGTTGACACGGCCGAAGAAGGAAGCCAGGGCACCTGCCGTGGACGGGGAGCCGGAAGCGGAGATCTGGCCAAGGATGGCCGGCTTGGTATTGGACAGCCAGGCCCGATCGAAGTCGTTGGGGAAGATGCTGTTCCACGCACTGGCGGACAGGCTTTCACCCATGCCCCATTTCTCGATGGACTGACCCAGCACGGTGTCGAACACGTGGTCGTTGTTGATGTCGAAATGGTAGGAAAGCGTATTCTCCCAAGTAATGCGGTGGCCCAGCCTGAGGCTTTGGGAAACCACGTCGTTGTCGTTGTACTGGGAAGTGTTCAGATGATAGATCATCTTGTAGCTGCGGTTCGAGCTGCCGGACAGGCGGTAGCCGAACTGGCTCTTGAACCGGAGGTTCTTGATCGGCTGGAGCTCGGCATACACGCTTGCATGCAGCGAGTAGAACTTCTCGAGGTTGCGGCCGCGGTTGAAGTAGTCCACGCCGATCGGGTGCTTGGCGTCATTGAAGAAGGTCCAGCCTTCGCGGTCGCGGACCGCCTCGTCGTAGAAGCCGAGGACGTTGCCCTTGCCGTCCGTCTCGTACACCGGGAGGAGCGGGTTGGCGCCGATCGCATCGTGCAGGGAGCTGTCGTAGATGTCGCCTTCAGCGATGCCGCTGTTCTGGCCGAAGCTGAAGTTGAGGGTCTCGCCCACCTTGAGGATCTCCAGGTTGTTGCGTTTCATGACCACGTTGTCCGAGTTCATGCGGAAGGTGTAGCGGCGGTACTTCGCATTCATCGGCTCGATCTTGTTCCAGCCCAGGATACCGTCCTGTCCGGTGTAGGACAGACCCATCGAGAACTTGTGGTCGGCGGTGCCGCCGGCGACGTTCACGGAATGGTTCTGGGTCATCGCGCCCTTGTTGTACATCTCCTCCACCCAGTTCGTGCCGTTCCAGGAACCGTTCATGATGGACTGGTACAGGCTGGCGGGAAGTTTGGCGGAGAAGTCGACGGGATCCAGGCCCGAGTTCGTGCGGGCGAGGTTGTACATCTGCATGTACTCCTTGGCATTGACCATGTCGGGCATCTTGGCGATGTACTGACCGCCGTAAAAGCCGTCGTAGGAGACGATCACGCGGCCTTCCTTACCCTGCTTCGTGGTCACGAGCACGACACCGTTCGCGGCACGGGCGCCGTAGATGGCGGCCGAGGCTGCGTCCTTGAGGATATCGACAGACTCGATATCGTTGGGGTTCAGCGCGTTGATGTCGCCGCCGGCCACGCCGTCGATGACGTACAGCGGCTCAGAATCACCGATGGTGCCGATACCGCGGATGTTCACTTTGTAGCCGCGGCCCGGCTGGCCGGAATTCTGGGTGATGGACACGCCCGGGCTCTGGCTCTGGAGGGCGCCGAGCGCGGAGGCCGTGTTGAGTTTGGCGAGTTCGTCGCCTTTCACCTGGATCGTGGATCCGGTGAGGAGTTTCTTCTGTTGGACACCGTAACCGATGACAACCGCCTCGGAAAGCTGGTCCAGATCAGGATACAGGGTCACGTTGACGGTGCTGCGTCCCTCGACGGCGATCTCCGCCGCGATGTAGCCGAGGCTCTCCACGGAGAGGACTCCGTTCGCGGGAGATTCGACCGAGAACTTGCCGTCGGCGTCGGAGGTCGTCCAGGCGCCAGTACCCTTCACGACAACCGATGCGAAGGGGACAGGGTCCCCGCTGGCACCGTCGGTAATCGTTCCTTTGACCGTCAGGTTCTGGGCGCTGGCGCTCAACGCGACAAATCCCGACAGCAGGAAAAGGAAAAGTTTGTAGGCTTTCATAAGGTTATTATTGATTGAATTTTAAAAGTGTGTTCCGTGGTCTTACGATACAAAAATACCCTGCTTCACCGATTTAATGAAGCCACTTTTGCGTATTTCAATACCCATTTTACGTCCCATGATCACTTCATCAGGCGACGGACGATCTGACCGATTTCCTCATTCTCATGCACCCCCGCAAACGCTTCGGCACCAGGGCCGTAGGCATACACGGGGACGAGGATGCCGTTGTGTCCCTTGGTGGAGAAATGGACCTTGACCGTGCGCTCCTGCAGGCTGCCGTCGAGGAGCGTCAGGCCGCCGGTGGCATGGTCCGCCGTGACGATGACCAGGGTGTGTCCGTCCTGCTCGGCCCACTTGAGGACCTTGCCGACGGTGCGGTCGAAGTCGAACAGCTCCTCGGCCATGTAGCCGACCTTCTGGCGATGGCCCCAGTCGTCGATGCTCGAGCCTTCGATCATCAGGAAGAAGCCCTTCTTGTTGTCCAGCAGTTCGATGGCCTTCATAGCGCTGTCTTCGAGCACGGGGCCGCGGTCCAGCGCGGGATCCATCTCGAGCGGGGCGAAGAGGCCGAGCACGCGGCCTTCCTTCACCCTGTTCAGATCCTCGCGGGTGTCCACGAAGGTGTAGCCGCGGTCCACCATCTCCTGCACCAGGTCGCGGCCGTCGTTGCGTCCCTGCCAGAACTGCCGGCCGCCGCCGCAGAGGAAGTCCACCCCGCTGTCGACGTACTGCGCGGCATTGATCTCCTCCTCGTCGCGGTCCAGGGAGTGTCCCACGAAGTCGAGCGGCGTCGCATCGTTGATGCGGCAGGTCACCGTCACGCCGGTCTTCATGCCCTTGCGCTGCGCGTCATGCAGCAGGCTGGGGACCGGATTGCCGTCGGGATCCACGCCCATATAATAGTATTTGGTCTTGACACCCGTCGCCAGGGCGGAACCGCCAGCGCAGGAATCCGTGATCAGCCGGTCCACGGCATAGGTGCGGGAGAAACCCGTGTAGGGCATCTGCTCCATGTTGAGGCTGCCGCCGTTGAGCACCCAGCCGCAGCTGACCTGCTCCACGCCCATGCCGTCGCCGATCATGAAGATGACGTTCTTGATCTTCTTGCTTCTGGGCTGCCGCACGGTCACGGTCTGGTACGGCTCGACGACCGTGTACTGGTCGTCCTCTCGGAAGGAGTCGTTGGCATACTTGGACCGGTTGCGGGAGATGTCCAGCTCTTCAGCGCTTTGCGCAAAGGCACCTGCGGCGCAGCCCAGGGCCAGGAAAAGGATGAGGGTCGCTCTTCTCATAGGGGATTGTCAATCAAGTTTGAAATGGATGTCCCGCACGTCCGCGCGGCAGCTGACCGTCTTGGTCTGGCCGGGCAGCAGCGGGAAGAAATTGTCGCTCCAGAAGGCCGGCGCCACGAGCTCGCCCGCGGCGTCCAGGGCCTGGAGAATGTTCATATAGGCGATGACGGAGGACTTGTTGGTCAAAGTCACGGCCCACTGGCCGTCCCCGCGCTCCTCCACGCTCATCTGCACGTCCGCCGGCTCCTGACCGAAGGCGAAGCGCAGGTCGGCATAGCGGCTGACCGGGGTGATGTACCAGTTGGTCCGGTCCCATACGTATTCATTGTCCTTCGCCGGCAGGCAGTAGAAGTTGTCGGCGACGACGGTGCCGTCGGCGGCCGTCAGCGACAGCGCCACGAAATGCGGACGGCCGTCGAAGCGGCGCAGGTCGAAAACCGGCAAGCTCGTGCGGTAGCCCAGGCGCACATCCTTGCTGTCCCCGCCCAGCAGGCGGGACTGCTCGTCATACACCAGGTAATTGGCCTTGAGGGTGACCGGCTCCGGACTTTCGCTGACCGCATAGACCTTGCGGTCGGCGTAGTTGAACATGAGCTGAAGCGGCTCGCAAGCCTTCTTCGTGCCATAGTAGCCGGCCGTCGGCACTCCGTACCAGTCGTAGAGCTGCCAGTACAGTGACGGCCAGGCGGAATTCAGCATCCACTGGACGATGCCCGTGCTGCGGGGCATCCGGACGCGGAACGCCTCGAACATGCCGCGGGTGCCGTCGTAGTCCACGGCGTGGGCCTTGCGGACGAAGTCTTCGAAGCCAATCGCCGCTCCATAATGTCCCTCTATCACGGCATTCAGCACCTTCGTCGCATTCATGGCGGAAGTGGATGCAGTACAGTGGTAGTCCCAGGCTTCGGACAGCGGCCAGAGGGCGTCCTCCGGAATCATCCGGCGCAGGGACCCCGCCTGCGGCAGGTTGGCGCCGATGCCCGTTTCGGTGTTGAATCCGAAAGCACCGCCGGCCTGCGTGTCGCGGTACCAGTAGTCCGCGCCCACCCACTCGTAGGGGCCTTCCATCTTGGTGCCCGACCAGCCGGTGATGCCGCTCTCCATATTCTTGGCGGAGCAGACGTACGGGCGGTATTCCTGGGCATTGTAGATCTCCATATAACGCTGCTCCAGGCCCGGGTTCGGGATGCGGTCGCTGCCGGTCAGCCATCCGATCAGGGAAGCGTGGTTGTGCAGGCGGACCACCTGGTCGCGGAAATACGCGACCGCAAGGTCCTCCGTCTCCGGAGTGTTGATGCACCCATAGCTGTCGGTCTCCGGGAGACCGCAATAATTCTCCCATTCCCACTGGCAGCTCCAGCCCACGAGGGAGAGCACCCCGAGGCGGTCGCACAAGTCATAGACCGTATCGTCCTTGCCCCAGATGTTCTCGAAACGGATACAGTTGAGGTTCATGTCCTTGACATATTCCACCTGCCTCCGGAGACTTTCCTGGGTGTCCCGCAGGAAGATGTCGTCGGTCCAACCGGCGCCCTTCAGCAGGATGTCGCGGCCGTTAAGTTTGAACTGGCGGTAGTTATCCGCCGTCAGGCTGCTGGTGATCTGGCGGACGCCGAATTCCACCTCCCTGCGGTCGGAGAGCACACCGGCCACCTCCGCCCGGGCCTCCAGGCTGTACAGCTCCGGGGTGCCAAGGTCGTAGCTCCACCACACACGGGGATCCGTCAGGTGCAGCAGGGGCAGTTCGGCCGGGGTCAGGCAGAGCGTCTTCGTCTGTCCGGCCTCCAGCGAGAAGGGGACGGCGGCCTGTCCGGCATCCTGCAGGTCCAGGTGCAGCGTCCCTTCCACGGGACGCGCCTCGTGGTTGCGCAGGGTCACGCGGACTTCGAGGTCCGCCTGGGCGAGCGTCTGCACGTCCAGGTCGGGGATCACGAACACGTCCTCGATGCTCACGGCGCCGGTCGCATGCAGCGTGACCGGTCGGACGATACCCATACTCTCGTCCAGCGGACGGGGATTCCAGTCCACGAAACCGATGTTGAGGTCGCCGCTCTGCGCACGGCGCAGGCGGACCTCCAGGGTGTTGCGGCTCCGCAACAGCGGAGCGACTTCATACGCGCGGCGGCGGAAGACGCCGAAGGTGGTGTCGGACGAGGCAATCTGCGTGCCGTTCAGGAAGATGTCGGCATAGTAGCCGAGGCCGTCGAAACAGAGCTCATAATGCTGTCCGGGGGCGGCCTTCGCCGAGAAAGCGGTGCGGTAGGTCCAGGTATCGTCGAAAATGGCCTTGTCCGCCGCGGCATAGGCGAGGCCTTCCAGAAGGCCATCTCCGAAGAAACCGGCATCATACAAAGCGCCGGCCACCGTCGAAGGAACCGTCGCATTCCACTGCTCCGCGCCGCCTGCGCGGGAGAGTTGCCAGCCCTTGTCCAGGACCAGACTGTCGCCACAGGAGATCGGCGCGGGTCGCGTGCAGGCAAACGCCGCTGCGACCAACAGGATAAAAAATATGCAGTTTTTTTCATATCGGTCAAATCAAGGATGCGCCGATGACGGGGATGTCATCGCCGGTACAAACATCGATCTTCAACCGCTCCAGGCTCTTACGATAGGGGAAATCCCGCTTCAGGCGGGCTTCCATGGACTGCTGGAAAAGCGGATAATTGTAAGCGACTCCGCCACCGAGCGAGATGTGGCTGGGGTCGTAGGCAAACATGACCGTGCAAAGCAGGTCGCCCAAGCGCTTGCCCAGGTCCGTGAAAAGGGCAAGGGCACGGGGGTCTCCGTCGCGCGCGGCCAGCGAGGCCGACAGGCTGTCCCAGCCAGTCCCGGCAAAGAACTGCTTGCTACAATAGCTCTCGAGTGTCGTACCGCGATACGGGAGACTCCCGAGTTCCCCCGCTCCGCAATTTGCCCCCATGAAGAGCCGTCCCCGGTCAACGATGCCCATGCCCACCCCGGTGCCCAAGGTGATGACGACAAGCACTTCAGGCTTCGCGTCGTCCGGGTATCCATGGTACACCCCCATGGCATAGCAGTTCGCATCGTTGTTGACGGCGACAGGCAGGTGGAAACGTTCCTCCAGATATTCCTTGAGCGGCACCTCCGTCCAGGAAGGGATATTGACGGTATCATAGACAATCCCACGCTTAACATCGACGACAGACGGCACTCCGATACCAATCTTTTCCGTATCCGGGGTCAGCATGGATGAAATCTGATCCGACAAGGCGTCCAGGGTCTGTTGCAGATTTGCTTCATAAGGGAACCACGGTGTGCTGACACGCCGCACAAGTTGTCCGTCCCGGACCTGACCGAGGGCCAGATTGGTCCCGCCGACATCGATTCCTAGTGTCACCATGTGATTGTGTTTTTTGCAAAAGTATGGATAAGATTGATACTGTAAATACAAATTTGCGTATTTCAATACACAATTTGCGTCATTATATTTCGGGGATGCGGTTTTTTTTACATCTTTGCGTCAGGAGACAAAAACCACTGATTGTGAACACGAAACGTTATTTGACCTTTTTCATCGCGTGCGCGTTTTGCACTGCATGCACCCAACCTTGCGTCATCAACTGGACCGAGGGGGAAACGGATCCCGGGAGCGGACGCGCCATCCACACCCTGACCATCGAGAACCCGCCCGCCGGTACGGACTGGACCATCTGGTTCAGCCAGTTCCGCACCCCGGTTACCATGGCGCCGGACGCCCCCGGCTCCATCGACCACATCAGTGGCACGCTCTACCGCGTGGTGCCCGGCAGGCACAGGGGCAAGACCATGACGTTGCGCTATGAGGCACGGCCCCTTGTGAACCAGTGCCGCGCCCCGGAAGGCTTCCACCTCCAGTGCCGGGGCAGCGAACCTGTGGCCGTGGAGGCCACATACAACTTCCTTCCCGCCACGAACGTCCACAGCTTCGATTACCAGCCTGTACAGACCAATCCCTACGATATGATTCCGCGCCTGAAACGGGTCCAGCCCCGTCGGGGCGAGACCGACCCTTCCGAAGAACCGACGGTGCGGTTCGTCAAAGGACAGGCCCCGGGCTGGTATCGCCTCACCCTGGACGGCAGCCTTCACATCGAGGCGGCCGACGAAGACGGCGCCTATTATGCCAGCGTCACCCTGGACAACATCCGGCGCAGCGCCAAGGGTGCCCCGGTGGGAAACGCCACCGTAACGGACTGGCCGGACCTGCCTTATCGCGGACTGATGCTTGACGTGAGCCGTAATTTCACGAAGAAGGACGACCTCCTCCGCCTGCTGGACATTGCCGCGCATTACAAAGTGAATTTCCTGCACCTGCACTTCGGAGATGACGAAGGCTGGCGCATTCAGATCGACGCTTTGCCGGAGCTGACCGAATATGGTGCCTACCGCTGCCTTCCCGAGCTGCAGACGGACGGCACTATCCTGGAGCCCAACGGCCTGCAGCCCACCTACTGCATCGCCTCTAACCGCGACTCGGAATCCCCGGGCAGCGGATACTATACCCACGAAGATTTCGTAGAAATCCTGCGTTATGCCTGGGTACGCCACATCCGAATTGTACCAGAGTTCGACACCCCCGGCCATGCCCGGGCGGAAGTCAAGTCCATGGAAGTCCGGGCAGCGCGCACCGGCGACATCAACTGCCTGCTCTCCGAACCGGAGGACACGTCAGAATACGAGTCCGTGCAGGACTACACCGACAACGTGATCAACGTAGCGCTGCCGTCCACTTACACCTTCTTCGAGACGGTCTTCGACGCGCTCATCGCGATGTACAGGGAAGCAGGCGTGCCGCTGGAAGCCATCCATGTCGGCGGCGACGAAGTGCCGGAAGGTGCCTGGACTGGCTCCCCGGCCTGCCGCGCGCTCATGGAGGCCCATGGCAAGACCGACATCGGCTGGCTCAAGGACTACTTCACCAACCGCTTGCTGGACATCGCGGAGGCGCGCGGAATCAAACTCGCCGGCTGGCAGGACGTCGCCCAGGAGCTCGAGCCCGCCACGCTGGAGCGCCTCAAGCGCAACCTCGCCTTCACCAACCTCTGGACCGTCTCCGATGGACGAGATGTGCTTCCCTACCAATTCGCCAACGACGGCATCCCCGTCATCATCTCCAGCGCCCCCAACTGCTACATGGACTTCGCCTACAATTCCGGCAAGCTCGAGCGCGGACACTCCTGGGGCGGCTTCGTGGACGAACGCCGCAGTTTCAGCCTGCAACCCTACGACATGTATCGCTCCGTCCGCTGGGACGACGACGGGAAGATCGTCGACCTGAGCCGTTCCGGCGAAGGGAAACCCGTTCTCAAGCCCGCCGCCCGCCGGCTCATCCTCGGCGTCGAAGGACACCTCTGGGCGGAGACCCTGCGCTGCTTCGATCACGTAACCTACTACCTTTTCCCGAAGGCGCTGGGGCTCTTCGAGCGTGGCTGGAACGCCACACCGGTCTGGGCGGGCACCACCGCTGCGGACGATCCGGCCTTTACGGCCGATTTTGACCGCTTCTTCAGCATCATCGTCGATCACGAATATCCCTACTACGAGTCCCAGGGCATTTCTTACCACCGCCACCAGTAACGACCTGCTTATGCTCAGATTGCTGTTTATCTCCGACTTCACCGAGTCCTATCCCAGTAAGCTGCTCAAAGGGATCGTACACTACTCCCGACAAAAGGAACAATGGGCCGTGTGCCGCATGCCTCCAGCTTACAAACAGCGCATCGGCATCCCCGGTGTGGTCCGGTGGGCGAAAGACTGGGGCGCGGACGCCGTCATCGGACAGTTCGAGGAGACGGACGACGTGCGCCTCTTCGAAAAGAACGGCATCGTCGTCGTGGCCCAGGACTTCAAGAAGCGATTCACCACCATCCCCAACATCACCGCCGACTACATCGGCACGGGCCGGATGGCCGCCCGCTTTTTCATCGATCACGGCTTCCGAAACTACGGTTTTTTCGGTTTCAACAACGTCTGCTGGTCCGACGAGCGCTGCGAGGGTTTCCGCCGCGAGGTAGAAGCCGCCGGCTTCGGCGATTCCTTCTACGCCTACAACCTCCAGGACATCGACCATTTGTGGTACTACGAGCGCGACCGCATGCGAAAATGGCTCTATTCTCTCCCCAAACCCATTGCCATCATGGCCTGCGATGACAACCAAGGCAACAACTTGATCGAAGCGTGCCACACCATGGGGATCAAGATTCCCGCGGAAATCTCCGTCATGGGCGTGGACAACGACGAGTTGCTGTGCACCCTGGGAAGCACCACCCTGTCCAGCATCTTCGTCGATATTGAAGAAGGCGGCTGGAAGACAGCGGAGCTGATCGAGCGGCGCATCGACAACCCGCACGCCCCGCTCGAAGATGTCGTCCTGCGGCCGGTCAAGATCGTGAACCGCATCTCCACGGCCGCCTTCGCCACCACCGATGTCCAGATCCAGAAAGCGGTGCAGTTCATCCACCAGAATTACCAGAAGAAAATCTCCGTCAAGGACGTCATGAGGGAAGTGGCCCTGTCCCGCCGTCTGCTCGAGCGGCGATTCAAGACCGTGACCGGGCAGACCCTCTACCAATACATCGCCGACCTGAAGATCAAACGATTCGCGGAATTGCTCCTCGACACGGACGAGCAGGTGGTGGGTATCGCCCTGTCGCTGGGCGAGAACGACACCAAGAGCATCTCCCGCCGTTTCAAGCAAATCTATGGCTACTCGCCCAACGAATGGCGGGCGAAACAACACAATAAGCAATCATGACACGACACCTCTTCATCCTGCCGGCCCTCGCCATCCTCTTCGCCACCTGCCTGAACGCCGGCGCACAGCAGTACGACATCCTTCAGCAACTAAAGGAGCACCCTGAATACCTCGACGGCACGGACCACCTCTGCCCAACCGGTCCCATCGCCCAGACACGCGCTCCGCGCGGCTACAAGCCCTTCTACATCAGCCACTACGGACGGCACGGCGCCCGCTATGCCTGGCAGAGCGACATGTACGAACGGCTGAACGACGTCTTCTCTGCGGCCGCACAGCAGGGCAACCTCACCGCTCTGGGTGCTTCTTTCAAGGAACGTTTCGACGGGCTGTATCCGTCGGTCCGCTACCGCGTGGGCGATCTCTCGCACAAAGGCTGGCAACAACAGCAGGAGCTCGCCTCCCGGATGTACGATACATTTCCGAAGGTTTTTCGGAAGGGTGCGAAGGTCCGTTCCTGGACCTCGACCTCCACGCGCTGCATCATGACGATGTCCGCCTTCTGCCTCGGGCTGAAGGCGAAAGATCCGAAACTGGACATTTTCGAGAACTTCGGCGTCAGTTTCCTGCCGGCCATCCTACCGCTCGACAGCAAGAATCCCTTCCGGGAAGAGTCCTTCCAGACCACGCCATTGCGCTTCAGTGAGACCTGGGAGCAGTATATCGAGCGCACGGTGGACTACCGCGCCATCCTGTCGCGGCTCTTCAAGGACCGGGACAAGGCCCTTCCGGCTGCGGAACAGTGGGATTTCGTTTCCTACCTGTACTTCTTTGCAGCGGGCATGCGCAGCCTGGACACGGATCTCGTCTTCACAGACATCTTTACCCCGGAAGAGCGCATCGCCCTCTGGAAGATCGACGATTTCCAGTTCTATGCCCAAGCCTGGCCCACGCACCTGGGTTACCGGCCCATCGTCAAGGATTTCATCGCAAAGGCCGACGAGCGCATCGCCACGGGCGAGAAGGGCGCCGACCTGCGTTTCGGCCACGACTACACCTTCCTGCCGCTGCTGATGACCCTCGGCGTGAATGGTTTCGACCGCGACATCACCGACCCCGACGAGATTCCGGTCTGGTGCCAGTTGCACGAGGTGCCGATGGGTGCCAACCTCCACTTCGTCTTCTATCGCCGCCCGCGCAGCTCCAGAATCCTTTTCAAAGTCCTCCTCAACGGCAAGGAAGCCCGGCTCCCGCTCAAGACGGACATCTGGCCCTACTATGACTGGGATGCATTCAAGCAACAGGCAAGTCTCCCGGAAATGGGAGAGTACACCACTGTCCGGACAGCCGTTCCGGAGGTCTCCGGCCTGTGCCTGAATCCGGGCGGGGATGGCCTTCTGGCCACCTCGGACGAGAAAGGCGTGTACCATGTCAGCTGGACCGGCGAGACGGGCGAATTCTACACCGAAGAAAGCATGGACTGCGAAGGCGTCACCATCGATCCCGCCACGGGAGACGTCTATTATGTCGTCGAGGGCAAACAGGAACTCCGCCGGCTGCGCGCCCCGGAATACAACGAGCCGGAACTCCTGACGGTGATCTCAGAAGCGGGCTTTGGCACCAACAGCGGCCTTGAGGCCGTCACCTGGTTGGGCGACGGCACCCTGCTGATCGGCAACCAGGCAGACCCGACCCTGCTGATCCGCTATTCCCTCACCGAAGGCATCCTCGCCCGTACGGAAATCACGGAAGGCATCAAGGACATCTCCGACCTGTGCTACGACCCGGTACGAAATGCGCTCTGGATTGCCGACAGCGAGCAGCGGACCTTCCATCTCTGCACCTTGAAAGGCAGGGTGCTGGCCACATATCCGGTGCCGTTCATCGACAACGGGGAAGGCCTGTACGTGGATCGCGACCACCAGTGCATCTGGATAGGAGACGACACCACGTCCATGCTCTACAAGTTTTCTTTCAAGAACCTATAGCCCACTTTCCGCGGCCTCGACGGCCTTGAAATAGCGGTAGCTGCTCACCTTCACCTCTCCGATGGCGGCTTCGTCGCAGACGATGATGCCATCGGGGTGGTTCTGCAAGGCGCTCACGGTGTTGTAGTGGGACATCGGTCCTTCGATGGCGCCGGCCAGGGCACGGGCCTTCTTCGACCCGAAGGCGAGGATCATCACCTCGCGCGAATCCATCACCGTGGCCACGCCCACGGACATCGCACGGGCAGGCACGGCAGCCGGATCTCCTCCGAAGAAACGGGAATTGACCTCGCGGGTGTCCTGCGTAAGTGTCACCACGCGGGTACGGGACGAAAGCGGGGAGAATGGTTCGTTGAAGGCAATGTGGCCATCCTCGCCGATCCCGCCCATGAACAGGTCGATCCCGCCGGCCTTTTCAATAGCCCGCTCATATTCGGCACATTCAGCCTCGGGATCGGCAGCGTTGCCGTCCAGGATATGGATATGATCCTCAGGGATATCAATGTGGTCGAAAAAGTTCCTGTGCATGAAGGCGTGATAGCTTTCGGGATGCTCCTCGGGCAGGCCAACGTACTCGTCCATGTTGAATGTAATCACATTTTTGAAGGACAATCCGCCCGACTTGACCATGCGGACGAGCTCGGCGTACGTGGCAAGCGGGGTGGAGCCGGTAGGCAGGCCCAGCACGAAGGGCTTGCGCGTCTGCGCGGCTTTCTCCCGAATCCGGGCGGCGATGTGACGGGCCGCCCACAGACCGCCTTCCGCGGCATTTTCGCGAATGATGACTTTCATGGTATCAGCATAGTTTTAAAAAGACTTCAATGGCCTGGTATTCCGCCATGCCGAGCTGGTCGTAGAGGCGGGCGGTGTTCTGCGTACGCTCCTCCGCCCGCTGCCAGAACTCGCGGGAATCCTCTCCCGGGAAGGGAACGATGTCTTTCTGCGAGAGGTGGCGGAAGATGGCGTGGCGCTTTTTGATGACCTCCTCCGGACTCAGCGGGACGGCCATGTCCACACGGCCCAGCTCCCACTCCATCCAGGCGCCGCGATAAAGCCAGATGTGGGTCTGCGCCAGCCAGTCCCGGCCTTCGGCGCGCAGCTGCTCCACCGCCTCCAGGGCGGCTTCCGTGCACACGCGGTGCGTACCGTGCGGATCCGCCAGATCGCCCGCCATGAAGATCATATGTGGCTTAAGCCGGCAAACCAGCTCCTTGATGATGTCCACGTCTGCCTGCGTCCGCGGCATCTTCTTGATGCCCCCGGATTCATAGAAAGGGAGATTGAGGAAATGGACGTTGGTGCTGTCGTTCAGCCCGAAGGAGCGGACGGCAGCACGGGCTTCGCTGCGGCGGATGGCTGCCTTGAGGGAAAGCATCTTACGCGGCTCGGGCTCGCCCGGCACCTTGGCATCCACCAGCGCCTTGACTTCGGCGTAGCGATCGTCCATCCCCAACTGGGCGGCGGCGTCCATGTGCTGAAGCACCACGTCATCATGGACGGCCACGTCGCCAGAGGTCTGGTAGGCCACATGTACATCATGGCCTTGAGAGACCAGACGGATGAATGTACCGCCCATCGAGATCACGTCGTCGTCGGGATGCGGGGAGAAGATCAGCACTGTCTTCGGGAACGGGCTGGCCGGGACCGGCCGGGTGCTGTCATCCGCGTTCGGCTTGCCGCCAGGCCATCCGGTAATGGTGTGCTGGAGGTCGTTGAACACGTCGATATTGACCTTGTCAAAGGGGCCGTAGGACTCCAGCAGTTCGCCGAGGTTATTCTCCAGATAATCCTGCTCTCTGAGTTTGAGGATCGGCTTGCCGACGGTCTGGCAAAGCCACACCACGGCCTTGCGGACGAGTTTCGGCTTCCAGTCGCAAGGGCCGACGAGCCAGGGCGCCACCACGCGGGTGAGCAGACTCCCTGCCGTCGCATCCACAAAGAAGTGGATGTGGTCGTGACGCTGCAGGAGCGACGCCGGACAGGCCGTCGTCATCTCGCCCTCGGCGATGGCTTTCACCGCCTGCGCCTTGTCCTCGCCCCAGGCCATCAGCACGATGCGGCCGGCAGTGAGCATCGTTCCGATACCCATTGTGATGGCCGTCTGAGGCGTGACGGCGATATCATTGCCGAAATGGCGCGCCTGGCGCTTGCGCGAGCCGTACGACAGGCGCACGGTGCGGGTACGTGTCTTTTCATTGCTGCCGGCTTCGTTGAAGCCCACCTGCCCCTCTTCGCCGATGCCGATCACCAGAAGATCCAGGCCACGGGCGATTTTGTCGAAAGCCGCACAATAGGCGGAGACCTCCGCCTGCGGTACGGTCCCGTCAGGGATGTGGATGTTCTCCTTCAAGATATCAACCTTGTCCAGCAGCGCCTCATGAAGGCGGTGATTGCGGCTTTGCAACTCATCGGACGATGACGGATAGTATTCATCGATGGAGACGATCTCCACGCCACGGAAAGAGACCTCCCCTGTCTCGTAGCGGTGCGCCAGTTCGGCATAGAGCGACACCGGCGTGGTGCCGGTCGTAAGTCCCAGGCGGAACAGCCGTCCCTTGCAAGCCTTGATGGACGCGACGATGAGATCGGCCACGGCACAAGAAGCCGGGACGGATTCCGGATAGATCTCCGTCCATATTTTCTCGTAATTATGAAGAATGCCTCCCGGAATATTCTCTTCGATCAGTCCCCCTTCGCAGGGTAAAGTAAAGTGCTTGTCCATTTGCAAACCCAATTTCTTGTCGTCTTTGCAAAAATAGCTTATTCCAGGGACTCCTCTAACGGAAAATGCGTATTTCGATACGCTGTTTGCGTATTCCGCTCAGAGTTCGTCGGAGAACTCCTCCGCCGGGACCCGCACCGCATGGGTGGGTCCCGGCTGTGCGTCAGCCACGCCCACCGGGAAGAGGCAGACAATTTCGTAACCCGCAGTCTCGGGAAAATCGGCCTTGATCCTGGCAGGATCGAAGGATCCTACCCAGACATTGCCCAGTCCCAGGGCGGAGGCCTCGAGCATGATGTGCGTGCCTACGATGGCGGCATCGATCTCCGCGCCGTTCTTGTCGTCGTACTTCCGCACCCAGGCGGCGTCTGCCTTGGCGCCCACCATGAACACGGCCGGGGCGCCGTAGGTATAGTCCGTGGCGCCTTTCAGCTTGGCGAGGCCTTCGGGGCTCTTGACCACCCACACGTGGACGGGCTGCCTGTTGGCGGCCGTCGGGGCCAGTCTCGCGGCCTCCAGGATCTCGTCGATCTGGCCCTGCGTCAGGGGATTGGGCTTGAAAGCCCGGCAGGAATACCGCTCCCGGACCAGCGCCTTGAACGCGCTCTCCTTGCCGGCAACCCGCTCCGGGACGTCCGAGAAGGCCGCACGGCGGGATATGTGCGTCAAGTCGGAGACCTTTTTCAGGAATTTAGACTTCATGGCTATTAAGTTTTCATGTGTTATTCGTTCTCCGGGATCTCGATGAAACGACCCTCGTCGCTGCTGCGCTGTGCGGCAAACACGGCCCGCATGGCCGGCAGGACGCTCCGCGCCGCCATCTCGCCCGGTTCACGGGTAATCAGGGCGCGAAGGAACGCGTCGGCCACACCCGAGGCCGTCTGGTTGTCGTTGGTCTGGATGCGCTCGGCCTCCAGGTCGCGGCGGTTCCCGTCCCGGCCGATCCACTGCAGGGGACGCTGCGGATCGTCATAGATACGGAGGATCCCTTCGGTGCCGTAAATGATCGTGGAGTTGTCTTCCTCCCCGTAGTAGGTCCAGCTGGCGGTCATCGTGCCCAGGAGGCCCCCCTCCATCCGGAAGAGGCACAGCGCGTTGTCCTCCACCCCGATCGGGGCACCGTCCGGGCCCGTCTTGTCGAGGGTGGAAAGCAGTGCGGACACGCCCGTGACGCGTTTTCCGAGCAGATACTGGATCAGGTCCGTCTTGTGGATGCCCAGATCCGCCATGACGCCCATGGCCGCCTTGTCCCGGCTGAAAAACCAGGTGTCCTTGCCCGGACGGATGCTCCAGGTCTCCGGTCCGGCATGTCCGAAGGTCGTACGGAAGGTCAGGACGCGCCCGATCGCTCCGTCCGCAATCAGTTTCCGCGCTTCGCGGTGGGCCTGGGCGAGCCGCTGGTTCTGCGCGATCAGCAGCAGGCGCTTTTGCCTTTCCGCCGTCTCCACCATCGCCTCGCAATCGGCGAGGGTGGTGGCCATCGGCTTCTCGCAAAGCACGTCCTTGCCCGCCTGCAGCGCCTGGATGGTGACCTCTGCATGCACCTTGTTGGCAAGACTGATCACCACGGCGTCCACGTCCGGATCGGCGAGCATCTGCGGGATGTCGTCATAGACCTTGCCGCCGTAACGGGCGGCCATCTGCTCCGCACGCATCCGCGTGGGATTGTAATATCCGACCAGCACCGCATCCGGGTTGCCGGCCAGTTCGGGGATGTGGCGGATCTGCGCGATCTTGCCGCATCCGATGATTCCGATTCCTTTCTTCATGGCGCTACCTCAATCCCAGTTTACGAAGGTATTCCATGCTGCGCGCGGGGCCCTCAAAGCGATCTGCCGCACCCGCCACGGGCTCGTCCTGCTCGACGCAGAGCCAGCGTGCGCCGCCTTCCGCAGACGCCCGGATCACGGCAAGCATATCCATGCAGCCATCCCCCAGCGGGCGGAATTCAAACTTGCCGGAAGACGCCCCGGCAGCCTGCGACGGCTCCTGTCCGATCAGGGCGTAGGGGTCGCCGTCCAGTTCTCCCTCCACGGCATAGTCCTTCAGATGGACGACCGGGATGTAGCCGGAGAATTCCAGAAGGCGCTGCGCCGGATTGAAGCCGGCATAGTCCGCCCAGCAGACATCCAGCTCCATCTGCAGCTGTTTCCTGTCGGTGGCGGAGAAGATGTAGTCGTGTCCGACCGTGCCGTCCGGCAGCTTCGCGAACTCGAAGTCATGGTTGTGGTAAAGCAGCTGGAAGCCGGCATCGCGCACCTTGGTGCCAATTTCCCCAATCCGGGCCACCGTCTGCCGGAACTGGTCCGGATCCACGCCCGGCCGGCTGGCCGCATCCATGTACGGGAACACGATGTACTGCACCCCGAGCACGGTATTGTCTGCGATCACCCGGTCCAGGTCGTTCATCATTTCCGCAAAGGGGACATGATTGGAGAAAGGGATCAGCCCCAACTCCGTACAGATCGCCTTGACCTCCAGGGGGTCCGGCCATAATACTCGCCGTAGAACTCGACCCCGTCGAAGCCCAGGTCACGCACCCGCTTCAGCGTGCCGTAAAAATCTTTTTCCAGGTCCGTGCGGACGCTATAGAGCTGCAGGCCGACCGGAAGCTTCCGGAGCCCGTCCACCGGGTGCTCGCCGCATCCGGACAAAAGCATAGCTGCCATACAGATAAGAGAGATGATCCGTTTCATATTCACAAATATAAAAAATCTTCCGAAGAATTATTCCATAAACGGCACTGCCAGACCGGACCGGCCTGGCAGATGCATCCGAGCGTGTCGTTCGGGCCAACGTTTACCTTGCCAGGACAGGC
This sequence comes from Bacteroidales bacterium, assembly GCA_012744435.1. Taxonomy (GTDB): domain Bacteria; phylum Bacteroidota; class Bacteroidia; order Bacteroidales; family UBA932; genus Cryptobacteroides. The sequence continues at coordinate 56,665 of JAAYCA010000060.1, forward strand.
AGTCCGGGATGGCCACCGGGAGAAACGGCGCGGACAGCGAAATAATAGTTGTCCTTGCTCAGCGGGCAACTGAACTCCAGCGGAGCGCCGGAAGGAACGATGCCGGAGGCACCCGTGGGAAGGGATGGCATCCATTCAGACCGGTCCGTCTCCCGGCACAGCACCTGGTAGGAGACATCCTGCCCGGAGACCGGCTCCCAGGTGATCACGGTATGGTTGTCCAATTCCCCCGCATTGGCCAGCAGGACGTTTCCGGGCCTGTCCGGGGCCATCGCCAGATTCATCACCGCCGCCAGATTGACCCGGATGTTCCGGACCAGGTAGGGGAAGTCGACATAGTCTGCCACGTCGCCATAGGCGGTTCCGTTTTCCGTCCGGACATCCTGGTGGGTACGCTCATAGTCCTCGCAGTATTCACACACACGGACGGCGGTATAGCCTTCCCGCAGGAAAGAGGAATGGTCTCCGCCGCGCCTGTAACGGTCCGTACGGTAATTGAGGACGATTTCCTGCTCCGGGACATAGATGGCGGCCATCTCCTTGATGTAGCGTGCCAGCTGCCGGGAGTCGCTGTCCTCGCCATTGCGGCTCTCCGAGAACACCCGGAGCTTGTGATCCTCGACGAGTTCCGTTCCGCTGGCCCGTACGTTGCCGATCATATCATTGTTGAGGACTGCCATGACCGGCCAGTTCTCCCTGCGGGCCAGGGCGGCAAAGTGGCGGGAGCCATCCAACCCCTGCTCTTCGCCGGAGACGAACAGACACTTGACCGTCTGCTCCAGCGGTATTTGCGACAGGATACGAACCGCCTCCAGCAGGCACGCCAGGCCGCTGCTGTCGTCATCGGCCCCGGGGGCGAACTTCGTGGAATCCATGACGTCGAGAACCCGCGTATCGATATGCGCCATCAGCAGGATTTCCCGTTCGGCCCGGGTGCCGGGGAGGGTGACCATCAGCTCGGGCACTTCCGTGACACGGTCATAGCGGCCGCCGTTCTCGCCGACGGTGTAGGAAATGCGTTCCACCAGCGGTTGCGGACGGTCCGGAGCGGCATTCCGCGCCCAACGTTCACAACGGCCGGCCAGATAATCCACGGCTGCGCCGATACCTTTCTGCGGGTCGGTCTGCGAGCTCAGGGTATGCCGCGTATGGAATGTGACGAGTTCGTCGATATACGTGCGGACGCTGTCGATATCGACCCCGGCCACCGCGGCGGAAATGACGGGATCGGCCCCGGCCGAAGCCGTTTCCGGTTCATGGCAGGAAGCCAGAATCGCGGCGGCCAGCGCCATTAAGGAAAAAATGGGGAGAGATCTTTTCATAAATGAGGATGCTACGGGACACAAATATATGTATTATTTTCCTACATCTAGGGAAATGTACGCCCACCGGCACGGGGCTTGCCCTTGCCGGATGACAAAAATAATGTAACTTTGGATATCCTATGGCGGCGAAGAAAGGTAAAATACTGGTCGTGGACGACAATGCGGGCATCCGCAGCGCGCTGAAGATCCTGCTTCCGATGTACTTCGAGGAAGTGGAGGCAATTCCCTCGCCGGCCACGCTCGTGAGTACGCTGGAGCGTTTCCGCCCGGACGTGGTATTGCTGGATATGAATTTCAACACCAGCATCAACACCGGCAACGAGGGCCTTTACTGGACCGGGGAAATCAAGCAGATGGCTCCGGAGGTGGAGGTGGTGCTCTTCACCGCCTATGCCGATATCGCCCTCGCCGTTGAAGGAATGAAGCGCGGGGCCTTCGACTTCATCGTGAAGCCCTGGGACAACGAGAAGCTCGCCGCTACGCTCACCGCAGCGAGGGACAAGGCCCGCAAGGCCCTGAAGAGGGATACATCCTCGAAGGAGGAACCCCGGCCGGAGTCCCTGTTCTGGGGCACCAGCCCCGCCATGACGGCCATCCGAAAGACCTTCGACAAGATCGCTCCCACGGACGCCACCGTTCTCATCACCGGCGAGAACGGGACCGGCAAGGATGTCCTCGCCCGGGAGATCCATGGCCGCAGTCTCCGCAGCGAAAAGCCGATGGTGGCCGTGGACGCCGGCGCCATCACCGAGACCCTGTTTGAGAGCGAACTCTTCGGCCATGTCAAAGGCGCCTTCACCGATGCCTATGCCGACCACGCCGGCAAGTTCGAGCAGGCCGACGGCGGGACGCTATTCCTGGATGAGATCGGCAACATCCCGCTCCACCTGCAGGCCAAACTCCTGCGCGCCATCCAGAGCCGCAGCATCATCCGCGTGGGCGGAACGGAGCCCCGTCCAGTGGACATCCGCCTCATCTGTGCCACCAATATGGACCTCGAGGCCCTGGTGCGCGAAGGGCGTTTCCGCGAGGATCTCTATTACCGGATCAATACCGTCCATATCGCCCTGCCGCCGCTGCGGGAGAGGCTGGAGGACATCGGCCCGCTGGCGGAGATGTTCCTGAAGAACTTCGCCGACAAGTACCATCGTCCGCTCGAGGGGCTGGACGCATCTGCCCGGGAGGCCTTGGCAGCCCACCGCTGGAGCGGCAATATCCGTGAGCTGCAGAACAGCATCGAGAAGGCGGTGATTCTGTCGGAGGGGAAGACCCTCACGGCACGGGACCTGCAATTGGAACAGACTCATAAGCCTTCGGGCACCACCTTCCGCGAAGTCAGCGATGCGGAAGAGGAACGGCTGGTGAAGGACGCGGTGGAACGCACCGGAGGAAACATCTCGGCGGCCGCCAAGATGCTGGGCGTCAGCCGTCCAACCCTATACGCGAAGCTTAAGAAATACGGCCTGTGACCTTCACCGTCTGGCATATCATCGGAGCGTGTGTCATCGTCGCGGTTGCCGTGGCGGTAATTGCCGTTATCCGGACCCGTCAGAAGGACATCAAGAAGGTTGCCTATATGATGGACGCCCTGGAGGACGGCGAGTTGAACTTCCGCTTCCAGGACAGGAACAAGTTCAACCGGACACTGAACCGCATCCGCACCATCTTCGAGCGCCAGCGCCAGCAGCACGAGCAGGACTCCTGGACCAAGCTCATCCGCGTGCTCACCCATGAGATCATGAACACGGTCTCGCCCATCGCTTCACTGTCCGACGCCCTAGCGAAGTCTGTCGATGAAGACGGTCACAGTGAGCTGGACGTCAAGGCCGGTCTGGAGACCATCTCCGACAGCTCCAAGAACCTGATTGAATTTGTGCAAACGTACCGACAACTTTCCGGTGTGGCCAAGCCGGTCCGCAAAGCACTTGCATTGCAGGAACTTATGGACAGCGTCATCGGCCTGAACAGCGAGTTCATCACGAGCTCCGGCGCCGACTGCACCTTCACCCCGGCGGAGCCGGATCTCATGATCTTTGCTGACGAAGGGCAGATCTCCCAGATCCTGATCAAACTCATCAAAAACGCCCTGCAGGCCCAAGCGAAGCATATCGACATCTCCGCCCGGATGGGAAAGGAGGAGGATGTCATCATCGAGCTAGCCAACGACGGCGAGCCCATTCCGGTCTCCGCCCAAGAGCAGATATTCATTCCCTTCTATACCACCAAGAAGGAAGGCTCCGGCATCGGCCTGAGTATCTCCCGCCAGATCATGCGCAATCACAACGGCAGCATCGAGCTCCTCTGCAGTGATGACCGGAAGACCGTTTTTGAGCTGAGATTCCGGTAGATAATCTGTAAAGTGTAAAGCCGAAAGTGTAAAGTGTGTTGTAAACTTTACACTATTTTTGTTTTCGGTAAAACTGTCCTAAACTGATAATCAAGTATTTATATTGTTTGGCACGGTGAGTGCTCCGTGGCATTCCGATTAAACAATAAACATGGTTATCAATTCTTTATCTAAAATTTCAGTTGTGCTGCTGGGACTCGCTGTGACGGCGAGTGCCAGTGGCCAGACTGCTTCGATGAGCTTGAAAGATTGCATGATATATGCGATCTCCAATTCCACGAAGGTCCGTATCCAGCAGGCGGCCATCGGCGATGCACAGATCGACAGGCGCGACGCCGCCCTGGCGCTGTTCACCCCTCAGATCAATGCGCAGACCTATGCCTACTACAACTTCGGCCGCAGCATCGACCCGCAGACGAACACGTATTTCAATACGACCTCCTTCCACAACAACTACGGCGTGAGCGCCGGTCTCGACCTCTTTGACGGTTTCAAGGCAGTAAACAACTACCGCATCTCCAAGACCGGGATGCAGATTGCCGCTTCGCAGGAAGAGCAGGTGGAAGCCGATATCTGCCTGGCGGTGATGGAAGCCTACTACAACGTGGTCTATTACAAGCGCCTCTCCGATGTCTATGGGGAGCAGGCGGCCGTTGCGGAGCAGGCCCTCGCCAAAGCCAGGAGACAGGAGGAACTGGGCCAGAAGGGCCATGCCGACGTTGTCCAGATGGAAGCCGACCTGGCCGACCGCCAATATGACCTCACGAACACATACAACATGTACGAGAGCCAGAGGATGACCCTCGCAGACCTGATGTTCTGGCCGGTGGACGAGGAACTGGTCATCGATACCTCGATGCCCCTCTGGCAGGTGGAGCCTGTCTCCACAGAGGCCGTGGTTGACTTCGCCCTCGAGCATAATCCGACAGTCCAGATCGCCTCCATGCAGCAACTCAACGCCCGGCGGGAACTCAATACCGCCAAGTGGCAGGTCCTTCCCACCGTGGGCCTCTACGCCGGCTGGAGCACGAGCTACTACACCTATCAGGGTTCTCAGACAGCGGTCTTCCAAGATCAGTTCAAGAACAACAGCGGTGAATATGTCCAACTTTCCATCTCCATTCCAATCTGGAACCGTCTGGGCAAGTCCTCCCGGATTGCGAAGAAGCGCCATGCCTACGAGAAGGCAACGGCCGAACTGGACCAGAAGCGCCGCGATGTGGAGAGCGAAGTCCGGCGGGCCGTCCAGGACCGCGACGGCAGCGCCACCGCCTGGCAGCAGGCCCGGCGCAAGGCCGAAGTCCAGGCCGAGGCTTACCAACTGAACCTCAAGAAACTCGAGCAGGGGCTCATCTCCCCGCTGGAGTTCCAGACGGCCAATAACAATTATCTCAAGGCGCAGGCCGACGAGATGAACAGCCTGTTCAAGTACCTCATCAAGCAGGCCGTGGTGAAATATTACAATGGGATCGATTATATAGAACAGTAACGATATGGACAAGATCATAGAAAAGAAGACAGGATGGCGCGTGGCGTTCACGAAGAAGGCTCTGCCCTGGTGGCTGGGAGCGCTGCTGGCGGTATTCATCATCTACCTGATCGCCCGCCCCAACGAGAAGACGCTGCGGGTGGACCGGGACAGCGTGACCGTCTCGAACGCCGAGCGGGGAGAGTTCAACGACTACATCCGCATCAGCGGCCGCGTGCAGCCGATGACGACAATCCAGCTCAGTCCGCAGGAGGGCGGCATCGTCCAGCAGATCCTCATCGAGGAAGGCTCCCGCGTGAAGGCCGGCGACCCCATCCTGGTCCTGTCGAACGACAACCTGGACCTTTCCATATTGAATTCCGAGGCCGAACTGGCCGAGAAAGAGAACATCCTCCGGAACACCCAGATCCAGATGGAGCAGCAGAAACTGGACGTCCGCCAGAATGTGCTGGAGTACGGCACGCAGGTGGAGCGCCTGAAGCGAGCCTACGAGCAGCAGAAGGCGCTCTATGAGGACAAGCTCATCGCAAAGGAGGACTACCTGAAGGCCGAGGAGGACTACAGGCTCGCCCAGCAGAAATACGAGCTCATCCGCGAGCGCTCCAAGCAGGACAGCCTTTACCGCGGCACGCAGATTGACCGGATGGAGGAGTCCCTGGAGAACATGCTCCTGAATATGTCGATGATCCGCCGCCGCAAGGACAACCTCATCGTCAAGGCCCCCATCGACGGGGAACTGGGCCTGCTGGACGTGGTCCTGGGTCAGAGCATCGCTTCCGGCACCAAGATCGGCCAGATCAATTCCGTGGGGACCTACAAGGTGGAAGCCCAGATCGATGAGCATTACATCGACCGCGTCGTGGATGGTCTCGAGGCCACCTTCGAGCGCCAGGGCGACACCTATTCGACCCTCATCCGCAAGGTCTATCCGGAAGTCCGCGACGGCAAGTTCAAGGCTGATTTCAAGTTCGACGGCGAGCAGCCGGACAACATCCGCGCCGGCCAGACCTACTACCTGAACCTCCAACTGGGCCAGCCCGAAGAAGCCGTCATCATCCCCCGCGGCACCTTCTACCAGAAAACCGGCGGAAAATGGATCTACGTCGTTAACAAAGAGGGCAACAAGGCCGTCAAAAGAGAGATACGCATCGGCCGCCAGAACCCGCAGTACTACGAAGTGCTGGAAGGCCTGGAGCCCGGCGAAAGGGTGATAACCTCCGGATATGATACATATGGTGATTCAGATGTATTGGTGTTTTAAGTCATGAAGAGTTTTTGGAACTTCCTTAAGAAGAACAAGTTATACGGGGCTATCAACCTGGTGGGCCTGACGGTATCGATGGCCTTTGTCCTCCTGTTGGCGGTATATATACAGCGGCAGTTGTCCACGGATTCTTTCCAAGAGAATGCCGACAGGGTTTTTGTCATAGGCAATGACGACAGGGTTACGATGGGCTATTGGCTGGACAAGCATCTGAAGAACAACTTCCCGGAAATTGAGAAGGGTTGCTGCGTGGCCAACGTGGCTTCGGCTGATGCTTTTACCATTGGAGGAGAGCTGGTATATGGCAGCACGATGGCTGCGGACAGCACCTTCTTTGAGATGTTCAGCTATGACCTGGTGGAAGGCAACAAGGCCGACTGGCGTGTGTCCTGGGACCGCTGTATGGTGAGCCGGGAGTTCGCCAATGTCCATTTCGGGGATAAAGATCCGATTGGTCAGGTGGTTACATACAATAATGGAAACTATCAGCTCACCGTTTGCGGTATCTATGAAGATTTCGGAAACTCCATCTTGAAAGCTCCGGATGTCCTGCTGCGGGGAGAGATAATGACAAAGATCAATTCCGCGAATAATGAAGAAATGAGCAATGCTGGCAGTGGTATCTGCTTTGTGATGGCTTATCCGGGTGCCGACCTGCAGGCCAGGCAGAGCGACATCCTGGATTGGTGTGAAGAGAATTTCTGGGTGTACAAAAGCCAGTACGACAAGGTCAGGATTATTCCGCTCAGGGATATGTATTTTCTCGAAGAAGGGACCCGGGACGGAACGGAGACTATCCAGTTTGGTAACCGCAGCTTCGTAAACCTGCTGCTGGCCATGTGCATCCTGCTCCTTGCGTTTGCCGTGCTGAACTATATCAACATGACCACAGCCCTGACGGGCTTCCGGGCCAAGGAAATGGCCACCCGGCGCCTGGTTGGTGCAGATAAACGAAGCATCTTCTTCAAAGTGATTTCCGAGAGCACCTTCGTCTGCGGCATCTCGATGCTGCTGGCCATCTTGCTGGCCGAAGCGCTTTCTCCGCTTGCATCGCAGATCCTGAAGTACCAGGTTTCCATCTTCAAGGCGGTTACGCCCGTCAATGTGCTGCTGGTGCTGGGCTTTATCGCCCTGCTGGGCGTCCTGTCCGGCATCGTCCCGGCCCTGCTGATCCAGCAGGCACAGCCCATCGAGATTGTGCGCGGCACGCTCCGGCTCAAGACCAAGACGGTCTATAGCAAAGTCATCATCATCGTGCAGAATGTGGTGGCAGTCGTGATGCTGGTAAGCGCCCTCACGATGGGCCTCCAGATCCGGCATATGATTTCGGCCGACCTGGGCTATAACACCAAGGACATCCTCGTGGTCGATAATGCCTTTGGCCAGACCGGGCAGATCCGGCCGCTGCTGGACCGCCTTCGTGCTGAGCCCTGTGTGGAAGAAGTGGGGCAAGGTGATGGTATTCCGCTGGGCGGAACGAACAACTGGACGATGGAAATGCCTGACGGTCACTGGGTGTCCTTCCAACAAATCCAGGGCGATGACAAATACTTCGACATCCTTGGTCTGAAAGTGAAGCAGGACAACCATCAGCGTGCCTGGTGGCTCAATGAATACGCCTTCAAGCAGATTGGCATCGAGGAAACGGCGACGGAATTCCAATCGGCCAAAAATGGTACGCGCCAGATTGGGGGCATCTATTACGATTTCAAGATCCGCCCTTTGGAGGAAGACCAAAGCGCGGCCATGATTTACAACCGCGGAGAGAATCCCGATGACGATTATCCCTGGATACTGCTGGTGAAGACCACCGGCGACCAGACTGCCGCGAAAAAGCAGGTGGAAGCCGCCTGCAAGGAAGTCTTCCCGGACCGGCTTTTCGAAGCCCAGTATATCGAGGAAATGATCGAGGACGGCTTTGCCGATGAAAGCCGGGTGCTGAACATCGTGCTCATCTTCACGCTGTTGTCCATCCTCGTGAGCGCCTTGGGCCTTTTCGCCATGAGCTCCTACTACATGCAGCAGGAAATCCGCAGCGTGTCAGTGAAGAAAGTCTTCGGGGCCGATTATTCCGGCGTATTGAAGGAACTGGTGCTGTCATTCATGAAGATGGTGGGAATCGCCTTCGTCATAGGTGTGCCGATTGCCTGGTTCATCATGAGCCGCTGGCTCTCCGGCTACGGACACCGCATTGACCTCCACTGGTGGATATTTGCCCTCGCCGGACTGGCTGTCGCCTTTATTGCAGCAATAAGTGTGCTCTACCAGAGCATCAAGACCGCCCGTACGAATCCGGCCGAGGCGTTGAAGAAAGAGTAGAATAAATAATTTAAAGACAATACATTATGATTAAAGTTTCCAATCTTTCCAAAATCTTCCGGACGGAAGAGATCGAGACCACTGCCCTCAATGGCGTTTCCTTCGAAATCAAGGATGGCGAGTTCGTCGCCATTATGGGCCCTTCGGGTTGCGGCAAGTCCACGCTGCTGAACATCCTGGGCCTGCTGGACAATCCCACCAGCGGCAGCTATGAACTCCTCGGCACCGAGGTCGGTGGCCTCAAAGAGAAGGAGCGCACCAAGTTCCGCAAGGGCAACATCGGCTTCGTGTTCCAGAGCTTCAACCTGATCGATGAATTCAATGTCTATGAGAACATTGAGCTGCCACTGCGCTATCTGAACATCTCTGCTTCCGAGCGTAAGGCCAAAGTCACGGAAATCATGAAGCGCATGGCCATCAGCCACCGCACCAATCACTTCCCGCAGCAGCTCTCCGGCGGTCAGCAGCAGCGCGTGGCGATCGCACGTGCCGTCGTGGCCGGTCCGAAGCTGATCCTGGCCGATGAGCCTACCGGTAACCTCGACTCCAAGAACGGCAAGGAAGTGATGGACCTGCTGAAGGAACTGAACCAGGAAGGCACCACCATCGTGATGGTCACCCACTCCCAGAAGGACGCCGCCTGCGCCCAGCGCACGATCGACCTCTTCGACGGTCAGATCGTCTCCGATGTTAAAAACGAACTTTAAGTGTTCCCTCCGGTCCATCTTCTGGACCGGAGGGAACGAAAACAGGGGTAAAATGCTCCTTCCGGTCCATCCGTTGGACCGGAGGAAACACAGATGCAGATTATGAAGGTAAAAAATGATATTCTGATCAAGGTGCTGTCCCTGGGCGTGGGACTGGCGGTGGGCATCGTGCTCATTGCCAAGGTGTTCTTTGAGCTGAGTTACGACAGCTTCTACAAGGACATCGACCGGGTGTATACGATCAACACCTGGTATTCGCAGAACGGGGATGAGAACGACTATGGGCAGGTGAGCGGCGCCGTAGCCATGGGCTTCATGGAAGAGGTTCCGGGCGTCGAAGTGGGCACCAGGACGACATTCGTCTTCAACGGCGACAACTACCTGGATGAGGACGGGAACAAGCTGAAAGCCACGCTCGTCTGCGCCGACACCTGCTTCTTCAAGGTTTTTGACAGGCCGATCCTGGCCGGTGACCCGGTGAAGGCGCTCGGCAAATGGGGCAGCGTGATGGTGAGCCGGAGTCTCGCGGAAAAGCTGGGCGGTGTGCAGGAATGCATCGGCAGGCAGATTTACAACGAGGACATGGCAGGTCTGAAACTCCCCATCGAGGGCGTTTTCGAGGACTTCCCGAAGAACGGTACGCTGGATTATGACATCCTGCTGTCGATGGATACCTACGGAAAGCAGAGCACGGACAACTGGCTGGGTAACGACCGCTATAGGGGCTATGTGAGATTGATGCCAGGCGTAGATCCAGGCACGCTTTCCGATGCCATCCGGAAGATGCAGGAGGTCCATCAGCCGGTGACGGAGTTTGAGGCCCAGGGGCTGCAGCTGACATATTTCCTGAAGCCTTTCTCCAAGATGCACACGTCCATCCCCGAGGTAAAGTCCCAGGTGATTCTGCTGTCCATCGTGGCGGCGCTGCTGATTCTCATCAGCTTGCTGAACTACATTCTGATTGTCATTTCCTCGATGGTGAAGCGCTCCAAGGAAGTGGGCGTGCGGAAATGCTATGGCGCAGAAGGAAAGCATATCTACGGTATGCTGACGAAGGAAGCGCTGCTACATATTTTGCTCTCGCTGGCCCTTGCAGCCGTTATCATTTTCGCCGGCCGGAGTTTCGTAGATAATCTACTGGGGGTTCCGTTCCGGACGCTGCTGGTGCCGCAGAGCATCCTCGCCATCGGCCTCGTTATCCTGTTCGTGCTTGGGATATCGATTGTCGTCCCTGCCGAATTGTACCAGCGGATTCCGGTCGATGCCGCATTAAAGAACTATACGGAGAATTCCCGTCGATGGAAACTGGGGCTCCTGGGGGTTCAGGTACTCATCAATGTGTTCCTGGTGGTGATGATGCTCATCATCGGCCGGCAGTATCAGAAAGTGAATCACGGCGACTTGGGATACGATTATAACAACCTGTTCTATATCAGCTTGTTCGATGGGGACAGGCAAGCCCAGGTCCGAGCCGTGGAGACGCTTCGGAGCCTTCCGGAAGTCTCCGGTGTCGCGGCCGCTTACAATCTGCCTTATCAAGGTTCCAACGGGGACAATATCTATCTTCCGAATGAAGAGCGGGAACTGTTCAATGTCGCCGACCAGTACGACTGCTCCGAAGGATTTTACGACCTGATGGGCATCAAGTTCCTGGATGGCCGCGCGCCGAAGGATACCACCGAGATGGCCGTGGACGAGAAATTCGTCGCCAGGATGGCCGATTTTGCCGATTGGTCCGACGGGGCCGTGGGCAAGCAGGTGTGCATCACCGGGCACGATCATCCCATTGTCCTCTCCAATGATATGGGCGTGACCCCTTATACCGTCTCCGGCGTATATAAAAGCTATCTGATCGGCAATCTGACGCAGGTGGACCCGCGTCCCAGCGTCCTATTCCATGCCGAGATCGGATCCATGTCTTCCTTTATGCCGCACATCCTGTTCAAGGTACGTCCCGATGCGCTGCCTAAGGTTCAGGATGCGTTGGCACAAGGCCTGGAAGGCCGGGAAATCAATATCGTCTCTTATGAAGAGCAGATACGGGCGGCGTATGACGGAAGCAGGAAGATGCGCAACACGATGGCCATCGGGGCTGTATTCTCGCTGCTGATTGCTCTATTGGGCCTCATCGGCTTCATCCGGGATGAAAGTCTCCGCCGCAGTAAGGAAATGGCCGTGCGTAAGATAAATGGTGCAACCACACAGGATATCCTGGGCGTGTTCGCAACCGACATTATGAAACTGTCCGTTGTGATGGCTGTCATCGCCTGCATTGCCGCCTTCTTCGTGGCCCGCCGCTGGCTGGAACGGTTTGCCGAAAAGGTGTCCTTGAATCCGCTCTATTTCATCGGCGGTGCGGTCCTGGTGCTGCTGATTGTGCTGGGCGTGGTGGTCCTGAACTGCCTGCGCATCGCCCGGGCCAATCCGGTGGAATCGCTAAAGAACGAGTAGCATGAAGAGTTATCTGAAATTCCTCTCCCGCAATAAACTCTACACCGCTATCGAGGCGGTGGGGCTGGCCGTGAGTCTGGCGTTTGTGATCATCATCGGCAGCTATGTGATACAGCAATTCGAGGTCAAGTATGAAAATCCAAATTGGAAAGACGTTTACACTTTCGCGATGGTGGAAGACGGCTACCCGGATCAGTTGGGTCTGACATACACTTTCACGGATGCCATCAAAGCAGCAGCCCCGGAGGTAGAAATGGCCGGCGTCCTGTCTCCGGTGGATTATCTTGTACTCCCGGAGGAGGGGATGTTACAGAGCAAAATCGTCACGGCGGACAGGAATTTCTTCGAACTGTTTCCCAATCTGAAGTTTGTGGCCGGAGGCCCGGAAGTGCTGTCGGACTCAGGTAATATGATTGTCAGTGAGGAATTTGCGCACTTGTCTGGCCTCAAAGTAGGAGATATTTGGAAACTCGGAGACCACTCTTTCACCGTTGCCGCCATTATGAAGGACTGGAAGTCCACGCTTTTCGAGTATGCCGACATCGTCCTTTCCATCGACGGCCCCATCAATGCTTTTTCCGATCCCAACGATCAGTTCGGAAGTGTCTATACGTTCGTCAAGCTGGCTCCCGGGGCTGACAGGAATGCCTTGGAAGAGAAGGCTGAAGCCGTATGTAAAAACCTCTATGGCAGTTTTTATGGAACGTCTTTCCTGCAAAGGATACGGGTATATAGGGTGGATGAACTGATCTTCGGGGAAGTCCATAGTGGCAAATATGTTTCAGGGAATATCGCGCATAGCGACAAGCGGACGCTGGACCTGCTCCTCGCCGCCGTGCTCCTACTGCTTGTCAGCGCCGTATTCAACTACATCAACCTGAATATGGCCCTCAGCGCCAAAAGGGCCCGGGAGATGGCTGCAAGACGGCTGATCGGCGCATCGCAGGCTTCCATTTTCGGCCGGCGCATCCTGGAATCCCTGCTCTTTACGCTGCTGTGCTTCGGCGTATCCGTCCTCCTGGCCGTCTGGTGGACACCGATGGTAAACCGTCTGCTGAACGACCCGGACATCGCCATCCGGATCCAGTTCACGCCCAAATACCTGGCCATTTTCACGGCCCTGGTGCTTGTGGTCGGGTTGCTTTCCGGACTCCTCCCGGCCCTGTTTTCCAGCCGCTGGAAGCCCATCGACGTGGTCCGCGGCAACTTCAGGGCGCAAAGCAAAATGACTTTCAGCAAGGTGTTCATCGTTTTACAGAGTGCACTGTCGGTTTTCCTGATTGCCATGGCCTTGGTCATGGAAGCGCAGTACCGGAAATCGCTGAACCGGCCTGTCCATGCCGATATCGAGGGCAAGTATCTCCTAAAGTCTGCCTCCTTCGGTCTGGAATCTCTCAAAAGTTCACTGGAGGCTTTGCCTTTTGTCAGAAGCACCGGTCTGGCTGTTCACGTGCCAGGGCTACAAGCCGGTGGGCAGTATAGCCAGACGGTGGATGGGAAGGACATCCTCTACCGGGTTTACCATATGGACAAAGCCGCCTTTGATATGCTGGGATTTGAGGTGCTGGCCGATTACAATGCCCCAGTGAAC
>JAAYCA010000061.1 GCA_012744435.1 Bacteroidales bacterium
AAGCGGCGATGCTGGATGCGGCGATTGAATGGGGGCCGAAGCTCCTGAAGCGGGAAATCGACGAGATCCCGGCGGAAGCCGGACTGTCGGAATACCTGCGCGACGAAATCATGCAGGCCGCCCGACGCCGCTTCTACAAGCCGGAATACATCGCCTGCCCCGGCTGCGGCCGCACGATGTACGACCTGCAGAGCACGTTCGAAGAAGTCCAGCGCCGCACCGCCCACCTCAAGGGCATGGTCATCGCCGTGATGGGCTGCATCGTCAACGGCCCCGGCGAGATGGCCGACGCCGACTGGGGCTATGTGGGCGAAGGAGGCGGCCGCGTCACGATCTACCGCCGCGGCGAGCCTGTCCTGCGCCACATTCCCGACACCGAAGCCATCGACCGGCTTCTGGAACTCATCGAAAAAGGATAGTTACTCGACGTACAGCAGCAGACCCTTCAGGTATTCCCCCTCCGGATGATAAATGCTGACCGGATGGTCGGCTCCCTGACACAGGCGGTCCAGGATCCGCACGCTCCGTCCCGTCTGGGCAGCTGCGGAAAAGACCGTATTGGCGAAAGTGATCTTGTCGACGACCTGCGAACAGCTGAACGTAAACACCAGCCCGCCCGGCGCCACCTTGGCGATCGCCGCGGCATTCAGCCGCTGATACGCCCGCAGTGCATTCTTCAGCGCCCCGCGATGCTTCGCGAACGCCGGCGGATCCACGATCATCAAATCGTACTTCCCCTCCTCCGTCTTCCGCAGAAACTCAATCGCATCCTCGCAGTAATTCCGATAAGCGGCCTCCTGCCCGTCGGCATGTGCCGGTTGCCCCTGGCAACCGTGGCCACCCATGGCCTCGTAAATGGGGGGGACCCGCTGCGAAGCAGTGGGGGGGATGAGCGAAGCGAAGTTGTCCAGGGGCAAGCCGGCACCGCCGATGGAGGCCACATTCAACTTGATATTACGATCTACCAAAGAGATCGCCTTGGCAGAAGAATCGACGGAATCGACGAGCGCAGCACCGGCCGTCAGGGCATAGATGCTGAAACCGCCGGTATAGCAGAAAAGATTGAGTACGCGCCGCCCGGCGGCATACCTGCCGACCAGCTCGCGATTGTCCCGCTGGTCCAGGAAAAACCCGGTCTTCTGCCCCTCCTCCCAGTTCACCAGGAACTTGCGGCCGTTCTCCAGCACCACCGCCTCGCGCTCCTCGAAGCCCGGCGCCCGATACAGATAGCCATCCACCAGCTCGAGACCCGCCTTGAACGGCGCCGTCCCGGAGCTCTTGTCATACACCGCCTTCAGGCGCTCGCCGAACACGGTCCTCAGCGCTTCGCAAATCTGCCCCTTCGCACGCCACATGCCCACCGAATGCGCCTGCAGCACACACACTCCGTCATACCAGTCGACAATCAACCCCGGCAATCCATCCCCCTCTCCATGAATAAGACGAAAACAAGTCGTTTCTCCAGGCGACGCCTGGAAAAGACCGACAGCTTCCCGGACAGAAAGCGCGCGGGCGATGGAATCGACCCAGAAATCAGGGGCCGTAGGATCGGCGTCGAACGACAGGATGCGGACGGCGATCGAGCCGACCTGCCAGTGGCCGGAGGCCAGAAACTGCCCTTCGGCGCTATATACACCGACGATATCGCCCTCGGCAGGAGACCCCTGCACCTGGGCGACCGCTCCGCTGAAAACCCACGGATGGAAACGGCGCAACGACTCGTCGCGCCCGTGCTTGAGAAAAACCTTAACCATTGGCTACCGGCGCCTCCTGCGCCTTCTTCGGACGGCGATGGCGATGTCGGCGGCGCTTTGACTTCGGTGCCCCGGACGCGTCCGCTTCCGGCTTCACCTCCACCTTCTTCGCCTGCTCCTGCTGCGGCTGCGGCGGATTCAACTGCTCCGGCGTCAGGGGATGCTTCTCCGACTGGAGCAGTTTCAAGTACATCTCCCGGCAGACCCAGGCATCCGTCGCCGCATACATCTGCTGTCCGGTGGAAAGCTCCTCCGCCTCCCAGTTGGAAAGCTGCTGGGATTTCGAGATCCGCATCCCGAGGATATTCGCCGCCAGCTTCTTCACGCTCTTGTCGCGGATCCCCCACTCATAAGCGATCTTCTGCAGATCCACGAATCCCTTCGCCTCGAATTTCTGGTAATGCTGCAGCCCGCGCACATCATCGTGGACGGCCGCCCCGACCTTGATGATCCGGGGATTGGACATCAGCTTGCACAGGAGCTTGCGCATCCCGAACTTCCCTACCCGGAACAGATAGGCCTGTCCGGGACCGGAAAGCTGCAGCAGCGCCACGGGGTTGTGGTGCTGTCCGGGGGAAAAGACAGGCCGCGTCTCCGTGTCGAAACCGATGATCTTCTGCGCCCGCAGATAGGCGATCGCCTTGACGAACTCGATTCCGTTTTTGTCTATCACATGGATCCTGCCGGGAAAAGAGCCCAGCGGCATCGCTTCAATCTCTTCAGCCTGAATGCTAATTTTGAACATACGAACCGGGGATCAGGATAATCGAACCATCCTCTGCCTCCGGCCTGCGGGCCGGCTTGAAGATCGATACCTGAGGTTTGGCAATATTGTGGGTAAAAAGGTTGTTCTCCCGTAAGAAAGCATAGCAGAGGTCCGACACCTCATCAAGGGTATTGAGGAAAAAGAACTCCCGGGAAACCTGGCGGCCAAGCGTTATCGAACTCTCGTTCATCACGGAGACGATCTCCGCCAGCTCGGTCTTCATCAATTCGGGATCCACGGACGGATTGTCAATCAGGATCACGTCCAGCGGACGGGTATTGCCCTCCGCGATATAACGGTTCAGGAATCGATGCAGGGTGCTGTCGCCCGGGGCCATGCCATAGGCGACACTTGCTGCGCCCTTGGCACCGAACTCCTTCGCCTTGCGTGCGAAGATCCGCTCGTAAATGCCGGTCGAATCAAACTGGGGATCACAAAGGAAGCCCACCGACAGGTCCCCGCGGCCGCTCTGGGCGAAAGCGCGGTCGATCATGGATTCCACCGGCCGCACGACAGGGATTTCACAGCCGGTACTGTGGAACAGTGTGTCCACATCGAATCCGCCATACTCCGTCAGGAAGGGATCCGCGAAGACGATCATCTTCGTCGGAGCCTTCACGGAAAGACCTTCCAGATCATAGGGGCTGATATGCACCACGGTGTCCAGCGCACAGAGCACGCGCAGCACCGCCTGCCGGCGCAGTTCCTCCTCATCCTTCGATTTCACCAACTCCGCATAAGGCGCACCGTCTTCGATGCAAGCGAACGTCTCACCGGCGAAATCCGGCAGTCCGTCCGGTGCGAAACGTCCATCCACATTGTCCCGCAGGTCGCGGACAGACAGTCGCTCGGACAGGACGTCACAGGCGAACTCGCCGCCGATGATCGTGATCTCCGCCTGAGGCTGGGGGCGGCGGTCCCGCAACAGGGCCACACGCGGTCCCGACTTCTCGGCGAGAATCTCCCGCACCAGCGGGATGGTCGGCCGCGTCTCCACCGCGGTCCGCTTGCAGGCGGCGGGCAGCAGGACAAGCAAAAACAGGAGCGGACAAGCCGCATGACGGACAGAAGAATGCATCATAGTTTGAAGAGGGCGTAAACCAGGTTGTTCAGGATATAAAATAGCATGGCGAGTACCACTGCGAGAGAAATATGGTGGCCGAAGATCAAGCAGAAGACCACGGAGACCGCGATAAAGGCAAGCAGCGTCCAGCGCTTGACGGTCATGGTCCTACTGTCCCCTTTGTGGAACTTGAGCGAAAACATCGGCAAGTCACATACCATCAGGCCTCCAAGGCAGAGCGCCAGCAGCGGGACGAACACCGGGCCGGCGGCCCAGGTGGAAAGAAAACCCGTCGGCGAATTGACGCAGTAGCAGCAAAGCGCCCCGCAGAGCATCGCCGCAGCCGGCGTAGGCAGGCCCAGGAACCGGTCTCCCTGTCGGGAATCCGTATTGAACTTCGCCAGACGCAAGCCACTGAACAGCGTCATGACCAGCGGAATCCAGCAGAGCCAGCCAGTATCGAAACGGAAGGTCTGCATCAGCAGGCAGAGCATCAGGGCAGGCAACAGGCCGAAACTCAGCAGGTCGGACAGGGAGTCCATCTCCTTGCCGAAATCCGAGACGGCATCCAGCTTCCGGGCGGCCCAGCCATCCAGGAAGTCACAGACGGCCGCCGCCAGCATACAGTAAAAGGCAATGTCAAGCCGTGAGCGCAGCGCGAACACCACCCCGATGAGTCCGCAGAGCAGATTCATCGAGGTGATGGCGTTCGGAATATGCCTTCGGAGCGACATTACCTGATGTCCAGTTTCTTTTTCAGGTCCTTGGTAAGGGCGGACTTGTGGATGGTGATGTCCAGGGTCTGGGCACGCATGAAGGCCTCGGTGACATACCAGATGCCCTTGTACTTGCCGGTCTCGCCCCAGGAATTCTTGACCATGTAGTATTTCTTGCCGTCCTGGTCCTTGGCGATGCCGAAGATGTGCATGCCATGGTCGTCGGTCATGGTCTTGTTGTCAAACTCCTCCTGACGGGACTCCTGCGTGGGGACGGCCTCGACGATCTTCGTGACCGGGGCGGGCTTGCCCTCCTCGCGGCCGACCCAGTGCTCCTGGTCGGAGCCGACTGCAGCGGCGGCGGTGGCCGTCGGATCGATCAGGATGCCCAGGCCCTGGCGGTTGAAGCCGTCATGGCTCACGTCGGCACCCCAGCAGGCGGTGTAGCCGTTCTCGAGCGCATTGTCCAGGACGGCTATCATTTCGTCGATCGGGACGTTGTAGGACGGGGTGCCGCGCCAGTTGTCGGCCACCTCAAGGGCGAACCAGGTGTAGAACGGATGGTGTGTGAAGGAGGTCAGCTCGATATAGTCGTCAGGGTTGATCTTCATCGCGTCACGATAGGACGCGGCCGTGTAGGTCTTGCCGTCCACCACGAAGGTCTCCGGGGCCTTGCCGAAGTACTCGTCCACGACGGCGGCGAAGCCGCGCTTCCAGGCGGTCGAAGGCTTGCGGCTCTTGGAAACGGCCGTCACATAGTTCAGCAGCACGGCATCCAGTTCGGACTGCTGCGGGAGCGGTGTGCCGTAGTTGACACCCGTCACGCACTCGTTGGGGACGATGCCGTGGTTCTTGACGACGTCCAGGGCGTCGCCGCAGCCGGAACCGACGCTGAAATTCAGCTTGCCGTCCAGGCGGATGAACTTCTCGGCGCGCTCCTTATAGGAAGTGCCGACCACGAAGAACTCGGAGAAGTCGGGATACTTCGCCTCGTCCTTGATGTTGCCGAGACGGATGGCTTCGGACTCCAGGAAGCTGATGGCGGAGAAGGACCAGCAGGTCCCGCTGCTCGCCTGGTTCTTGACCGAGGTGATCGGGTTGGCCTTGACCGTGGTGAAGGTGAATTCCGGCATTTCCGGAGCAGTACGCTGCTGAGCAGATGCAGACGCGCCCAGGCACAGCAGGGCGACGGCTATGAAGATAACTCTTTTCATGTTATTAGTGTTGTTTCAAATACAAATATAACAAAAGGATGGCAGAATCCTGCCATCCTTTGTAAAAAAAGTCACCTGAGCCTTTAGGCAATGACCTTTGCCATCTCGAGGACCTTGTTGGAGTAGCCCCACTCGTTGTCGTACCAGGCGCAGACCTTCACGAAAGTCTTGTCGAGCTGGATACCGGCCTTGACGTCGAAGATGGAGGTAAGGGGGCAGCCACGGAAGTCGGTGGAGACGACAGCCTCGTCGGTGTAGCCCAGGACACCCTTGAGCTCGCCCTCGGAAGCCTCCTTCATGGCGGCGCAGATCTCATCGTAGCTGGCCTCCTTGGCGAGCTCCACGGTCAGGTCGACGAAGGAAACGTCGGAGGTGGGGACGCGCAGGGACATGCCGGTGAGCTTGCCGTTCAGCTCGGGAAGCACCTTGCCGACAGCCTTGGCAGCACCCGTGGAGGACGGGATGATGTTCTCGAGGATGCCGCGGCCGCCGCGCCAGTCCTTCTTGGACGGGCCGTCGACGGTCTTCTGGGTGGCGGTGGCAGCGTGGACCGTGGTCATGAGGCCGCGGACGACACCGAACTTGTCATTGAGGACCTTCGTCACAGGGGCGAGGCAGTTGGTGGTGCAGGAAGCGTTGGAGATGATGTCCTGGCCGGCGTAGGTCTTGTGGTTCACACCATAGACGAACATCGGGGTGCTGTCCTTGGACGGAGCGGACATGATCACCTTCTTGGCGCCGGCCTGGATGTGCTTGCGGGCGGTCTCGTCGGTGAGGAAGAAACCGGTGGACTCGACGACGATCTCGGCGCCGACTTCGTTCCACTTCAGGTTGGCGGGATCCATCTCGGCGGTGACACGGATCTTCTTGCCGTTCACGACCAGATTGCCATCCTCGACCTTGACGTCGCCACAGAACTGTCCGTGGACGGAGTCATACTTGAGCATGTATGCCAGATAAGCGGGATCGAGCAGGTCGTTGATACCGACAACCTCGATGTCATTGGGGAAATTCTGCACCGCAGCGCGGAAGACCATACGGCCGATACGGCCGAAACCGTTAATACCAAGTTTTACCATTTGTTGATGAATATAAAAGTTAATGAATCATTTGTGAATCTTCCTTCAATAAAGGTCTGCAAATTTAGCTTTTTTTTGCGTGAAAATCAACCCCTTTTCCGGATTTCTTCCATCATCGCCCGCGCCACGGCGCGGGAGGCGCCGGAGCCGCCCAGCAGGCGCCGGATTTCGGCATAATCCGCCAGCATCCTGTCCCGATAAACAGCATCCTCCACCAGCCGCCGGACTTCGTCAGAGGTGGCTTCAGCCGTGAAGTCCTCCTGGATCAGTTCGCGGAAAGCCGCACGGTCAATGCACAGATTGCCCAGGGAAATGAAACGGATATGGTCCATCACGCGCAGGACTTTGCGGCCCAGCCACATCGTAAGCGGCGACGTGTTCCAGCAAACCACCTGCGGCGTGCCGATGAGCACGGCCTCGAGCGAAGCCGTACCGGAGTTGATGACGGCCGCATCCGCAAAACGGAGCACGTCATAGGTCCTGCCGAACAGCAGCGACACCTTCTCCCTGCCGGCGATGAAAGGCGCATAATCCGCCTTGCTGCGGGCCGGAGCCCCTGCCACGACGAAGCGCACGTCCTCCCAGCCGGGCTGGGATGAGAGCCGGTCCACGGTGTCCATCAGCACGGGCATCATCCGGCTGATTTCCCCCTTGCGCGAGCCCGCGAGCAGCGCGATGTAGCGCCCCTCCATGGGACGGACGTATGCGTGGGCGTCCACCGCATCCACCAAGGGGTTGCCCCTGTAGATGAAAGGGACGCCCTGCTCCGTGAAATACTTTTCCTCGAACGGGAAGATGATAAAGACCCGGTCCACCCAGGCCTTCAGCTTGCGGTTGCGTCCCGCCCGGCTCGCCCAGGTCTTGGGCGCGATGTACCAGAAGACGCGGATGCCGCGTGCATGGCACCATTCCGCTATCCGGAAGTTGAATCCCGGGTAGTCGATCAGGATCACGACGTCGGGCTTCCATGCCAGGATGTCCCGCTTGCATTCCCGCAGGCCGCGCAGCAGCCTGCCGGCCTTGCCGAGCACGTCTGCAAAGCCCATCACCGCGCCCTCGCGGTAGTGGGCTGCCAGTCCCGCGCCGGCCGCCTGCATCAGCTCCCCGCCCCGGCAGCGCAGCACCGCCTCCGGGTCTTCGGCGCGAAGCCCCTTGACGAGATTGCTTCCGTGCAGGTCGCCGGAAGCTTCGCCGGCGATCAGATAATAGCGCATAGCCTGTCGATTTCGCTCAGGTCCGTGTTGTCGATGTTCTGCGGGGTGATGACCACGTAACCCTGCTCCAGGAGCAGATGGTCGGCATCGGCGGGGTTGTCGCCGTTGTCGGTGAAGTCTCCCGCCATCACGTACAACTCCTCGTCCGGCTCCCGGTGTGCCACATAGCGGCAGTCCGCCTCGGTGGGCGTGTGGCCGTTCTTCTCGAGGAAACGGCCGTATTCCTGGTATTCGTGCTCCCAGTGGGCATAGCCCATCCGGGTGACGCGGACCCCGCGGATCCGGTCGGCAGGCCGGCACGGGAAATTGATATTGTAGAAGACGCCGAAACGCGTCTGCAGCTGCGGCAGCAACTTGTCCAGGATGCTCGGCAGCAATTCCTCCACGCAGGAGAAGTCGGCGTCGGCGCGGAAGGTATCCAGGCTCACGCCGATGGAAGGAATGCCGTTCACCGCACCTTCCATCGCGGCACCGATGGTGCCGGAATAAATGGCTGCGGTGGCGGCGTTGCTGCCATGGTTGACCCCGCTGACGATCAGGTCCGGACGACCGGGATACAGGACGTTGTCCAGGCCGAACTTGATACAGCTGGCCGGGGTGCCGTCCAGGTACCACCAGTCCTCGCCCGGCTTCCGCTCCAGATGTTTCACCGCAATGGGCTTGTAGCCCATCGACACCGCCATCGACATCCCGCTCTGGTGGGTCTTGGGCGCGACGACCGTCAGTTCGCCATAACGCCGCATCACCCTCACCAGGCTCAGCAGTCCCCCGGCCTCATACCCGTCGTCATTCGTTATCAGTATCTTCATCTTTCAAATATAGCAATTATTTCCGACATGCCCTGCTGCCTGTCCGCCTCCGTCGGCAGTTTTCAGTTGCAGCGAGCAGCAGCCTTGCCTGTGCGGGCATAAAGAAAAGCTTTCGCAAAAAGCCCGCCCAGCCAAGCTGCTGCACGCCTGCAATAGCCGGGCGGCGGTTTGCCCTGACAGGGCTTTTCCCGAAGGGTTCATTTTTAGCCCTGAAGGGGCAAACTGCCGCCGGATGCAGCGGGCAGCAATTAATACTGACGTTCTCCGAAAATCGCTGTTCCGATGCGGACGATGGTGGCGCCGTAGTCGAGGGCGAGGGGCCAGTCGCCGGACATGCCGATCGACAACTCCCGAAAGTCCGTCAGCTCCGGAAACAGGTCCTGCAGATAAGACTTGAAATCTGCAATCCGCGCAAAGTCCGCACGGATATCGGCCTCACTGTCGGTGTGCGACGCCATCCCCATCAGGCCGCAGAAGCGGATGTGGGTGTATTTCTCCGCCCGGAAGAGGATGTCCAGCACCTCCTCCTCGTGGAAGCCCTGCTTGGTCTGCTCCGCACCGATGTGCAGCTCCAGCAGCACCGGGAGGACCTTGCCGTTCGCCTTGCCCCAGTCCTGCACGGCATCCAGCAAGTGGAGACTGTCGACAGACTCCACCAGGTCGGCGTACGGCAGGACCAGCTTGAGTTTGTTGGTCTGCAGATGCCCGAGGAAATGCCACTCCAGGTCGAGGTCCGACAGGGCCCCGACCTTCGCGGCGAACTCCTGCGGACGGTTCTCCCCGAAGACGCGCTGCCCGGCGGCATATGCCTCCCGGATGGCCTGCTCGGGGTGGAATTTGGAAACTGCCACCAGTTTGACCCCAGGTGGCAGTTGTCCGCGTATTGCTATGATGCTTTCTTTGATCATTATCTATGCTAGCGTCTCCTCTGCTGCTGCCGCATCTGCTGCTCCTGCATTTTCTGGGCTTCCTCGAGGCGCTGCTGCCACTTGCTCTTCGGCAGCGGCTTGCCCTCCGAGGCCCGCACCTTCGCCAGGATTTCGTCCTTGTTGATGGATTTGCGGATGGCCCAGGTCTGCACGATGGAGATGAGCTGGGACAGCAGGTAGTAGTAACTGAGCGCGGCGGAGAGGCTGTTGCAGATGAAGAACATCATGATCGGCATCATCCATACGCTCATGAAGCGCATCGACGAGGCGCTCGGGTCGTTCGCCGCGGTCTGGTTGCTCATCGTCATCTTGGAGTACAGCCACATCGTGACCGCCATCAACAGGGCGAACAGGGAGATGTGGTCGCCGAAGATCGGCACCCGCGTCCCGAAGTCTATGATCGAGTCATAGGCCGACAGGTCCTTGCACCACAGGAACGGCTGCTGACGCAGCTCGATGGAGGCTGGGAAGAAACGGAACATGGCCCACAGGATCGGGAAGGTGAGCAGGGTCGGCAGGCAGCCGCCCATCGGACTCACGCCCGCCCGTTTGTACAGGTCCATCGTGGCCTGCTGCTTCTTCATCATCTCCTGCTGGTTGTCCGCATTGGGATACTTCGCATTGATCTTGTCGAGCTCGGGCTTCAGGGCGCTCATCTTGGCGGAAGAGGAGAAGGACTTGTAGGTCAGCGGGAAGACCACCAGCTTGATAACCAGGGTCATCAGCAGAATGATCAGGCCGAAGTTGGAGATGAATCGATGGAACAGGTCGAACATCGGGATGATCGCATAGCGCGTGAACCAGCCCACGAGCCAGCCGCCCAGCGGAATGATCTTCTCGAACTTGTGCCCGATGGCCTTAAGGGTCTTGAAGTGGTTAGGGCCGAAATAGAACTCGAACGGAATGCTCCCGTTGCCGCCGGCGGGCAGGTCCAGGCGCATCTGCGCGCTGCAGGCCATCAGGTTGCGGTCCGCATCGTCCTCCGGGAAGAAATTAACCCCGAGCTCGCCGGAAGCGAACTGCTGCGGGGCGCGCACGATTGCAGAGAAGAACTGCTGCTGGAAAGCGAACCAGCTGAGTTTGGAGTCCACCCGGCGCGAGGCGTTGCGGCCGCGGCCGATCTCGACCGGTTTCTTGTCCCCCTCGAAATAGTAGTCCAGCTTGGAGTATTGGGATTCGTTCTTGTAACCTTTCTCCATGCGCGGGACGGTGAGTCCGAAATCCATGTCCAGCGCACTTACGTTGCGCGGGATGACGTCCTGCATATCCACGAAGGAAAGCAGGTTGTCCACCTGGTAGCTGTCGGCGTGGAGCGTGTACTTCTGCTCGATGTATCCGCCTCCGGCGAAGCCCAGGCGCATGACCACCGTGCTGTCCGTACGCTCCGCAAGCTCGAAATTGAAATCCCGCGTGCGGATATACTCCCCTGTGTACACACTGAAGGAATACTCCGACCCGCCGGCACGGAACAGATACAGCGGCGAACCGTCGAAATTCGTATAATCCTTGACCAGCGCCGAATACGGCTGGGCTCCCTTGGTCGTGAATTCGACACGGATCTTCTCATTCTCCAGGGCCACGATCTGCGCTTCCGCATGGGATGCCGCCTCCAGCAAAGAATCCTTGTAGATGGCCTGGATGTTGCCGGGCAGGGTCTGCAGGCTGTCGGGCAGCGAGGCGGTACGCTCCGCTTCGGCAAGCTGCGATTCTACGGACTGGGCCAGCGCCACGGAGTCCAGCTGCGCCTGCAGTTCAGCCTGCTTGCGCATTTGCCTGGACTGGAAAACAGAGAAGCCGATAAAAATGGCGGCAATCAGGATGAAGCCGATAACAGAATTCTTGTCCATTACTCAGCGCCCTCCTCGGCCGTCCGAATCTGCGCCTCCAATTCCTTCAACTCGGCCTTGGCATGCTCGATCCTCTCCTCCATCTGCCGGATCAGCGGTTCGCTGTTCTTCGATGCGGAGAAGAATCCGATATTATTCTCGTAGGTGGTGATGTCCTGCTGCAGACGGTTGTACTTCTCGATCAAGGCATCCTTGGGGCTGCGCGGGGCTCGGGCGCCGCGCGGGGCTCCCCGCTGGGAGGAATAGCCGGGGAACTTGTCCTGCATCGCATCGCGGTAGGCGCGGCCCACGGCATCCTTCTCCTTGAAGGGAACGTGGCCGATAGCCTGCCAGCGATCGGCAAAGCCGCGCATCGCCTCTTCGTTGGCTGCGGCATCCTCGCCGGGTTCATAAGCCTGGATATCCTCGATGACCTTGCGCTTGGCCTTGAGGTTGCCATAGAAGTCGTTATCCTTGCCGGCATTGGCGTCGCGGGCGGCGAAGAACTCGTCGCATGCGCCCCGGAAGCGCTTCCAGAGCGCCTCGGACTTCTTGCGCGGCACGGCACCGATCTCCTTCCACTGCTTCTGCAAGGCAATGAACTGGTCGGTGGTCTTCTTCCATTCGGTACTGGACTTCAGGGCCTCGGCCTGCTCGATCAGGGAGAGCTTCTTGTCGAGGTTCTCGTTCATGCTGTCCTTGATGCCGGCATAGAACTCCCGCTTGCGGGAATAGAATGCGTCGCAGGCAGCACGGAAGCGGTCGTAAATCCGCTGGTTTTCCTTCTTGGTGGCATAGCCGATGCGGCGCCACTCGGCCTGGATCTCCTCGATCTCCTTGGACGCGGCGTTCCACTCGCCGGAGCCGCTGATCTCGCGTGCGGCAATCTCCTCGGTACGCTCGCACAGGGCCGTCTTTTTCACGAGGTTTTCCGCCTGCTGCTCCTTCAGACCCTCGAAATGGGACTGATAGCGCTTGTTGACCACGGCGGTCGCCGCCTTGAAACGGTTCCAGATGTCCTCGCGGAATTCCTTGGCCACGGGGCCGAATTCCTTCCATTGCTCGTGCAGTTTCTGCAGTTCGTGGAAGGCGTTCACGACATTCTCGTTCTCGGCAAGCTTCTCGGCAGCCTCACAGAAAGCCTGCTTGGCCTCGAGGTTCTTGCGGAAGTCCAGGTCACGCAGGTCCCGGTTGATCTTGACCATGTCGTAGAACTTCTCCACATAGAACTGGTATGTATCATTGATGTTCCGGAATGCCGTAGCCGGCACGGGGCCCGCCTCCCTCCAGCGGTTCTGGAGTTCGCGGAAAGCCGGGAACTGGGCGCTGACATCCTCCTGACTCTCAACGATCGCCTTGAGCTCCTCGATGATGGCCTGTTTCTTCTCCAGATTCTCCTCCCTGCGCGCGTCCTGCTGCTTGTTATATTCGGCGCGTTCCTTCTTGTAGTCGGCATACAGCGCCTTGAAATTCTGCTCCACGGCTTCGAAAGGATTGTCCTGGCTGGACTCCGTCTCTGCGGAAACGCCGCTCTCGCTCTTCAGGCGGCCCAGCAACTTGTAGAAAGCCGACTTGATGGCCTCGGCTTCCTTGGAGCGGGACATCCGCTCCGCGCTGTCCTTGAGCTGTACGAACAGGTCGGAAAGCTCGGAAAGCGTCTTGTCCGCAAAGCTTTCCACTTTGTCGGCCACGGCGGCCAGCGGACGGTCCGCCGGAGCCTCGGGCTCAGCTTCGGGCTCAGCGGCCTCGGCAGCGGCTTCTTCCGCGACCTCCGGCTCAGCGGCTTCGGGCTCGGCTTCGGGCTCGGCTTCGGGGGCCTGTTCTTCTATTTTTTCTACGATCGGAGTCTGTTCGACGGTGGAGGCCTCCGGCGCGGGAGACTCGGGTGCCGCTTCAGCAGCGACGGGAGCCTCCACGGGGGTGGGGTCCATCTGGCCTTCTACATCTGAAAGGACCTGGCGGATCTCTTCAGGATTGACGTTTTCGCTCATAATATCACAGTTATAGATTAGTTATAACTTACAAATATACTAAAATAAAATAAAAAGGGTAATTTTGCAGGACAAAACTTTCCGATATGAGAATCGACATCCTCACCGTCGTCCCGGAGCTGCTGGAGAGCCCCCTCGCCCACTCCATCGTGGGGCGCGCCATCCGCAAGGGCCTGGTTGACATCCGGGTCCACAATCTCCGGAAATACGGCATAGGCCCCCGCAAGAACGTGGATGACTACAGTTATGGCGGCGATGCCGGCATGGTGATGCGTATCGAACCGGTGTA
>JAAYCA010000062.1 GCA_012744435.1 Bacteroidales bacterium
CCGGCGGTGGCGCCGACGCGGACCTTAAGGGGATCCGGATTGGGCTCAACGACGCGGACAGCCATGGAATTCTGGTTGGCGGCGGCGGCGAACTCGGTGCCGACGGAAGAGAAGTTCATGGTCGGGCCCAAGAAGGCATAGACATCGAACTTGGCCAGGTCGTCAGCGAAGAGGTTGGAGATGTTGAACAAAGCGTCGACGTTCAGCTCGCCGAAGAGCTTGTTCTTGTTGAAGTAGTTCGGCTGGAGGTTGCCGTCCTTGTCCGTATAGTTCTGGGCATTGCCAGCCTTCTGGTCAAGGGTCTGGAAAGGACCGCCGATGACAGCACGGACACCCCAGACCGGCGTGATATACTTACCGACCATGATGTTGCCGTAGAAAGCAGGGGTATTGAAACCCTCGTTGAGCGTGGAGATGATTCCCCCACCGAGACCGACGAAGACATCATTTCCCTTCGTAGCCGTCTGAGCGTTTGCGGCGAACATGCCGGCCGCAAAAGCGATAGACAATGCAAGTGCTTTGAGTTTCATATCTATAATCTTTTAATTTCGTTTGACACTAGGAGGGATGGGATTATTCAGCTTCAGCGAAACCGCCACCGGCATTGCTGCCGTCTCCGTGGGTGCCGTGATAGACACCGTGGCCTGTAGCTTCTTCATGGCCAACCGGCGCCACATAGTGGGAAGCGTGGCTCGGGTGAGCGATCTCGACCTTGTTGGGGATAGCCAGGATCGACTTGACCTGGAAAGTACCGACAACACCGTTGTTGCCCACGGTAGGAGCGGAACCAGCCGGATCCGGCGTGGCGACAACCTCCATCGTGGTGGTCGTGGTGGTGACCTTGTTGATAACGTTGTAGAGAGCCCAGGCGGAAACCTTGACCGTACCGGTCTTCTCCGTGGTGGTGATCTTGTCCTCCAGCTTGGCGTTGGCGGCCAGCTCGACATCGGCGGCGAAGACATCGTCGATCACGGTGAAATAAGTGTCACCGTCTTTCACGAGCTCGTTGCCAGCATACTCCGTATAGGTGTACGTGTCAACCAGGACATAGTCGTTCGCATTCTCCAGCCACATGGAATCGTTGTGGCTGTAGCCATGGTTCTGGGCGCTCAGGAGACCCGTTTCAACAACTTCCTCTTCTTTTGCACCTTCGCGGACCTCGATCTTGTAATTGTTCTTGTTGCCCGGGATCCAGATGTCGGCAGCGGTGATGGTGACAGGGTCGGTGTCGGCCAGGATGGCGGGATACTCGACGGTGACACTGCCGGTCACGCCACCATAGGAAGCATTCATTACCTGGCTTCCCTTGGCGATAGCCGGGGTACCGGCGATGACGACATCGGCATCCTTGGTAGCCACAGCGGTAAGGTCCTTACCGTCGACGGCATTGTAGACTTTGCCGACCTTGATCGTCAGCTGCGCAGGGGCGGACTCGAAGATGGTCCTCAAGTCCTCAGGCTGGCAAGCGGTGAATACACCTACTAACGCAAAGAATAAAAAAACCTTTTTCATTTCTTTTAAATAAATATTAAACGTTAAACTAATATTCTAATTCTCACCATATGTCGGCATGCCCGTTCGGACATACTTCCATACGAGCTATAAAGGTAGCGTATAAAAATATAAAAAACAAATTTTTTTTAAATTATTATTTCCCCAGCAGCCAACGGACAAAGGCATTGTCGCCCCGGACATAATCCGGATTATCCCGATTGACCGCCGCATCTATATAATAAGGATTAAAGTGATTCTTGCTGGAAATGTTGTCCGACGCTTCCGTGCGGAATTCCTTATAATAATAACGCTCGTTGTTGGCGTTGTATGACATGCCCATCTGGCCGGAGGTCGAGATCCGGGGCATATAACCGCGGCGGACGTGCCGGAAGGGAGGGAGGGATATCTGGAAGCGGAAACCGCCGTTGGTATGCTGCGCCGGATCCGGGCCTTTCATCGCATAGAAGCCTACCGAGCAACGGCGGAAATGGCGGATCATCTCGAACTTGAAGCCATAGTCCCGGCGGACAAAACGCTCGGCCCGCAGCAGGAACTGTGTCTGCAGCGCCGGACAATAATAATTGAAGGCGACATTCCAGCAGAAGACCCAGTCGGGATTGGCGTTGGGATGCATCCAAAAGCCGACCAGCCACTCCGGAAGCGGACCTTTCATGCGTTTGCCCTCGATAAACTGGGTAGAAGGCCCGAAACGGATCAGGTCCAGCACGCCCAGTTTCGCATCCACCCAGAAACGCTCGTTGGGGAACCAGTAGGCGAGCTCCAGGGCGGCGCCGACATAGTTGGCGTTGAATATACCCACCGTGGCCTTGCCCAGGACATTGAGGTGCCATGGGTCGCGGAAGCGCTGCGAAAGCGTGATGAAACCCGGATGGGGCCAGGCCTCCATGTCGCCGTAACCGTCGTTCACGAGGGGGATCTTGACCTGGTAACTGAATTTGGCGCCCGGCCAGAGCGGGACCTCGATCGCCGGGCAGAGCGACCAGAGCGACTGGTACACCTGCGTGATGATGAAATTCTTCAGGGAGACCTGGGGATAGACGTTGATATCCGTCTTGCCGAAAGAGTTGTTCAGCAGGGGCTCACCTTTCACGGCGTCCCAGGCGGCGTCGAGACGCTTGGTGGTGCGCCAGATGCCGACCTCCGGGTTATAAGTGATCGTCACTTCCGGGACCTTGTAGGACGTCCCGATGATCTTGACCGGCCTGGAGGCGTCCAGTCCGGCCCCTTCTACGATCTGAACGGCCCGGGCGAATCCCTCGGCCGGGATCTTATAGGCGTCGTTCTCGACGGTGAAGACCGTGAATTCCTCCGTCCGGGTGGCGCGCACGTTGGCGAAGCCGGCCTCGACCAGGCGCAGGGCCACGCTGTCGGTGCGGGACATCTCCTGCGCCGCCAGCGCCAGCGGCGCCAGCAGAAGCAGACAGATCAGGACGGTCTTTTTCATGGTTTGGACGCTCAATCCTGCAAATTTAATATTTTTTCAGGACTTCCGTCGTATCCAGGCGCATATTCCTGTCGTAAGTGTCGTGGCGGACGTAACCTACGCCCGGCGCATACCAGCTGTCGGAGAAAGTGTTCCGGTTGCGTCCGGGCCCCCGCTCCACCTTGTGCTCACGCACGACCACACAGTCGAAGCAGCCTGCCGGGACGTTGATGCTTTCTTCGCGGAGCACCTCGCGCTCCGTGATATCGACCGTGTAGGTCAGCATGCCCGTGGACACGCTGCAGTGTGCGTCCGGGAGCCTGTCGCCGGGCCTCATCACGGCCGGGAGGACGGCGGGCCTGCCTTCCGATCGCAGGGTCGCGTTCGGGAACAGGTTGTGCAGCACGGCGGCCAGCTGGGCCCCCACGTCAACCTGCACGCTGCCGTCAGCGGCGATCTCCGTGGACATCGGGGCTTCTCCGCCATAGAGATCCTTCCCGTCGGGACCCTGTAAAAGAAAGAGGTACTCGACATGGCGGCCCGATCCGGAAGACGTCACGGCTCCGATGCGCATGGTGGTGGTTCGTTCGAGCCTGCCGCCGAACGGCTTGGTGCGCTCATAATAGAGCGTGCGGCCCGTCTGCAGGCAGAAAAACGGCTCCCCCGCCAGGGCGGACAAACCCGACAGCAGCAGCGCAGCGACAAGAATCAGACGTTTCATACCGCAAAGATGCAAAAAAACTTCGTATCTTCGCTGCATGATGGAATACCCGGAGCTGCACAGCTACGTCGAAGCGGAAATCCTACCCCGCTACGACGCCTTCGACAAGGCGCACCGCCGGCCGCACGCAGAGCGGGTCATCCGCGACGCCCTCGCCCTGGCGGCCTATTATCCCGTAAACCATGAGATGGTCTATGTCGCCGCCGCCTTCCATGACACAGGGCTCTGCGAGGACCGCGCCACGCACCACCTCGTCTCCGGGCGCATCATCCGGGAGGATCCGATGCTCCCCCACTGGTTCTCCCCGGAGCAGGTCGAGATCATCGCCCAGGCCGCCGAGGACCACCGTGCCTCACTGGACCACGATCCGCGCAGCATCTACGGGCGCATCATCGCCGAAGCGGACCGGCAGATCGAGCCGGAGACCATTGTGCGGCGCACGGTCCAGTACGGCCTCGCCCATTACCCTTCACCGGAGCGCGAAACCCATTGGCAGCGCACCCTGGAGCACCTCCACGAGAAATACGCCGCCGGAGGCTACCTCAAGCTCTGGATCCCGGAATCGCCCAACGCGGAGAAGCTCGGGCAACTCCGCGCCCTGATCTCCGACGAGCAGCGCCTCCGCCTCCTGTTCGACAAAATATTCAACAGCGAAACATGAAAAAGATCATCGCCACCCCCGACGCCCCTGCGGCCATCGGGCCTTACTCCCAGGCCGTGGAGCTGAACGGCACCCTCTACCTGTCCGGCCAGCTGCCGGTGGACCCCGCAAGCGGCCGGATGCCCGAAGGCATCGAGGCGCAGACACGCCAGGCGCTGCGCAACCTGGGCGCCATCCTCGCCGCTTCCGGCCTCGGCTACGGCGACATCGTCAAGACCACGGTGCTGCTCGCCGACATCGCCGATTTCGGCGCCATGAACGCCGTCTACGCGGAATTCTTCCCGGACGACAAGCCGGCGCGCGTCTGCTACCAGATCGCCGCCCTCCCCCGCGGCGCCCGCGTCGAGATCGACGCCGTCGCCGGCCGCTAGTCCCCCGATGGACGGGAAGCGCCTTAAATGTGGCCGGGGTAGGCTTCTAAAGCTTTCTGGAGGATGACGAGGGCACGGGCGAGGTCCTCTTTGCAGAGAACGTACGCGATCCGCACCTCCTGGCGTCCCTCTCCCGGCTCGGTATAGAAGCCGGCGCCCGGCGCCAGCATCACCGTGGCACCTTCGTACTGGAATTCGCTCAGGCACCAGATGCAGAACTTCTCCGCATCATCCACAGGAAGCTTCGCCATCGTGTAGAACGCTCCCATCGGGATGGCCGAATACACGCCGGGGATCTTGTTGAGTCCGTCGATCAGGAAATTGCGCCGCTCCAGATATTCTTCATATACGCCCTGGAGATACTCCTTCTGCACGCCCACGGAAGCTTCCGCAACGATCTGGCCGAGCAGCGGCGGGGACAGGCGGGCCTGGCAGAATTTCATCACCGCATCGCGCACCTGCTTGTTCTTGGTGCACAGGCAGCCGATGCGGATGCCGCACTCGGAATAACGCTTGGACACGGAATCGAACAGGACCACGTTTTCCTCGATCCCGTCCATGTGGAAAGCGGAAATGTAGGGCATGCCCGTATAGATGAACTCACGATAGACCTCGTCGCTGAACAGGTACAGCTTGTGCTTCTTCACGATGTCGCGCAGGCGCTGCATCTCCTTGCGGGTATAAAGATAGCCCGTCGGATTGTTGGGGTTGCAGATGAGGATGGCCTTGGTGCGCGGGGTGATCTGCTCCTCAAACGCCTCCACCGAAGGCAGCCGGAAACCATCTTCGATGCTTGTCTTCACGCTCTTGATCACGGCCCCGACCGAGATGGCGAACGCCATGTAGTTGGCGTAGAACGGGTCGGTCACGATCACCTCGTCGCCCGGCTCCAGACAGGCCAGGAAGGCGAAAAGCACCGCTTCGGAACCGCCTGTGGTCACGATGATCTCTTCCGGGGAGAGATAGATCCCATACTCGGCATAATACTGCACCATCTTGGTGCGAAGCGAAAGATAGCCGTCCGAGGGGCTGTACTCCAGGATGGTCCGGTCCACATTCTTCAGGGCATCCAGGCCGCACTGCGGGGTCTTGATGTCGGGCTGGCCGATATTCAGATGATAGACGTGTACGCCATTGCGTTTGGCCGCATCGGCGTAGGGAGCCAGCTTCCGGATCGGGGAAGAAGGCATATTTTGTGCGCGCTTGGAAATCTCCATGGTCGCAAAGATACAAAAATTACGGATTCCACCTCTTCAGGAGCACAAGTTTGTCCCCGCTGTCGTCCACTTCCCAGAACTGCGGTTTGCGGGGGCCGTCGCCCTCCGCATGGTGCACCACATACAGGAGTTTGCCCCCGAAGGTACGGAAGAGCATGCCGTGGCCGGAATTGTTGCCCAGGAAGGGCTCCGGCTCCTGCACCCACGGACCGGCGATCTTGCCGGACTCGGAATAGCAGACGGCCTGCAGGTAGCGGCCCTCGCCCCAGGTGGACCAGAGCATACCCAGGCGGCCCGTCTGCGTGCGGAACATCTGCGGACCGTCGGTCACCCAGCCGGGCATCTTGAGCCCGAAGGTGGCCTCGCCCAGGCCGTTCATCTCGCCGCAGCAGGGCGATTCGCTCGCGCGGAACATGGTCACGGGACGCGGCGACACGGTATAGGACAGGTCCGGTGCCAGCTCGATGTAGTCCATCGTGCCGTCGATCAGCTGCGTCCACTCGTGGACGAACACCATGTAGATCTTGCCGTCCTCCTCGTAGAGCGTGCCGTCGATGCAGTCCCATTCGCGGGGCTGGTAATCATAGCCCGGGGTGATCGCAAAGGAGGTATACGGGCCCTCGGGGCTTTCGGAGCGCAGCAGATAGGTCTGGTTGTGCGGCACATTGTAGCGGCGCGGGACCTGCTGGATGAGGTCGGAATGGTCGCTCCACGTGCCCGCGTAGTAATAGTAGTCCCCGATCTTGTGGATCTCCGCCGCGGCGGCGAATCCCGCCCGCTCGAGCCACAAGCCCTTGATATCTATGATATTATAGGGTCCCGTCCAGGTCTTGAGGTCGGTGCTCTTGTACATCCGTCCGCCGGAGGAGGTCAGGTAGTAGGTCTTCGTGGCCTCGTCCGCGAGGATGTACGGATCGCTCATCGCGAGCTCCTCGAAGGGGACGGTGCGGATCTGGTTCATCGCAGCCATGCGGGCGCGCATCATAGCGGCCATGCCGGCCGTGTCGCGCGGCGCAGCGGACTGGAAACCGCCAAAGTTGTGCTGGCCGGGCGTCGCAGGCGGCGCCTGCTCGCCCGGCAGGATCTGGGCGAACCCCGCCGTGCAGAGCAGCAGGGCCGCGGCAGTCAGAAAACAGGGAAGGGATTTCATCTTCATGTCAGTTTTTCAATAACAAACAAATATAATCATTTCCCGTAGAATAAAAAAGGGAGGCGTCCCTCATCATAGGGCGCCTCCCAAGGTCTATCATAGATAAGTCTGAATACGCTTATTACTGAGCGCCGCCGCCCCAATAAGGGAGCTGGTTGAGCTGCGGGTTCTGGCGCTTGGAGATATCCGGGAACGGGAAGTACTCCTTGCCGGCCACATAGCCAACGGGCAGACCGTTGTCCTTGGCCTCGTGCGTAGAAACCGTGTAGAAGCGGCTGTTAGCCTCGCTGCCATGCTCCCAGATGACATTCTGGTCGCCGCCCTGCGGGGCACGGAACAGTTTGTCATACAGGACAGGCACATCGGAGCCGGCCTGGGCAGCCTTGTCGAGATCGCCCCAGCGGACCATATCCGGCCAGCGGCACATCTCGAGCCAGAGCTCGAACTTCTTCTCCTTCTTGACCTCGTCCAGGGTAAGGGCCGTACTGACATGTGCGGAACCGGCACGCTTCTGGATCTCGTTGAGGTACTGGAGACCGTCGGGATCGTTGGTCTGGGCGCAGGCCTCGGCATACATCAGCAGCACCTCGGCGTAGCGCATGATGACGAAGTTGTTGAAACGCTGGTTGGCACCGGGATACCATCCGTCGATGAACGGATTGATGGCCTGCTTCTGGGCCAGGTAGAAGGACTGGCCGTAGAGACCGGACGGCTTGATACCGAAGGCCTTGCTCTGCTGCTTCTCTTCGAGGGTCAGGGCATCCACAGCGTGGCCGTAGTTGGTGTTGTACACCACATCGTCGATGTGGATCAGGGAGTTCTTGAAGCGGACGGAGTTGGGACCGTCGTTGGCAAGCCACTCGTCGGCAAAGTACTTGGGCACGCCGAGGCCGCCCCAGCCGTCGTTCATGGTCTTGATCGTCCAAGGATTGTTCGAGACCTCGCCTTCGCCGCCAGCGACGAAGTGGTCGGCACGCCAACCCCAGATGTTGGTCTCCATCCAGGTGGTGCGGAAGGTGATGTCACCCCAGCCCAGACCGGCGGTGTTCTCGAAGTTCAGTTCGAAGACCTTCTCCTCGTTGGCGTCGCCGTTGGCGTGGAAGTTCTCCACCCAGCGATCGCTCGGGACCAGCTTGTAGTTGCCGGACTCGATGACCTTCTTGAGGGCAGCCTTGGCCTCGGCATACTTGCCTGCGAACAGGTAAGCCTTGCCGGCGATGGCGTAGGCGAAGCCCTTGGTGGCCTTGACGGCACCGGCCTTGTCGTTCGGGCCCTGACGCTCGGTCAGGTCAGGCAGGGCGGCCTCGCACTCCTTGGCGCACCACTCGAGCATCTGCTCGTGGGTCTTCGGATTGTTCGGATCCTCGTCGCAACGATAGAGCTCCTCATCATATTCGAGCAGGTGGTCCACCAGCGGCGGGCAGCCCCAGCCGATGGTGAGCATCAGCTGCATCCAGGCACGGAGCACGCGGGCCTCGGCCACGCAGCGCTTGGTCGTAGCGGTCTGGCCACCGTTGGGAAGGCCATTCTTGAATTTATCAATCACGATGTTGGAATAGTACATCGCGTAGAAGATGTTCTTGTAGCAGTTGACCAGCACGGCCGTGTTGGGGCCGAAGGTAAACTCGTTCATCTCGCGCATGAAGTCGTTGTCACCGTAGTTGGAACCGGCGGCGTACATGTCATCACCCGGGAGGTCGAAGCAGGCACGGTAAGGCGCATAAATGGAAGCACCTTCCTCCGTACAGACATTGTACAGAATGCCCTGATAAGCGGCGACCATGGCACCTTCGCAGTCCTCGTCGGTATTGTAGAAGGCATCCGTGAGCACGACACCCTTCTGCGGGATCTCAAGACGGTCCGGGTTGCAGGCCGTGAAGAAAGCCGCGACAAGGAGGAGAGCAGGAATCAATATCTTTTTCATATCAATCATTCTTTATGGGATTAGAAAGTGAGGTTGACGCCGAAGATGATCTTCTTCATGGTCGGATAGGTACCGGAGTCATACCCCATAGCCTTCGCACGTCCGGTGGTAGCCGTCTCAGGATCGGCGCCCGGGTACTTGGTGAAGGTGAAGTAGTCGTCGAGGGAGACGTAGACGCGGAGGTTGTCGACAGCAGCCTTCCTGGTCAGGTTCTGCGGCAGGGTGTAGCCGAGCTGGATCTGCTTGATCTTGAAGAAGGAACCGTCAAACATGGCAGCATTGGAACTCCAGAACTTCCAGTCTTTTGCGACATTGGACATGTTCGGCAGGGGGGCATTCTTGTTGCTCTCCGTCCAGGAGTTCTTCCAGAAGTAGTTGAGGGTGTTGCCCTGGGTACGGTCGGCACTCCACATGAGGGTGAAGATATCGTTGCCGATGGTACCGGTGCCGTACATCGTGAAGTCGAAGTTGCGCCAGGCCAGGTTGACCGTGAGGCCGTAGGTGGCGTCAGGAATCGGCTTGCCAAGGTAGAAGTACTTGTCGTCGTCGCCGGGGCTTCCTTCCTTGATTTCGCCGGAAGCCGTCATATAGCGAGGCATACCGTTCTCGGGATTCACGCCCTCATACTTGTAACCCATGAAGTACCAGATCGGGTAGCCGATCTCGAAAGCGGAACGGTTCTGGTTGTTCAAGCCGCTGACCGGGGTCTCCTCGATGCGGGGCACGGAGAAGTGCAGGTCAGTGACCTCATTGTGCAGGGTGGAGAGGTTGCCGTTGATGCTGTAGCTGAAGTCGCCGATGGTGTCCTTCCAGCCGAGTTCGAACTCGAGACCGGTGTTGAGCACGTTACCAGCGTTCTGGTAGCTGTTCTTGACACCCAGCTCCGGACGCGGCGTCACCTGGACGAGGAGGTCACGGGTGTTCTTCTTGAACCAGTCGAAGCCGAAGGTCAGGCGGTTGCTGAACAGTCGGGCGTCGAAGCCGAAGTCCAGCTGCTCGGAGATTTCCCAGTGGAGGCCGGGGTTGGCGATGCTGGTCGGACCGGAACCGTAGGTTAGCGTGCCCTCACCCGGGCTGTACTGATACCACTGCGAATTCAGGGAGATGGTCGAGGCGTAAGGATAGTTGTTGAGGATGTCAACGTTACCGTTGCGGCCCCAGCTGGCGCGGAACTTCAGGAAGCTCAGGATGTCTTTGCTGATGTTGTCCTTGAAGAAGGACTCGTTGCTGACAGTCCAGTAGGCGGACACGGAGGGGAAGTAGCCCCAGCGCACCTGCTCGGAGAGCTTGGAGGAGTCGAACGCATCGGCACGGAAGTTGGCCTGCAGGCTGTAGCGGTCGTCGAAGGTGTAGATCAAACGGCCGTAGTAGGACATGTTGACTGCCTTGCCGGGGGCGTTGCCCGTCGTCTTCGTAACGTCGGACTTGAGATAGTCGATGTAGCGGAAGTTCGGCTCGTAGGCACGCAGCGGATCGGTGCTCTGGGCGGAGATGGAGGCGTTGTCCCAGTTGTTCTCGACATAGGACATACCGGCCATCGCGTTGATATAGTGCTTACCGAAGTTGCGGCTGTAGTTGGCGAAGTTCTCCCACTGGTAGTAGTAACCGGTGTTGATGTTGGCGGAGATGCTGTAATTGTCATCCTTGGCCATGTCGTTACCGCCATAGTAAGGAGCGTTGTAGCTGTGAGAAGCGCTCTGGCTGATCCGGTAACCGAAACGGGAAGTAAAGGTGAAGCCCGCAAACGGGGTGAAGTTGGCGAAGAGGGTTCCGCGGACGGTGATACCGCTATTGCTCTCATCCTTGCGGGAACGCTGCAGCAGCGGGTTGCCGGTGGCCTCCAGATAGAAGGCGGAGGAAGCGTAGAAGTCGTTGTTGTGGTCCGGGTCGCGATAGATCAGATCCGGATTCGTGGCATACTTGGCCTGCATGGCGCCGGTCATATCCTCCACGCGGCTGTAGTAAGCCGGGGTCAGCGGATCCAGGGAGATCATGGAGTTCAGCGCGGAACCGTAACCCTCGGAGACCTGGGAAGTGGACCACCTTTCGATGGAGTTGTTGGTGCCAACCTGAAGCCATTTCTTGATCTGGTAGTCGGCGTTGATCTGGGCGGTCAGACGCTTGTACACGTCCTTCTTGCCGACCACGATACCATCATTATTCAGATAGTTGAGGGAAGTGAAGAAGTGGCCGCTCTTGTTGCCGCCCTGGAAGGTGATGGCGTGCTGCTGGCTCCAGCTGGGGTTGAACACGGCGTCATACCAGTTGTGGTCCTTGCCATCCCAACGGTTGGACTTGATGATGTCGTCGTTGAGGTTGCCGATAGCCTTCTGCATCGCGATATAATCGGTGGCGTTGAGCAGTTCGGCCTTCTTGCCAAGGCGCTGGTTCGTCATCTTCAGATCATAGGTAATAGAAGAACTGCCGTCCTTGCCCTGCTTGGTGGTGATGAGCACAACACCGTTACCGGCCTGGGCACCGTAGATAGCTGCGGAAGCAGCGTCCTTCAGGACTTCCATGGACTCGATCATGGAAGGATCGAGGTACTGGATGTTGTCGACCTTCAGACCGTCCACGATGAGGAGCGGTCCGATGTTGCCGGAGTTGGAGGAATAGCCGCGGACGCGGATCTCGGCACCTGCACCCGGACGACCGGAGTTGTTGAGGATCTGCACGCCGGCAGCCTTACCCTGGAGGGCGGCGGCGGCGTCGGGGGTCGAACGGTTCTGCAGGTCTTCGGAGCGCACCGAAGCCACGGAGCCGGTCAGGTCGCTCTTGCGCTGCACGCCATAGCCGATCACCACGGTTTCTTCGAGCATCTCGGCGGCCTCCTCGAGCGTGACGGTCATGTTGTTGGCCGCAGTCACGCGGACGGTGACGTAACCGATGCTGGAGATCTCCAGCGTCGTGCCGGGGGCAACACGGAGGATGAAGTTACCGTTGATGTCCGTCGTGACGCCGGTCGTCGTGCCGGGCACCATCACGGCCGCGCCGATGACCGGCTGTCCGCCGGCATCCACGACCTTGCCGCTGATGGCGCCGTCCTGGGCAAAAGCGGAGCTCGTGCCCAAGAGACTCGCAGCAACGGTCACGACGACCGTCGCTGCCAAAGCAATCCATTGTTTAATCATAATAAGTAATTTGGTTAGAGTAATTGGGTTTTCTTTTCAGGCCGGGACGTTCACGCCACCCGGCGAACAAAAGTATACAGAATAATCTGCGTCTATTTTCAAATTTTCAATAAAAGCGTTCAATAATCCGTCACGGGTCGAAAGTTCCCGGAGCGCCCGTGGAAACAAATTGAAAGCGAATGATTTTCGAAAGGAAATGACCGGATTTTGAAGATTCTTTTTCGTATCTTGCCATCGCCACATGTATTATTGCACACTCACCCCTAAATGAAACGACTTCTGATCCCGTTTTTGCTGTTAAGCCTGGTCTCTGCACCGATCCGGGCGGCGTCATACTACTACTTCGTCCACTTTACCACCTACGAGGGCCTGCCCTCCAATACCATCCACTGCACCTTCCAGGACAGTTACGGCTTCCTGTGGGTCGGCACGCGGGACGGACTGTGCCGCTACGACAGCTACGACTTCCAGATGATGACGGACACCACCCCGGACAAGCTGACCAACCTCGCCGCCATGGTCATCAAGGAGGATGAGGACCGGATGATCTGGTACGCAACCCCGGTCGGCATAGGTTGGTACGACCCCCTTTCCGGGCGCATGGGATCCCTGGACCGGATGGGCCGCTCGCTCACTTTCGACCTTGTTCCCGACCTCAAGGGCGGCATCTGGTACACGGGAGACTGTCTGTACCGCTACGACAAGACCTCCGGGGCCACGACGGAATATCCCTTCGAGGGGAGCACGCCCTCCCGGATCGCAATCGATGCCTACGACGCCCTGTGGGTCATCCTCTCCGACGGCTCCCTGCACCTGTACGACAAGCTCCGGGACCGCTTCGACCGGATGGACTTCCCGCGGAGCCTGTCCCAGATCCTGCCAGCCTCGAACGGACGCCTGCTCGCCTCCACCTCCGACGGGGACGTCCTGCTGATCGACACGTCCACGCTCCGGAGCACGCCTGTCTTCTCCTCCGGCGGCCGCGAGATCCGCCACCTGCTCGAGCGCAGACCTGGAGAATACTGGATCGGCACCAACGACGGCCTGTTCATCAAGCACCAGGAAAGCGGAGATGTGTCGTCGCTCCTCCATGACGAATACGAGCCGCACTCGCTCTCCGCCAACTACATCACCAGCCTGGCGAAGGACAAATCGGGCAACGTATGGGTGGGCACCTACTACAAAGGCCTGAATTTCTGGGAGGACAACGCGGACGAATTCCGTCTCTACTACCAGAATCCGAGCCCCCGTTCCATGAAGGGTACGATCGTCCGTTCGATCGAGTCCGACCCGGAAGGCAACATCTGGTTCTGCACCGAAGACGGCGGGCTCAACTGTTTCGGCGCCGACGGCTCCCGGGGCATCAACTACGAAATCGTCCCGGACCTCAACATGCAGGACCTCACCATGGACGGAAACGACATGTGGATCCACACTTTCGGCAAGGGAGTGTACCGCTTCGACCTCAGGCGCCGCGCCGTTCGCAAGCATTACGACATCCCGGGCTATAGCACGGGAACCGGCCTGCTCACCGCGGACGGACGGCTGTTCACCGGAACGATGAAGGGGCTGTTCGCATACGATCCCGGGAGCGACAGGTTCCTGCCCGCGGATCCGGACTGTCCGGCCTTCATCCACACGCTCTTCCAGGACAGCCGGAACCGGATCGGAACCTACGGCAACGGCCTGTTCTGCTACGATGCGGACGGGCGGCTGCTCTCCCACCTCACCGCGACCGGCCATGGATCCGGACTGACCGCCGACCGCATCACCTCCTTCTTTGAGGACAGCCGCCACCGGATCTGGATCACCACGGAAGGAGGCGGACTCTGCTACTCGGATCCCGATCCGGATCTTTCCGCTTTGCGTCTGCACGCCATCACGCGCGACGAGGGGCTGAGGACCAACGTCACCTGTGCCGCCGCCGAGGATGAAGAGGGGATCATATGGATCTCCACCACGCGCGGCATCGCCCGCATCGACGGCAACACCCTGGACATACAGGACTTCATCTTCGACCGGCAGCGGATCCTCGGCAGCCAGTTCTGCTACGGGGCGGTCCTGTCCACCCGCAGCGGCAGGCTCTACCTGGGCAACACCAACGGCATGGTGGCCCTCTCCCCCTCCAAGATGAAAAAGGACATCCTCGAGTACCCCGTCTACATCACGCACATCGAGGCGCGCGGCGCCGGCCGGATAACGCCGCTGCACGAGGACGGCCGCTCCACGCTCAAGACCGAACGGGTACGGGTCAAGTCCCGCGACGCCTCCCTCCTGTCCATCTCCTACGCCGCCCCGATGTATTCCATCATGCAGCAGGTTACCTACGTCTATTCGCTGAAAAGAGGGGGCCGCCAGATCATTTCCACCACGACGACCGACAACCAGGCCAATATCTCCGGCCTGCGACCCGGGCGCTACCGATTTGACGTGAGCATCCTCGGCACGGACGGCCCCGGCTCGAGCGCGGGCCTGGATTTCGAGATCCTGGCGCCTCCCCTGCTCAGCAACACGGCCAGGATCCTCTACCTGCTCCTGCTGGCCTCCCTCGCCGGACTGGCCGTCTACCAGACCGAACTGAGACGCAGGCGCGAACAGGACCGGCACCGCAACAGCCTCGAGATCCGGAAAAAGAAAGAGATCTACGATGCCAAGATCAACTTTTTCACCAACATCACCCATGAGATACGCACCCCGTTGACCCTCATCAAGATGCCGCTGGACAAGCTGATCGCCGAGAAAGAATACACGCCCAGGGCGGAAAAGGAAATGCTCACCATCCAGGCCAATACGGACCGCCTGCTCACCCTCACCAACCAGCTGCTCGACCTGCGGAAAATGGAGCAGAACGAGATGCAGCCCATTTTCCTCAAGGAGGACCTGTGCGCCATCGTGAGAAAGTCCTGCCACTATTTCGAGCAGCTGGCCGCAGACCAGAGAATCACCCTCACGGAGGACATCCCGGAGCAGCCCTTCGAAGTCATGTGCGCCCGGGACGCCGTGGAAAAGATCGTCAGCAACCTCCTCTCCAACGCCGTCAAGTACTGCCGCGACCGGATCGACTTGTCACTGCGTCCTTCTGCCGACGGGCATACCGCCATCCTGCGCGTGGACAGCAACGGCGCCCTGATCCCGACCCGCGACAGCGAGCGGATCTTCGAGACCTTTTATCAGGTGGGCGACGCCCGCAAGAGCAAGGGCACCGGGCTCGGCCTTCCTTTCGCCCGCGCACTGGCGGTCATGCACCACGGCAAACTCTACCTCGATACGGCCATGATCTCGTGCAATTCCTTCGTACTCGAACTGCCCGTGCACCAGCCGATGCCCGTCGTGATGACGCCCCATGCTTCCGCTCCCGCCGTACAGGACGACTCCGCGGCGGAACTCGACAACAGCCTGCACACCCTGCTGCTCGTCGAAGACGACGCCGAAATGCGCGGCTACCTGGCCGGCGAACTGTCCGACGACTACAACGTGATCACGGCCGCCAACGGCCAGGATGCCGTGGAGAAGCTGCAGCAGGAGCGGATCGACCTCGTCGTCAGTGATGTCATGATGCCGGTGCTGGACGGCTGCCAGCTGTGCAACTATGTCAAGACCAACATGGAATACAGCCACATCCCGGTCCTGCTGCTCACGGCCGCCGTGGGCATGGAGACACGCATGCAGACGCTTGAAGTGGGTGCGGACGGCTACATCGAGAAGCCCTTCCCGATCGAGTTGCTGCGCGCCAACATCACCAACCTGTTCCGGAACCGGGAGATCTCTTACAGGCAATTCAC
The DNA here is from genome assembly GCA_012744435.1 of Bacteroidales bacterium. GTDB lineage: Bacteria > Bacteroidota > Bacteroidia > Bacteroidales > UBA932 > Cryptobacteroides. The sequence goes on from JAAYCA010000062.1 coordinate 15,896, forward strand.
GGACTCCCCGCTCACGCACTTCAACAGCCTGAACAGCAGCAAGATCGACGAGGAGTTCATGGAAAGACTGCATGGCATCGTCATGAAGCACATGGCGGAACAGGACCTCAGCATCGAGACGCTCACAAGCCTGATCGGCACGAGCAAGTCCACCCTGTACCGCAAAGTCAAGGCCAACACCGGTCTCAACATCAATGAGTATATCCGCCTGAGCCGCCTCAAGCAAGCCGCCGAGATGCTCTCGTCGCAGAAATACCGGATCAACGAGGTCGCCTACATGGTCGGTTTCTCGTCACCGTCCTATTTCGCGACCAGCTTCCAGAAACAGTTCAGCATCTCGCCTTCGGCGTTTGTCAAGAATCTGAAAGAGTAGCCGGCCGGGGCGGCGCAAGATAATTCCGTCGGATCGTGGACTTTTCGGGCGATTTTGCTTAAATTTGCTGACGCTTGAAAGCCAATCACGGATTCTGACTCGATAATAGATGAAAAAGAAACGGATCACCGCCCTGCTGGCAGCCTTCCTGCTGACACTGCCGCTCTCCGCCGTCCTGGGCGAACGGAACCTGGCCTCGACCCTGCATTCCCTCCGGAGCGAACTGGAGCAGGACTACGAAAGGATCTTCACCTCGCAGGGCCGTCTGGCCGAGCAGCACGGCGAGCAGCACGAGCAGATGATCTCGATCATGAAAAAGTGCAACGAGCTGGCCCTCATGCTTTATTCGCAGAAGCAGGAGTATACCTTCGACCTCACCTATGCGCTTGAATCCGTAACCGACGAGTACAATGACTTCAACCGCAACCGCATGCCCTATGACCGGACCGTGGGGCAGCTGGACATCGAAATCGAACGGCTCTCGCGCCTGATCGAATCGCTGCGGCGCCTGCCGCCGCAACTCCAGGATATCGCGGACCTGCCGGACAGCCTCCGCTACTACAACGACAGCATCAAGGTGGACATCCTCGAGCTGGAACGCCAGCTGGGCCTGACCGAAGAGGACGCCGAAGCGCTGGAAGACGACGCCTTTGTGCTGGACGAGGCCGGGCAGCTGGAACGCGACTCCTGCATCTTTTTCGCCACGACCCTCCTGAAGATGTATTCCGCCAACAAGGAATACATCATTGAAGACAGCACCCACTATGAAAATGTCCACCTCCGTCTGAAGGAGTCCTACGACTACGCGCAGCGGCGGTACAAAATCCTGCAGAACCGCATCTTCGTCGAAGGGCAGACCCCCTATGGCAAGATTCTGCAGAACCTCAAGCGCGAGTGGGAGCATGCCCGGCAAGGCATGCAGGACCGCTACACCGTGATACACCGTCTCCATGAGGGAGAGGAAGACGTAGAGGACAGCCAGTGGGGCGGCCCCGTTTTCGTCGCGTTCATCCTTTATTTCGTGCTGGGCCTGCTCGTCAGCGTCCTGGTGGCGGGAGTCGTCGTCTTTCTGCTTCCGCGCCTGTTCAAAGGCCTGCGCACCGTGGGCTATCAGGACCGGCGGCTGATGCTGTCGCTGCTGGGCGGCATCGTGATCTTCGCCCTGATGATGATGATCAATCCGGGTGGCAGCTACGTCGCCCGTGCCTCTTCGTCCCTGGTGCTCACCTATGTCTGGCTGGTGGCGGCCATCGTGCTGTCCATGCTCCTGCGCCTGCAGCCCGGACAACTGGGTCGCGGGATGCGCATGTACCTGCCCATGATGATGCTGGCCCTTATCGTATTCGGTTTCCGGATGGTGTTCATGCCGAATGCGATGATGAACATCCTCTTCCCTGCAATCCTGCTGTGCTTCTGCATCTGGCAGCTGGTCTTGTGCATCCGCCTCGGCGCGGACCTGGAACCGAGCGACCGCCTGATCGGATGGATCAGCTTCGGGGTGATTGCCGCCGCCCTGACCGTCGCCTCCATGGGCTACATCTTCCTGGCCCTGCTGGTACTGCTGTGGTGGTTCTTCCAGCTGGCTTGCATCCAGACCCTGGTGGCCCTGTACACCCAGCTGGTCTATTACCGGGACAACCGCCTGTCGGACCGGATCGAGGAGTATCGCAAGAAAGTCAATTACGTGACCGGGCCCGAACGCGACAAACTGCTGCTCCCCGCAACCTGGTTCTACGACCTGGTCCGCATGACGCTGATTCCGGTCCTGGCGCTCATGTCCGTCCCCTTCTGCCTGAGGATGTCGCTGGATGTGTTCGACTTCTCAGACCTCTACGAGACCATCTTCAAGACTTCGTTCGTGAACCTGACCAACGAATCGGGCGGGGAGATCCTCAAGATCTCCTTCTACAGGATTGTGATGACCCTGAGCCTGTTCTTCGTGTTCCGCTACATCAACTATGCCGCCCGGAGCATCTACATGCAGGTCAGTTTCAAGACGTTCCTGCGAAAGAACGGCCGCCGGATCGTCCGCAGCAACGAGATCAATCTTTCGCTGGGCAACAGCATCGTCAGCGTGCTCGTCTGGTTCACCTACATCATTATCGTGGTGCTGATGCTGCGCATCCCGACCGGCTCGCTGACACTGGTCGCCGGCGGTCTGTCGGCCGGTATCGGTCTTGCCATGAAGGACGTTCTCAACAACTTCATCTACGGTATCCAGCTCATGTCCGGACGCCTGCGCGTAAGCGACTGGATCGAATGCGACGGCGTCAGGGGCCGCGTGACGGGCATCAGCTACCAGAGTACGCAGATCGAGACCATGAACGGCACGGTGATGTCCTTCCTCAACGCCTCCCTGTTTGCCAAGAATTTCACGAACCTGACGCGCAACAACTCCTACGAGTTCCTCAAGATTGCCGTCGGTGTCGCTTACGGCACAGACGTGCAGCGGGTGCGGGATCTCCTCGAGGGAGCCCTGCAGGAGCTACAGACCAAAGATGCCTACGGACGCGATATCGTGGATCCGCACAAGGGTATCTATGTCACGTTCGGTGATTTCGGCGACAGCGCCGTGGAGATCGCGGTCAAGCAGTTCGTGCTCGTGCCCGAGCGTGCGGGATACATCGACCGCGCCCGGGAACTGATCTACAATACCCTCAACGCGAACGGCATCCCGATCCCGTTCCCGCAGCGGGACATCCACATTGTCCGGGAAGAGGCCGGCAATCCGGCTACAGATCCTTGTTATCCAAGAGATAAAAAGTGAGTTCGCCCTTGCAGGCGAGCTTGCCGTCCACCTTGGCCTGGGCCCCGATGACGTACAGGGCTCCCCGGATGGCGATAGGACTGGCTGTCACCTCGATGGTGTCGCCCGGCCGGATCATGTGCTTGAAGCGGACTTTGTCCAGGCCGGCATAGAAAGGCGTGTGGCCTTTGAGACCCTCTCCGAGGATGAGGGTGCAGCACTGCGCCATGATCTCGCAGACAATGACCCCCGGCACGACCGGGAAATTGGGGAAATGGCCCCGCAGGAACCATTCTTCACCCGTTACGTGATAGGTTGCCCGGACGCTTTCTCCGTCCTTCTCGGTCCAGTCCACAAGCAGCATCGGCTCGCGGTGCGGAAGGAACTCCTTGATCTCTTCTCTGTTCATTTCAGGTTCTGGTTTCAGATTTTACGAAGGGCGACGCAGGCGTTATGGCCGCCGAAGCCCAGGGAGTTGGAAAGGGCCAGACCGACCGGCCGTTCCACCGCCTTGAGCGGAGTGTAGTCCAGATCGCATTCCGGATCGGGATGTGTCAGCGCGATGGTCGGCGGGATGATGCCATCCCGCAGTGCCAGCGCACACACGAGGATCTCAGTCGCCCCGGCCGCACCGATCATGTGGCCGGTCATCGACTTGGTAGAACTGATGCTGACGCGACGGGCCGCTTCCTCGCCGAGGGCAAGCTTGATGGCCTTCGTCTCAGCCTTGTCGTTCAGCTGTGTTCCGGTGCCGTGGGCATTGATATAAAGCGATTCCCCGGGGCGATAGCCGGACTGCGTGAGGGCGTCGCTCATGGCCCGTGCGGCGGGGACGCCGTCGGGGCGTGGCGCCGTCGGGTGATAGGCGTCGCAATTGTTGCCGTAACCCGTCAACTCAGCGATGATCTGCGCTCCCCGCCTGCAGGCGTGGCCGTATTCTTCGAGAATGAGCACGGCGGCGCCTTCCGCCATCACGAAGCCTCCGCGATCGGCACTGAAAGGCAGGCTGGCACGGAGCGGATCCTCCGAGAGACTCAAGGCGTGGGCGTTGAAAAAGCCGCCGAAGGCAAGCGGGTTGAGCACGGCCTCGGTGCCGCCCGCGATGATCGCGTCGGCATAGCCGGCCTTGACGGCGCGGAACGCTTCTCCGACCGACTGGGTACTCGATGCGCAGGCCGCAGCGGTGGTCAGGTTTGCGCCTTCGGCACCGTAACGGATGGCAATGTTGCCCGCCGCGATATTGGAAATCATCTTCGGAATGAACAGCGGAGAAACGCGGTCGCCGCCCTCTTCAAGCATCACCTTTGTCTGCTCGATGAAGGTGTTCATCCCGCCGATACCCGTTCCCAGGTACACGCCGAGGCGCTCCGGTTCGATGTTTACCCCCACCTCCAGTCCGCTCTCCCCCATCGCCTGGAAGGCCGCCGCCTGCGCGAACAGGCAGAAACGGTCGTTGCGCCGGACGTCCTTGGGGGGAATGCCTGCGCCGGCCGGATCAAAATCTTCCACCGTGCCGGCCACTTTGACCGGAAGGTTCCAGGATTCATTTCCAGTATATACCTTAATACCGCAGCGGCCCGCCTTGATGGCGGACCAGAACGCTGTGATATCGTTGCCGACCGGCGATATGATGCCGGTCCCGGTGATGACGACTCTTCTTGCTTCCATTATTTGTACATAAAACGGCGGATGCTCCCCTTCGGCGTCTTGGAGAAAGGCTCGAAGCGAAGTTCGAAATCATTGACGGAAGAATAGGCGGGCAGCTTGCTGTTGAGGAAAGCGATGTTCTGCCGCATGACGGCATCGAGGCCGTCGGCGCCGATGCCGGCCTTGTCGAGAGCGTCCATGTTCGGGACGATCAGCGCAATGATACGGCTGTCGCGCTGCAGGACGATGGACTCGGCCACGTAAGGGAGTTCGTTGAGGATCACCTCGATCTCCTCGGGATAGACGTTCTGGCCGTTGTCCGCAAGAATCATATTCTTGGAACGGCCCAGCAGGAAGACATTGTTATTCTTGTCCACCGTGCCGATGTCGCCCGTACGGAACCAGCCGTCCTGCAGGACCTCTGCCGTGGATTCAGGATTCTTGTAGTAGCCGCAGAACACGACGTCGCCCTTGACATAGAGTTCGCCGGCGATATGCTCGGGATCCGGGGAATCGATGCGCAGCTCCATCACCTCGGGGAGATATTCGCCGCAGGACTTGGGGACATACTTGCCCACCTTGCCATAGGAGACGATCGGGGCAAGCTCGGTCAGGCCGTAACCGGTGATGAACGGGACCTTGAGCTTGTACACGAGCAGGGACTCCACCTCGGAAGGGATGGCGGATCCACCCGTGGCGAAGACCTCGATCTTGCCGCCTGTCTCACTCATCAGTTTATCATAGAGCATCTTGCAGTATTCCGGATGGCTCTCGTAGTCCTTGAACTTCTCCTGGCCTTCGGCGCTGTGGATGTCGGCTCCGAGGATGTAGTCGATGAGTTTGACAAAGATAAGGGGGACACCGTAGAAAATACGGGGCTTGACCTCCATGAGGGCGTCCTTGACGTTCATGGGAATCGGCGGAAGGCCAAGCACGGTCACGTGCATGCCGAGGGTCAGCGGGATGACCACGTCGCACATCAGGCCGAAACTGTGGGCGTGCGGCAGCAGGCTCAGGTAGTTCTCGCCCTTGTGGAACGGGAAGCCCGGCGTGATGGCCTGCACGTTGGCGGTGTCGTTGCGATAGGTCAGCATGACGCCCTTCGGATTGCCCGTGGAGCCGGAAGTATAAAGGATGGCACATACTTCGTCGAGATCCGCGTCGACTACACGGAAATCGGACGGCTTCATGCCTTCGGGATAGCGCTCCGCCAAAAGCTTGTCGCCGTTGGCATACAGGGTGTCCACACCGTCCCGGCTTGCGAGGATCTCTCCGGTGCCGCAGTCGATTACGCAGAGGATCCGGGGCATCTGGGCGAAATCCATCCCGTCGAAAATGCGCTTCTCCGTATAGAGGATTTTGCTGTCGGAATGGTTCACCAGGCGCTGGGTATCGGCCGGAGTGAAAGCGTTGTACAGCTCCACGGCCACATAACCCTTGCTCACGGCAGCGTAATAAAGGGACGCGCCCAGGGCGCACGGACGCGTGTTGATGGCTATCTTGTCGCCGCGCTTCAAGCCGGCTTTCTTCCAGATAAGGTCAAGGGTGTCGATGCGCTCCGCCAGTTCGCGGTAGGTGATGGTGGATCTCCGGAAATCGCTCAGGGCCGGACGGTCCCAACTCTCACGGACGGAGCCTTCGAAAAGCTTGATAAAATTGTCAATCTTGATCATCTCGGTTTCGTTTTTACACAACTACGGTTTTTCAAACCGCCCGCGAAGATAGGTGTTTTTTCCCGGGCGAATCCGGGCCGGACGGATTATGTGGTCAAACCGGAAGTCCGCGTGGGCGAAATCGCTTATATGGGGGTGAAATTGGGACGAAATTCTTTGTGATGCAGAAAAAACCCAGTAACTTTGGGACGAAAATCGGATATCACCATGACCTCGAATCTTCGCATCGGAAAGACCTACCGGTCGCAACTGTCGTATATCATCCTGATCCCCGTCTTCTTCATCGGGTTCTGCTTCCTGTACAATCCCTTCGGGATGCAGGAGTATTTCCAGGCCGGCGGGATGGGCTGCGGCTTCCATTTCGTGATGCTCACGACCATCCTCATGGCCATCCTCGCCCTTACGCGCCTGATCTTCAGCGCCCTGTACAAGCACATCCCCTTCCGGTGGTGGCACTACATCGTGTGGTGCTTCGGGGAGGTGTGCGTTTACAGCTTTTTCATGGCGCTGTACGCAACGTTGTTCCATCCCGGTCAGGCCGGATATTTCGCCGTGCTGTCACGCTGCTTCTCCTACGCCTATCTGATCCTCCTGTATCCCTACCTCTTTCTGATCCTGGTGCAGATCATCCGCAACAAAGACCAGGACCTCAACACCGAGCCTTCGGACGCCCTGGTCAAGTTCTACGACGAGCACAAGCGGCTCAAGCTCACGATCGATCCCGCCGCGGTCATCTGCATCCAGGCGGACGCCAACTACGTGATCATCCGCTACATGGATGCCGAGCGGGTCAAGGAGTTCATGCTGCGCGCCTCCATGAAGAGCGTGGAGAACACGGTCACGCAGCACGGACTGGTGCGCTGCCACCGTTCCTACTTCGTCAATCCCCGTTTCGTCAAGCTCCTGAGCAAGAACAAGGAAGGCATGATTTCGGCGGAACTGCTCCAGGCGGAAGTCCCGTCCATTCCGGTCAGCAAGCAGTTCTACAAACAACTCTCCGAACTCTTGTAGCCGAGGGATGAAAAAAGTTGAAATAAATTTGGAGAATTCCCAAGAAAGAAATACCTTTGCAATCCCAAAACGGAGGACTCGTTAGCTCAGTTGGTAGAGCACAACACTTTTAATGTTGGGGTCTCGGGTTCGAGCCCCGAACGGGTCACAAAAAGTGAACGGGCTTTCGTTTGAAACACTGCTTCCTTAGCTCAGTTGGTAGAGCACCTGACTCTTAATCAGGGTGTCTAGGGTTCGAGCCCCTAAGGGAGCACCCGGAATAGCCTTGCAGACAGCTGCAAGGCTATTTTTTGATATAATAGACATTTTCGGTTGGTGAAACACCATATAAGCATTTGATTTATTTACATTTATGACTACCTTATTGAAATGCGTTTCAATAAAGTAGTGATATGCCGAAAATAAGGAGACGTCAAAG
>JAAYCA010000063.1 GCA_012744435.1 Bacteroidales bacterium
CGACACGCCAGTTCTCCACGCTCCAGTTGACCTTGCGGATCGGGGTGTAGATCGCATCGACCGGGATGGTCCCGATCGGCGTGTTCTCGTCACGAAGCTCTTCTGCCGGCACGAAACCGCGGCCCTTGGTGATGGTGAGCTGGATTTCAAGCTTGACGGAAGGCTCGAGCGAGCAGATGTGCAACTCCGGATTCAACACCATGAAGGAAGACAATCCTTTGGAGATCTCTTCTGCCGTAAACTCCTGCTTGCCGCTGATGATGATGTTTGCCGTTTCCGTGTCCACGGTCTCGACCATGCGACGGAAACGCACCTGCTTGAGGTTCAGGATGATATCCTGCATCCCCTCGATAACGCCGGGGATGGTCTGGAACTCCTGGTCCACGCCGGAGATCTTGATCTGACTGATAGCAAACCCCTCCAGAGAGGCCAGCAAGATGCGACGAAGAGCATTTCCGATCGTCTGGCCGTAGCCCGGCTCGAGGGGCCGGAACTCGAAACGGCCGACGGTGTCGGTGCTTTCGAGCATGATCACCTTGTCGGGTTTTTGAAATGCTAAGATTGCCATATTCTTGTGGTGTTAATGATTATTTGGAGTAGAGGTCGACGATGAGCTGCTCGTTGATGTTCTCGGGGATTTCCGCACGGGTCGGAACGTTGAGGAATTTGCCGCTGAGGGTCTTGGTGTCAAAATCCAGCCAGGAGTACTTGGTGACGGAAGCCACGCTGTTCTGGATCACCTCGAGGCTCTTGGAGCGCTCGCGGACGGCCACGGTGTCGCCGGCCTTCACCTGGGTGGAGGGGATGCTGCACACATTGCCGTTGAGGGTGATGTGATGGTGGGACACAAGCTGGCGGGCGGCGGCACGCGTCGGGGCGATGCCCATGCGGTACACGATGTTGTCGAGACGGGACTCGAGAAGGAGGACGAGGTTCTCACCCTTCTGGCCGCTCATGCGGGAAGCCTTGTCGTAGGTGTTGTGGAACTGACGCTCGAGCACACCGTACATGTACTTGACTTTCTGCTTCTCTTTCAGCTGGATCGCATAGTCCTTGGACTTCTTGCGCTTCGCGGCAAGGCCGTGCATTCCCGGAGGATAGTTGCGCTTCTCAAAATACTTGTCGGAGCCGAAAATGGGCTCGCCGAACTTACGGGCGATCTTGGTACTGGGACCTGTATATCTTGCCATAGTAATCTTGCTTTAGGGGATTAAACTTTGCGGCGGCCTTTCGGACGGCACCCGTTGTGCGGCATCGGGGTGACGTCGACGATCTCGGTCACGGTGATTCCGGCATTGTTGATGGTACGGATGGCGGACTCACGGCCGGAGCCCGGACCCTTGACATAGCACTTGACCCTGCGGAGACCAGCGTCGTATGCCGTCTTGGCGGCATCCTCGGCAGCCATCTGAGCAGCGTACGGGGTGTTCTTCTTGGAGCCTCTGAAACCGCACTTGCCAGCGGAACCCCAGCTGATCACCTGACCCTGGGCATTGGTGAGAGACACGATGACGTTGTTGAAGGTCGATGAAATATGGGCTTCGCCATAAGCTTCAACCTTGACAACCCTCTTGGATGTTGTAGTTTTCTTTGCCATAATTCATCAGTTTTTACTTGGTCGCCTTCTTCTTGTTGGCAACGGTCTTCTTGCGGCCCTTGCGGGTGCGGGCGTTGTTCTTGGTGCTCTGACCGCGGACGGGGAGGCCGATACGATGACGGATTCCGCGATAGCAGCCGATATCCATAAGACGCTTGATGTCCATCTGGACGGAGGAACGGAGCTCGCCTTCGATCTTGTATTCCTCGTTGATCTCGGTACGGATCTTGGCAATCTGGTCGTCGTCCCAGTCGCCCACTTTGATGGTAGGGTCGATCCCGCACTTCTCGAGAATCTTCTTCGCGGAAGAGCGGCCGATACCGAAGATATAGGTCAGACCTATCTCTCCCTGTTTGTTGTTCGGTAAATCTACACCGGCTATTCTTGCCATAATTATACTTTACTTAATTAGTTACTGGTTATTATCCTTGACGCATCTTGAACTTGGGGTTCTTCTTGCAGATCACGTACAGACGGCCTTTGCGTCTGACGATCTTGCAATCCTCGCTGCGCTTCTTGATGGATGTCTTGACTTTCATATCGATGAGTTTTTATTTGTATCTGAAAGATATTCTGCCCTTGGTTAAATCGTAAGGTGAAATTTCGACTCTCACTTTGTCGCCGAGAAGAATATGGATAAAGTGCATGCGCATCTTGCCCGAAATGTTACAGAGCAGGACGTGACCATTCTCAAGCTCGACTTTGAACATCGCGTTCGGAAGGGTCTCAATCACCTTTCCATCTTGTTCTATTGCTACTTGTTTTGACATTAAAAATTACACTTTAAAATTTAATCGTGCCATCTTTCTCGATAAAATCGAAGGTTGAGAGCTGCTCGGCCCGACCTTTCCGGACAACAACCGTAAGCTCGAAGTGTGCCGAATTCTTGTGGTCGGCGGTATGCACGGCCCATCCGTTTCTATCCAGATAGACCGCCTTGCCGCCGGCGTTGATCATCGGCTCGATACACAGGACCATTCCGTCCACCAGGTGGGTGCCCCGACCCGGACGTCCGTAGTTGGGTACGCCCGGATTCTCGTGCATTTCCCGCCCGATCCCGTGGCCTTCCAATTCGCGGACCACGGAGAACCCGAATGACTCAGCATACGATTGCACCGCGTATCCGATATCTCCGACCCGCGCACCCGCAACGGCAGCCGCAATACCCCGATAGAGCGATTCCTTCGTCACGTCCAGCAGCTTGCGGGTCTCCGGCGACACCTCCCCGACAGGAAAGGTGTAGCAGGAGTCTCCGTTATAGCCCTTGTAGAGCGTGCCGATATCGGCGCTCACGATGTCTCCCTCCTTGAGGACGTAGTCGGACGGAAAACCGTGGACCACGACATCGTTGACCGAGGCGCAGATGGCTGCAGGGAAGCCTTCGAATCCGAGGAAACTGGGAATCGCACCGTGATCGCGGATAAACGTCTCGGCCACCTTACACAACGTATTCGTCGTCACACCAGGGGCGACCGCTTTACCGACTTCTGCCAGCGTCTTGGAGACGATGATGGCATTCTCGCGAAGCAGTTCGATCTCTTCCTCAGTTTTAGGCTTGATCACAACCGTTCAATTTATTCAAAGAACTACATACCCGAGCGCCCGCTGAGCCGGCCGGTCTTCATCAGACCGTCGTAGTGGCGCATCAGCAAATAACTTTCCACCTGCTGGAGCGTGTCGAGAACCACACCCACAAGGATCAACAGGGACGTGCCGCCGTAGAAGCTTGCGAAGGCGTTGGATACACCGAGGATCGTCGCAATGGCAGGGAGAATGGCGATGATGCCGAGGAAGATGGAACCCGGGAGGGTGACCTTGGACATGATGCCGTCCAGGTACTCCACGGTCTTCTTGCCCGGCTTCACGCCAGGGATGAATCCTCCATCCCGCTTCATGCTCTCGGACATCATCGTCGGGTTGACGGTGACGGCCGTGTAGAAGTACGTGAAGACCACGATCAGGATGAAGAAGATAAGGTTATACCAGAAGCCCCGGTAGTTGCCCAGCGTAGCCGCCAGTCCGCGGGTAGCATCCCAGCGGGAGAAAATGAGCGGGAAGAGCATCAGGGCCTGGGCGAAGATGATAGGCATCACGCCGGCGGCGTTGATCTTGAGCGGGATGTACTGGCGGACACCGCCATACTGACGGTTGCCGATCACACGCTTGGCGTACTGCACGGGAACGCGGCGGACGGCCTGGACCAGCGCGATCGCAGCCACGACCACGAAGAACCAGAGCACGAGCTCCACGATGAGGAGCAGCAGACCGCCGTTGTTGGTGGAGAGTTTCTCCTGAACCTCAGCCAAAAGGGCGTAAGGCAGACGGGCGACGATACCGATCATGATGATCAGGGAGATTCCGTTGCCGATACCGCGGTCGGTGATGCGCTCACCGAGCCACATCACGAACATCGAACCGGCCATCAGGATGATGGTGGAAACGATGTTGAACATGAAGTTGCTCCAACCGAGCTGGTTCACGGCCACGAAAGCGGCGGAGGGAATCTGGTTGTGCACGGCAGCCATGTAGGCCGGGCCCTGGATGCAGATGATGATGATGGTCAGCCACCGCGTCATCTGATTCATCTTCTTGCGTCCGCTCTCGCCCTCCATCTGGAGTTTGCGGAAATAAGGGACGAAGACGCCCAGCAGCTGGATGACGATGGATGCCGAAATGTACGGCATCACACCCAGCGCAAAGATTGAAGCGTTACCGAAAGCACCGCCGGAAAACATGTTCAACAGACCCACGAGTCCCTCCTGCGTGTTGCTCTGGAGATTGGCCAGCATGGACGCGTCGATGCCCGGAAGCACCACGAAGCAGCCGAAACGGTAAACCAGAATCAGCAGGAGCGTGTAAACGAGCCGCTTGCGGAGTTCTTCAATCTTGAAGATATTCTTGATGGTCTCGATAAACTTCTTCATCGGACTATTCGATTACGACCGCCTTGCCACCGGCAGCCTCGATTTTCTCGGTTGCAGACTTGGAGAAAGCGTGCGCAGTCACATTGACGGCGGCCTTGATCTCTCCGTTACCAAGCACCTTCACGAGATCGTTCTTGCTGGCGAGGCCGGCGGACACGATCTCGGCGATACCGAGCTCCTTCAGGCCGGCGGCAGTGGCAAGCGCTTCGATGTCAGAGACATTGACCGCCTTGTACTCCACACGGGTCGGGTTCTTGAAACCGAACTTAGGGACACGGCGCTGCAGAGGCATCTGACCGCCTTCGAAACCGATCTTGTGGGCGTAGCCGGCGCGAGACTGGGCGCCATTCATACCACGGGTGGAGGTACCGCCTCTGCCGGAGCCTTCTCCGCGACCGATTCTTTTGCTGGTGTGGGTAGAACCCGCAGCGGGTTTCATGTTATTGAGTTTCATCTCTAGCTCCTCCTTAATCAATTACTTCAACTTTGCAGAGATGAGCGATCTTGGCGACCTGACCCTCGGTGACGGGGTTCTTCTCCACCTCCACGGTCTTGTGCATGCGGCGCACGCCCAGGCAACGAAGGTTGTCCTTCTGGCGCTGGGTTTCGCCGTTGCTGCTGATAATCTGGGTGATTCTGTATTTTGCCATAGTCGTGTCCTCCTAGCCGTTGAAAACCTTATTCATGGGAACGCCGCGAAGACCGGCCACGGTGTAGGCGTCACGCATCTGGGTGAGCGCGAGGACCGTTGCCTTGACGAGGTTGTGGGGGTTGGAAGAACCCTTGGACTTCGCCAGCACGTTCTGCACGCCGACCGACTCGAACACGGCACGCATGGCGCCGCCGGCCTTGACACCGGTACCGGGCGCTGCGGGCTTCATGAACACGCGGGAGCCACCGAATTTCGCCTCCTGCTCGTGCGGGATGGTCGTGTTGATGACCGGAATCTTCACCAGATTCTTCTTCGCATCCTCCACGCCCTTCGCAATCGCGGAAGTGACTTCGTTCGCCTTGCCAAGACCATAGCCTACGACACCGTTCTCGTCACCGACGACGACGATGGCAGCAAAGCGGAAGTGACGGCCACCCTTGGTCACCTTGGTGACGCGCTGGATGGCGACCAGTCTGTCCTTGAGCTCAAGGTCAGACGTCTTTACTCTCTTAACATTAGTATTTGCCATAGTCTTAACTCTTAGAATACGAGGCCGCCTTCACGGGCAGCATCGGCCAAACTTTTAACTCTACCGTGGAAAAGATATCCGCCGCGATCGAAGCAGATCGTGTTGATACCCTTTGCCTGACAGCGCTCCGCGATGGCCTTGCCGACCACGGCAGCGACTTCGATACCGGACTTGCCTTTGCACTGTGCGGCAAGTTCCTTGTCGTTGGATGCAGCAGCGCAAAGGGTCTTGCCCTGCTCGTCGTCAACCACCTGAACGTAGATCTGCTTGTTGCTGCGAAAAACGACCATGCGGGGTTTCTCGGCAGTTCCATTGACCTTCTTGCGTATGCGGTAGTGGATCCTTCTTCTTCTTTCAATTCTACTGAGTGCCATAATTCTATCCTCCTATTATTTAGCTGCGGCGGTCTTACCGGCCTTGCGGCGAAGCGTCTCGCCAACGAACTTGATACCCTTGCCCTTGTACGGCTCAGGCTTGCGGAAAGAACGGATTTTGGCAGCCACCTGGCCGAGAAGCTGCTTGTCGCAGCTCTTCAGCACGAGCTTCGGGTTCTCGCCCTTGCGGACATCGGGAACCACGGCCGTGACTTCATCCGGAAGCAACAGCTGGATTTCGTGGGAGTAACCGAGGGAAAAGACCAGGAGCTGTCCGCTGACAGCCACACGGAAACCCACACCCACCAGTTCCTGGGTGGTGGTGAACTGCTCGGACACACCGACGACCATGTTGTGCACCAGGGCACGGTAGAGACCGTGCATGGAGCGGTGACGCGGCTGGTCGGTCGGGCGCTCGAACTTGATCTGATTGTCCTCAATGGTGAGCTTGATGTCCGGATCTATCTTCTGGCACAACTCACCGTGAGGTCCTTTAACCTTCAGCACGTTGCCGTCGAGGAGCTCAACGCTCACGCCGGTCGGAAGGCTTACAGGCAATTTACCAATTCGTGACATTATCGTTAATTCATTAAAGATTAATAAACGAAGCAAATAACTTCACCGCCGACGCCAAGCTCCTTGGCTTCCTTGTCGGTGATGACGCCCTTCGGGGTGGACAGGATGGCGATGCCGAGGCCGTTGAGCACGCGCGGCAGGTCATCGACGCCGGTGTACCGGCGGAGACCCGGAGTGGACACGCGCTCAATCTTCTTGATGGCGGCCATCTTGGTCTGCGGATGGTACTTCAGGGCGATTTTGATGGTATTGTAAGGGGTGCCCTCAACCACCTTGTAGCTGAGGATATAGCCCTTCTCGCACAGGATCTGGGTGATGGCGACCTTCATCTTGGAAGACGGGATCTCCACGACCTTCTTGCCTGCCATATAGGCGTTGCGGACCCTGGTGAGATAATCTGCGATCGGATCAGTCATATCGTTAATTCTTTTTTATATTACCAACTTGCCTTCTTGACACCCGGGATAAGGCCGTTGCTGGCCATCTCGCGGAACTGGATACGGCTGATGCCGAACGCCCGCATGTAACCCTTCGGACGACCGGTCAGGGAGCAGCGGTTGTGAAGGCGGACGGAAGAAGAGTTCTTGGGGAGCTTGTCAAGGGCGGCCCAGTCACCGGCCTCCTTGAGCGCCTTCCTCTTCTCAGCATACTTAGCAACCATTTTCGCGCGTTTGACTTCGCGGGCTTTCATTGATTCTTTTGCCATAGTATCTTATTTGTTATGTTTCTTGAAAGGCAGACCGAACGCAGCGAGCAGCGCATGGCACTCCTCATCGGTACGGGCGGTGGTCACGAAGGTGATCTCCAGGCCGTGGATACGCGGGTTCTTGTCGATGTCGATCTCCGGGAAGATGATCTGCTCCTTGAGTCCGAGCGTGTAGTTGCCGCGGCCGTCCATGTTCTCGGCGATACCGTTGAAGTCACGGATACGCGGGAGGGCGACGCGGATCAGTTTCTCGAGAAACTCATACATCTTGACATTGCGGAGGGTCACCTTGGTGCCGATCGGCATGCCGCGACGGAGCTTGAAGTTGGAAACGTCCTTCTTGGAGCTGGTGATGACGGCCTTCTGGCCGGTGATGAGGGAAAGTTCCTCGGCGGATTCCTCGACAATCTTCTTGTCCTGGGTACCGCTGCCGACACCTTCGTTGATGGTGATCTTGAGCAGACGGGGAACCTGCATCGGGGTGGTATAGGAGAACTGCTTGGTCAGCTTCTCGATGATTTCCTCTTTGTAGACCTTCTTGAGGGCAGGCACATATCCTGCGGGCGTAGCGACGACCTCTACGGTTTCTTTTTTCTTTGCCATAATTACTTGATCTCCTCCCCAGATTTTTTAGCGAAACGGACCTTCTTGTCACCGTCCATCCGGTAGCCCACGCGGGTCGGGGTGTTGGTCTTGGGGTCAAGAAGATTGAGATTGGAAATGTGGATGGGGGCCTCCTGCTTGATGATGCCGCCCTGAGGCTGCTTGGAGTTCGGCTTGGTGTGCTTGCTCACCATATTGATGCCCTCGACCACGACGCGATCGGCCTTCGGGTCGACGGACAGCACCTTACCGGTCTTGCCCTTGTCGTTACCGGCATTCACATACACGGTGTCGCCTTTCTTAATATGTAACTTTTTCATAATGCTTATTAATTAAAGGACCTCCGGTGCCAGTGAAACGATCTTCATATAGTTCTCGCGGAGCTCGCGGGCGACGGGACCGAAAATACGGGTGCCGCGGAGTTCGCCGGCGTTGTTCAGGAGGACGCAGGCGTTGTCGTCGAAGCGGATGTAGGAACCGTCGGCGCGACGGATCTCCTTCTTCGTGCGGACCACGACAGCCCTCGAAACGGTGCCTTTCTTGGCGTCAGAGCCAGGGATGGCGCTCTTGACGGCAACGACGATCGTGTCGCCAACAGTCGCATAACGGTGGTGGGTACCGCCAAGCACGCGGATGCAGAGGACTTCCTTTGCACCGCTGTTGTCGGCCACCTGTAAACGTGTTTCCTGCTGTATCATAGTGTACTATTTTGCTTTTTCGATAATTTCAACTAATCTCCAGTTCTTGGTCTTGCTCAGCGGACGGGTCTCCATGATGCGGACGGTATCGCCCTCTCCGCACTCATTCTTTTCGTCCTGGGCAACGAACTTGGTGGTCTTCTTGACGAATTTGCCGTACAGGGGATGCTTCTCCTTTATCTCGACGGCAACGATGATGGTCTTGTCCATCTTGTTGCTGACCACTACGCCGATTCTTTCCTTACGAAGATTTCTTTCCATAAGACTGCTCTTTTTTAGTTCTGTTTTTGTTTCTCAGCAAGGATCGTGATCATGAGGGCGATGTCCCTTCTGGTCTTACTGATCTTGGAGGTGTCCTCCAGCGGAGAAATCGCGTGATTGATCTTCATGTTGTCGAGATTGTTCTTCTCGATCTGGATGCGGTCGCGCAGGTCTGCTACAGACATTTCGCGGGCTTCAGCTGCTTTCATTACTCTTTCTCCTTGTTATTATTCGACATAATCCCGGCGGACGACGAACTTGGTCGCGATCGGGAGCTTGTTGGCGCCGAGGCGCATGGCCTCCTTGGCGGTCTCGAGGGACACGCCTTCGGCTTCGAAGATGATGCGGCCCGGGGTGATCGGAGCGACGAACGCATACGGATCGCCCTTACCTTTACCCATACGGGTATCGAGCGGCTTCTTGGTGATCGGCTTCACAGGGAAGACGCGGATCCAGATCTGGCCCTCACGGTTCATCCGGCGGGAAATCGCCTGACGGGCGGCTTCGATCTGCTGGGCGGTCAGCCAGCAATTCTCAAGGGTCTTGATGCCGAAGGAACCGAAAGCGAGCTGGTTGCCACGCTGGGAGTTACCCTTCATGCGGTTCTTCTGTTCCCTTCTAAATTTGGTTCTCTTAGGTTGTAACATCTCAGTATTACTTTAAAATAAATATCATCTAAAATCCTAAAAATCAGCGTTTTACGCGGTTATACGCCAGTTTTTGGGACTGCAAATTTAGTAAAAATTATTGAAATACCATCATGTTTTACAAAATATTTCAAACTTTTTCGACACGGAATATGATATGTCAAACTTCCATTTTTCAAAGACTTACAGACTTTATTGAAAACTTTTTCCCTGCATTTTCGACCGACACGCCTACCGCCTTCGGCCGAACGAGCCTTTCCTCCCCCGGCAGGTGGCGGCGTTGCACGAAATTTGCTACCTTTGCGGCGATATGCAAGCGAAGGGGTTCATAGCGATCCTGCTGGCGGTAGCGGCCTGGACAGTCGCGGCCCCGGAGACGGGCGCTCAGTCGGAAACGGCCCGGGAGGCCCTTCGTGCCGCCCAGGGCTTCCGCCCCCTGCGCGGCGCGCCGATGTATTTCGAGCTGGACGAACATGGCGACACCGTGTTCATGGAGACGCTCGACCCCGTATGGATCTTCCCGAAGGGACGCCGGATGAGGGACGGCGACTGGCGGCAGTACTACAAACTCGTATTCAACTTCAACAAGGTCTATCCCTACGCGCTCGTGGGCCGCAAGCTGATGGCACAGGTGGACAGCACCATCGCCGCGGACGTAAGCAAGCGCTCCGAACGCACCCGCTACATCAACGATGTCGAAAAAGAGCTCTTCCGCCTGTTCGAGCAGGATATCCGCCACATGTCCATCAACCAGGGGCTCGTGCTGATGCGCCTGGTGGACCGCGAATGCGGCATGAGCGCCTTCAACATCATCAAGAGCTACGAAAGCGGACTCGCCGCGAATTTCTGGCAGCTCGTCGCGCGGATTTTCTCCCAGAACCTCAAGACACGGTACGACCCCTCGAAAGGCGAAGACGCCAAAATCGAGGAACTTTGCAAGATCTGGGATTCCGGGCAGTGGGACGCCTTCTACTATTCCATCTTCCTGGAGCGTCCCGCACGCGCGGTCATTCAGCGGGAGACGCTGGAGAGTGAAGTTCGAAAGAAGAACCCGTAAACAGGCCATAGGGCACGCCCCCGTCCAGCCAGTCCTTCAAGATGCAGAAGCGCGCCCCGGAAGGGAGCGCAAGGTCCACGGCGTCGTGGAAATGCCCGAACAGGAAGCAATCCACGCGGCGCTGCTGCGCGGTCTGTTCCGCAAAGCGGTACAGCGGCTCGTTCTCAGCCCGGAAATGATAGGGCCTGTGTTGCTGGCGACCCCGCCGCGACATGCCCCGTGCAATGCTGAAAGCCAGCCGGGGATGCAGGGAGCTGAAGAGCCGCTGCATGAGACGGCAGCTGAAAAGCCGGATCATCCACCGATAGCCCCGCGGGGCACCGCCCAGCAGGTCGCCGTGGCCCAGACAGAACACCATCCCGCCCAACTCCACGAAATGCGGCTGTTCGAAACGGTGCATCCCCAGGCTCTCGAAATACGAATAGCTCCAGATATCGTGGTTGCCCCGGCAGAACCACACCTCCACGCCCAGGTCCATCAGCCGGATCAGTTCCGCTATCACGCGCACCCCTTCGCGGGGCACCACGTCGCGGTATTCATGCCAGAAGTCCCAGATGTCTCCGAGCAGGTACAGGCGATCCGTCCGCTCCGCCGGAATTCCCTTCAGGAAGGACAGGAAACGCTCCTCCCGCTCCCGAGGGTCCCCCGTTTCCAGACCCAGGTGCACATCGGCGACAAAATAGACCAGCTTCCGTTCCTCCATCATGCCAGGAATATCAACACGGCCAGGCCCACCAGGGCGCAATAAAGGCCGAACCACTTGAGCTTTGCCCTGCGTACCAGGGCGATCATGACCCGGCAGGCGAACAAGCCGGCCAGGAAGGCTGCCGCGAAACCGATCAGCAGCGGCAGCGCGCCGATCGACGAAGCGGCCATTTCGCCGCCCACCAGGTCGAGGAAGGTCTCGCCGAGGATGGGCACCAGCACCATCAGGAAAGAGAACTGGGCCATGTGCTCCCGCTTCACCCCGCACAGCAGGCCGGTCGATATCGTCGCACCGGAACGGGACAGGCCGGGCAGCACGGCACAGGCCTGGCCGACCCCCACGGCGAGCGCCTGCCAGAACGAGATGCCATTGCGCGTACGCACAGCGGCCGACTCCCCCTTCACGCCCGAGAAAAAGTCGGACAAGGTCAGCAAGACGGCGGTGACGATCAGGGCGATCCCCACCACCGGCAACGAGCTGAAGGCGGCCTCCACCTTGTCCTTGAAGAACATCCCCACCACGAAGACGGGAATCATCGACAGGCACAGCTTCGCGATATAATCCGTCTCATCGTTGTATTTGAACCGGAACAGGCCGCAAAGCAGCTTCCATATCTCCTTCCGGAACACCACGATGGTCGCAAGGACCGTGGCGGCATGGACCGTGACTTCGAAGATCAGGTCGCCAGACGGCTCCACGCCCAGAAGGGCCTTGCCGATGGCCAGATGGCCGCTGCTGCTCACGGGAAGGAATTCGGTCAGACCCTGGACCAGGCCCAGAATCAGCGCTTCAAACCACTCCATGTCACTCCGCTTTTTTGTCTTTGCCCCTGAACGTCCCGACAATGGCCACGATCACGACGGCGATCCCCGCGACAATCACCACGGGCGCGGCCACCAGCCGCCGGAAATCGAACATGGCATAGTTGAACACCTGCGGATCCTTGCTCCCGCCGCCGATCATCAAGATATATCCGGCAATCATCACGAGCACGCCCGCAATCATCAGTTTCAACCCCTTCGGGGAAATGGGCATCTTTTCCATAATCAATAATATAAATCATCCTTGGACGCGGCGACCAGTTTGTTCACCACGAGCCAGGTGGAAATCACGCACAGCAGGATACCGGAGCCGACGACGATGCCGCACACGATCAGCAACTGCTTCAGTTCCACGAGGGAGGCCAGCTCCGGGAACGAACGGCGCAATCCCTCCATCAGGGCCCACAGCATCCCCACCGCCAGGAAGGAGGCGACCAGTCCCTGCAACACCGCCGCCCGCACGAACGGCCGGCGGATGAAACCGCGCGTGGCGCCTACCAGCTTCATGGTGTGGATCGTGAAGCGGCGGGCGAAGACACTCACGCGCACGGTGTTGTTGATCAGCACGAAAGAGATGAAGAGCAACAGCAGGATAAATACGCCGAGGATCATGGTGATCCGGGCCAGGTTGGTCGTCAGGGCCTGGACCAGCGACTGCTGCGCGCCCACATCCTCCACCAGCGGAGAAGCCTCCAGGGCCTTGGTCACGAGCGCCAGACTGTCCGGCTGAACGTATTCAGCATGCAGCGACAGCTCCAGCGAAACCGGCACCGGGGATGTCTCGAACACGTCGAGGAAGTCCTCTCCCAGCATCGCTTTCAACTCTTCCGCCCCTTCTTCCTTGGAAATAACGCGCACCGCGCGTACGTAAGGCCGGTCTGACAGGGTTGCGGCATAGTCCGCCGCCTGCGCCTCCGTGGCTTCGTCCACCAGCAGCACCGAGACCCGCATGTTCTCCTTGAGGTAACGCGTCACGCTGCCGGCGTTGATGATCAGCAGGGCGGCGATGCCGGTGAGCAGCAGCACCAGGCTGATACTGATCACGCTGGAAAGGTATGCGTTGATGATGCGGCGACGCATCAGCTTCTTCTCCTGTCGGGGCATATTCCACCATATTAGACCTCAAAGATAATGAAAAGACAAAGATTTGGAAAAAAATTCTTATCTTTGTAGTTATGAGTGATATCAAGCAAAGAATTCTTTTCGTCAACTCCGAGATTTTTCCTTATCTCCCGGAGTCGGATATCGCCCATATCGGACGCTACCTTCCGCAGGGCATCCAGGAGCGCAAGCGCGAGATCCGTTCGTTCATGCCCCGCTATGGCTGCATCAACGAACGCAAGAACCAGCTCCACGAGGTGATCCGCCTCTCCGGCATGAACATCATCGTCGGGGACGTAGACCGTCCGCTGATCATCAAGGTCGCCTCCATCTCCTCTGCGCGAATCCAGGTCTATTTCATCGACAACGAAGATTATTTCCGCCGCAAGCACACCTTCAGCGACGCCTCCGGCAAGTTCTTCGAAGACAATGACGAACGGGCCGTCTTCTTCGCCCGCGGCGTACTTGAGACCGTCAAGAAACTCCGCTGGGCCCCGGACGTAATCCACTGCCAGGGCTGGATCTCGCACATGGTCCCCGCCTACCTCAAGAAGGCCTACAAAGACGACCCCATCTTCTCCTCCAGCAAAGTCGTGCTCTCGCTGTATGACGACACGCCTTCGGCACCCTTCCATCCGGACTTCGCCCGGAAAGCGGTTTTCGGCGGCCTGTCCGTCAACGAACTGGCGCCCCTGGCAGAACCCACTGGCATAAATCTTGCTAAACTCGCCGTCCAGTACGCAGACGGCGTCATCCTGGGTGCGGAGAAGATCGAACCGGAGCTGACGGACTATGGCAAGTCGCTCGGCCTGCCGGTCCTCCCCTTCGACCGGAAAGCCCTCGAAGACGGGAGCTACATGGATGCGTACTGCCGTTTTTATGATGAACTTTAAGATGAAGACGAGACTCCTTGCATGGGTCGCAGCCCTTTTCTGCTGCCTTTCCTGCATTGATACCAATACCACTCTCGGCGGCAACTTCGTGCCCGCCGCAGAAACCTACACGTTCTACACGACAGAATTTCCCATCGAGGACATCTCGATGCAGATGGCCGACAACCTGTCCGGCTTTTCGGACTCGCGCATCACCATCGGCGCCATCCGGGACCAGGAATTCGGACTGACGACCCGCGCCAGCGCCTTCTCGCTGGTGCCCCTGTTCATGAACGACTTCAACATCGGCAAGAATCCGGTCTTCCAGAGTTTCCACTTTGCAGCGGCGCGCGACACCCTTTCCGTCCCGGCCGGAGACCAGCAGAACATCCTGCAGAAAGTCCGCGTGTACGAACTCGCCTCGGCCCTGGATTCGGAAACGGACGCCGACTGCAACAAGCCGCTCGCGCACCTTTCCCGGACGATCTCCCGCGGCACGCCCGTCTACGGCGGCACGGATTCCCTGTCCTTCAACTTCAGCGAAGAGTTCGGCACGAAGTACCTGCAGATCACGGCCGACGACGTCAAGGACATGAAGACCTACCTGTCCAGGTTCCCGGGCATCTATCTCGAAGTCGACGAACCTGACGGCGAGGGCGGCCGCATCAACATGCTCGACCTCCAGATGGGCTATGACAAGCAGAACAAGATCGTCACGGGCAACATCGCCACCCTGTTCTACTCCGCCGAATTCGACGGAGTGCGCAAGGACACGACCCTGAATTTCTACTTCGGCGCCCCGGAATTCTTCGATCTGGACTCCCTGTTCAAGGCGTACGGCACCAACGGCAATACCGGCACCTTCCCGCAATACGCCCTCAACCTGACGGGACATGACACCCGCGACCGCACCGGAAAGGCGACGGACAAGATCTGGATCGAGGGCGGCGGCGGACTCAAACCCGTCATCCCCGCACGCAGTCTCAAGCGGCAGGTGGAAGAAGCCATCGCCGCCGTCGGAGGCGATCCGCGCGACGCCGTCATCAACAAGGCCTCGCTGGTCTTCCCCTTCGAATTCCCGGAAGACTATCAGCAGATGGTCTACTGGCCTTACCGCCTCTCCCCGACCTGCCGCATCGTCACCGATTCGGGGACGTCCTTCATGGGGCTGTCCGACTCCGGATCCGAATCCGAGAACCAGGGCGACATCGACCGTTCCCTGCTCATCTATGCCCCGGACATCACCTTCCATATGCAGGAGATCCTCAAGGTTGACGAGAGCCTGCCGGACAAGGCCAGCACAAAGTACATGGAAGCCGGCAACTATGACGTCTGGCTGCTGGTCATGGCCAAGGAGAAAGTCACCAACGTCAGCGCCACCAGCGAGGAAACCCAGCAGATGCTGGACTACTATGCCTACAGCAGCTATTACAACGACGGCCTGTACGGCGGCTATGGCGGATACGGGGGTTACGGATACGGCGGATACGGGGGCTATGGCTACGGTTACGGCTACAACAACTACTACACGTACGCCATGTACGCCCAGCAGGCCCGGATGGTCCAGACCTCAACCAGCCAGAGCATCAAGCTGGACAGGGACCGTTTCTACTGCGCAGCGCTCAACGGCCCGCAAGGCGGCGCCCAGGTCCCGACCTTGCGGCTGACCTTCGCCCTCCCCAACGAGGAATAAAATAAAACCGGCCCCCGCGGGGGTCGGTTTGCTGTAAATAATTTCTTCTCGGAAATCAGGCGATCTTCTCGGCCACTTTGTCACAGGCGTCCTTGACGGTCGCAATCGTGCTGGTCTCCTCATCGGGAATCTTGATACCGAACACCTTCTCGAACTCCATAAGAAGCTCCAAGGTGTCAAGGGAATCAGCACCCAGGTCATTGGTAAAGTTAGCGGTCTCAGTCACCTCGGAAGGCTCTACGCCAAGCTTGTCGACGATGATCGCTTTCACTTTTTCTACGATTTCAGCGTATTCCATAACGAATTTAGATATTAAGGTTTTATTAGTACAATCGTTTTGTCAAAATCCGTGCAAAGTTACTAAAAAAAATAACATTAGCAAAACCTACTTTTCTTCTCTGCTAAGGGCAAGCCATATGCGGAGGCCGTTGAGCGAGTTGAGCAGGTAGAAACTGTATTTCACTACATAGATCAGGGCATAGGAGGAATCGGGCGACTCCCTCAGGGTCAGGACCCACATCACGACGGAGGCGATATTGACCCCGATCCAGAAGATCCATTGCTCCATATAGGCCGTCGAGAGGAGCAGCTGTCCCAGGATATTGCACATCATCGAGAGCGCATCCATCAGCACCAGCCAGCGGATCACGCCGGCGGCTTCCGTCTTGTCCAGGGCGCACAGGATGAAGTAGGCGGCCAGCAGCCCCACCAGGAAGAGGGAGCCGAAGAGCAGCCACTTGCGGCTGTCCAGCCGGCGGGCGTGCACCCGTTCGCCGTCGGAGGCTCCGCGTTTGCGCCACTGCAGATAGCCGACAAACTGCATCGGCAGGAAGTACAGCAGGTGCAGGGCGGCATTGCCGTATTTCGCCCCCGTCAGGCACATCACGCCGTAGATTGACACGTCGATCAGTCCGAACAGGAATGTCAGGATGCGCCCGTTGGCCGAGAACACCGTGCTCAGCACCCCCATCAGCGAGCCGAAAGCCGCCACGACCAGCATGACCCGGCCGCTGCCGGCATCCTGGAACTTGATGGCCGTCACCACGACGGTCACGATGGTCATCCCGATAAGGATGAAGGCATTGAATAACTTGTTGAAAATCTCGTATCTAGCCATGATTGAGCTGTTCGTGTATGCGTTTTGCCAGGGCGGGGCCGACCAGCGCGGCCAACTCCTCCACGGACGCGGCGGCAATGCGCGCCACGCTGCCGAAATGCATGAGCAGCCGCTGCTCCGTCTGTTCCCCCACGCCTTTGATCTCCCGCAGGGCGGACTGGATCGCAGCTTTGCTCCGCAGTGAGCGGTGGAAGGTGATCCCGAAGCGGTGCGCCTCGTCGCGGATGCGCTGAAGGACCTTGAGCGCCTGGGAATTGCGGTCGATGAAAAGGGGGTAGGGGTCCCCGACGCGGATGACCTCTTCGAGGCGTTTCGCCAGACCGACCACGGTCAAACGGTCCTGGATGCCCAGTTCGCAGAGCGCCTGCCAGGCAAAGTCGAGCTGGCCCTTGCCGCCATCGATCACCACGAGCTGCGGCAAATCATCGGGCGCCTCCTCGAGCATGCGGGCGTAGCGGCGGTTCACGACTTCCTTCATGGAAGCATAGTCGTTCGCGCCGACCACGGTCTTGATCTTGAAGCGGCGGTATTCTTTCTTGGATGGTTCGGCGTTGCGGAACACCACGCAGGATGCCACCGGGTTGGTTCCCTGGATGTTGGAATTGTCGAAGCACTCCATGTGGACCGGGAGTTCCCGCATCCCGAGGGCCTTGCGAAGCTCCTCGAGCACGGCCGCGCGGTATTCGTCGGGATTGGTATGCTCCCGCTGTTTGAGGGAGTTGGCCCGGAACTCCCTGGCGTTCTTGGCGCCCAGTTCGAGCAGGGCGAGCTTGTCCCCGCGCACGGGAATCTTGAAACTCACCCCGTCCATCTCCACGTCGGGCAGGAAGGGGACCAAGATCTCGCCGTGCAGCGCGCCGAACTTGGAAGCGATCTCGGCGAGGAACTCGCTGAGTACCGCCGCGCGGTCCTCCTCGATATTCATCTTGAACCCGAGGTTGAGCGACTGGATGATGGCGCCGCCGCGGATGCGCATGAAACTGCCGAAGGCTTCCGCGCCGTCGATCTCCAGCGCGAACACGTCCACATCGCGCTCGCCGGCGGCGGTGACGATGGACTTGGCATAATGCTTCTGGAGCGCGTCGATGCGCTGCTTGTAGGCCTGTGCCGTCTCGAAGTCAAGGGCGTCGGCGGCCGCCTGCATCCGGGCTTTGTAGTCCCGGATGATGCCGTTGACGCCGCCGTTCAGCAGGCTCACGATCTCATCGACCCAGGCAGCGTATTCCTGCTGGGAAACGGCTCCGACACAAGGGCCCGCGCAGCGCCCGAGGTGGAAGTCCAGACACGGGCGGAACTTGCCGCGGAGCACGGCGTCGGAGGTGATCGAAAGATTGCAGGAACGCAGCGGATAGGTCTCGCGGAAGAACTCCAGCAAGGTCTTGGCGTGCATCACGGAGCTGTAAGGCCCGAAATAGCGGGAGCCGTTCTTGACGAGCCTGCGGGTGAGGAACACCTTGGGGAACTCGTCGGCCGTCACGCAGATCCAGGGGTAGGTCTTGGAATCCTTGAGCAGGATGTTGTAGCGGGGTTTGTACTGCTTGATCAGGTTGTTTTCCAGCAGCAGCGCATCCGCCTCCGTGTCCACCACGGAATACTGCAGGTCGGCGATCTTCGACACGAGCAGGCGCGTCTTGACGTTGAGCCGCCCGGGATCCACGAAATACTGGGCCACCCGCTTGGACAGGTCCTTCGCCTTGCCCACATAGATCACATTCCCCGCAGCGTCGTAATAGCGGTAGACGCCCGGGGAATGTGGAAGCAGGGATATTTTCTGTCTAACGTCCAAGGACTTCGGCGACAGCCTTCGCCGTCTTTGCCCCACGCAGGTCATCCCCTCGCTTGAGGATGGTGCCGTCCTTGTCGAAGAGGACCATGTGCGGAATGCCCTCGATGCCATACAGGGCGGCCGGCTCCTGGTGGCCGTTGTTGAGCTGGAGCCACTTCATGCCGTACACCTTGGCGGTGTCGATGGTATTGCGCCAGTCCATCTTGCGGCTTTCCTCCCAGACCGCGACGCTCAGCACGTCGAAGTCGTCGCCGTGGTATTTCTCCCAGATGGCCTTGATGTTGGGGATCTCCTCCTTGCAGGGCGGGCACCAGGGGGACCAGAAGTCCACCAGCATGACCTTGCCCTTGCCGACGAAGTCGGACAGGCTCTTCTTCTCGTAAACCGGGTTGCCGGCCTTGTCCACACCGGTCACGTGGTCCACCGTGAAGTCCACGAATTTCTTGCCCACGGCCGTGGCCTGCTTGGTCTGGAGGTTCTCCGAGAGGTAGCTCACAATCTCGCTCTGCCGGACTTCTTCTCCCAGGGAGGCGAGAATGTCCGCCAGCTCATCGTCGGAAAGATAGGAATAGATGCTGCTCAGGACGGCAGGCGCGATCTCCGGATCCGAAGGATACTGGCGGAGCAAGAGCTTGCCGCCGTCGACGAGCCGGGTGATGGTGTCGTCCAGGAGCTTCTCGGCCGCCGCTTCCTTCTGCTCATCGGAGAGGGAAGCATCCTCGGCAAGCTTGCCGGCGGCATCGTAATAGGCGCCCTCGATCTCTTCCACGCTCACGCGGTAGGCCTCCAGGACTTCATCTGCAGACTTCTGCTTGCAGCCGGCCAGCACCGTCAGGGCTGCCGCTGCGATCAAAAAGAATCTTTTCATATAACGATTGTTTGACACTACTACTAAAAAGCCGGTTCCGAAATTCGGAACCGGCCGTAAATATAGCAATTTTCCTGATATAAATCAATCAATTACTTGTTGTCGCGGCGCGGTCTGCGATCGCGGTCGCCATCCCGGCGGGGACGGCGCTCGCCGCCACGGCCACCCCGGTTCTGACCGGTCGCCTGGGCATTGGCGGCAGCCAGGGCGGCAGGAGTGAGATCCTGCTTGCCATAACGCTCGCCGTTGCAGATCCAAACCTTGACGCCGAGGGTGCCGACCTTGGTGTTGGCCACCGCAAGGGCGTAGTCGATATCGGCGCGGAACGTATGGAGCGGCGTACGGCCCTCCTTGAACATTTCGCTGCGGGCCATTTCGGCGCCGCCGACGCGACCGGCGATCTGGACCTTGATGCCCTCGGCGCCGACGCGCATCGTGTTGGCGATGGCCATCTTGATGGCGCGACGGTAGGACACGCGGCCCTCGATCTGACGGGCGATGCTGTCAGCCACGATGTTGGCATCCACCTCGGGACGCTTCACCTCGTAGATATTGATCTGGACATCCTTCTTGGTGACCTTCTTGAGCTCTTCCTTGAGTTTGTCAACCTCGGTGCCGCCCTTGCCGATGATGAAACCGGGACGGGCCGCATAGATCGTGACCGTGATGAGCTTGAGGGTACGCTCGATGACGATGCGGCTGAGGCTGGCCTTGGCCAGGCGCTTGCCGAGATACTTGCGGATCTCGAAGTCCTCAGCGATCTTCTCTGCATAATTACCACCACACCAGTTAGAGTCCCAACCCCGGGTGATACCGATTCTGTTGCTGATAGGATTAGTTTTCTGTCCCATATTACTTATTCTCCACTGGTTGTTTGACATCGAGGATGACGGTGACGTGGTTGGAACGCTTGCGGATGCGACCGGCACGGCCCTGCGGGCACGGGCGGATGCGCTTCAGCGTGCGGCCTTCGTCGACCATGATGGTCTTGACGTAGACGTTGCCGTTATCCAGTTCTTTGCTCTGCTCCGGGTTTTTGGCTTCCCAGTTCGCGATGGCGCTGCGCAGGAGCTTCTCCAGACGGACGGATGCCTCTCTCTTGGAGAACTTCAGCAGATCGAGCGCGCGGTTGACCTCGACGCCGCGGACGGTATCGGCCACCAGGCGCATCTTGCGGGGAGAGGTGGGAGCATCATTCAGTTTGGCAATCGCCGTAACCTTCTTCGCCTCCTTGAGGCGCTCGGCCATAAGTCTTTTACGCTTTCCCATAGTGATTACTTCTTATTGTTACCTGAATGACCTCTGAAGTTGCGGGTGGGGGCGAACTCGCCCAACTTGTGCCCGACCATCTGTTCGGTGACGTAAACAGGGATGAACTTGTTTCCGTTGTGAACAGCGATCGTATGGCCGATAAAGTCAGGAGAGATCATGCTGGCACGGGACCAGGTCTTGACCACTTCCTTCTTCTTGCTACCATCATTCATAGCAAGAACTCTTTTTTCCAGGGCTTCCTGGATATAGGGACCTTTTCTTAAAGAACGACTCATAATCTCTTAAGTTAATTCCTGTTTATTTCTTTCTTCTCTCAATGATGAACTTGTTGGAGACCGCCTTCGGATTACGCGTCTTGTAGCCCTTTGCAGGAAGACCCTTGCGGGAACGCGGGTGTCCGCCGGAAGCGCGGCCTTCACCACCACCCATCGGGTGATCGTGCGGGTTCATCACGACACCGCGGTTGTGCGGGCGCTTGCCCAGCCAGCGACGACGGCCGGCCTTGCCGTGGCTCTCCAGATTGTGGTCGGAGTTGGAAACTTCACCGACGGTGGCGCGGCAGGACACGAGCACCATGCGGGTCTCGCCCGAAGGGAGACGGAGCACGGCGTGGGTGCCTTCGCGGGCGGCGAGCTGCGCAAACGTGCCGGCGGAACGGGCCATGACGGCTCCCTGACCGGGGCGGAGCTCGATGTTGTGTACCAGGGTACCAACAGGAATGTCACTGAGCGGCAGGCAATTGCCGATCTCCGGAGCGATACCGCTGCCAGAGGCGATCACCTGACCGACCTTGAGTCCTTTCGGAGCGATGATGTATCTCTTCTCTCCGTCTTCATACTGCACGAGAGCGATGCGGGCGCTGCGGTTCGGATCATACTCGATGGTCTGAACGGTCGCGGTGCACTCGTCCTTGGCACGGCGGAAGTCGATGATACGGTACATCCGCTTGTGGCCGCCGCCGAGGTAACGCACGGTCATCTGGCCGGTGTTGTTGCGTCCGCCGGAGCTCTTGAGGGGCTCGAGCAATGATTTCTGGGGTTTCTTCGCGGTGATCTCGTCAAAAGCGCTGATCACTTTGTTCCTTTGACCGGGAGTAACCGGTTTGAATTTTCTGACTGCCATTGTCTGTCCCTCCCTTAAATATTAGCGTAAAAATCAATCTTGTCATCACCGGCGAGGGTGACGTACGCCTTCTTGAAGTGATTCATCC
Organism: Bacteroidales bacterium; assembly: GCA_012744435.1. Taxonomy (GTDB): domain Bacteria; phylum Bacteroidota; class Bacteroidia; order Bacteroidales; family UBA932; genus Cryptobacteroides. The sequence goes on from JAAYCA010000063.1 coordinate 22,071, forward strand.
GACCGCGAAGCAGACCCGCCTTCGTGAAGCGGCTCTTGCGCTTGCCGTGATAGTTCACCGTATTGACATCGGCCACGGAGACATTGTACATCTTCTCCACGGCGTCCTTGATCTGAAGTTTATTGGCCTTACGATCTACGATAAAGCCGTAACGGTTCAACTTTTCGCCCTGATCCGTCAACTTCTCTGTAACGATTGGCTTAATGATAATTCCCATCTTCGTGTACTTTTAGCGCATGTTCCGCTCGGCAAGGATGTCCTGCACGCCGTCCACGAGCACCAGGGTGTTGGCATTCATGATGGCGTAGGTGTTGATCTCGTCAACGGAGATGACATTGACCTGCGGAAGATTGCGGGATGAAAGGTAGATGTTGGTTGAATTCTCGGGAAGCACGTAGAGGACCTTGCGGTCGCCGGCCTTGATGGCGGCGTTGATGGCGAGGAGCTCCTTGGTCTTGGGTGCATCCATCGTGAACGGCTCGAGAACGATGATGGCGTTCTCCTGGGCCTTGTAGGTCAGCGCGGACTTGCGGGCAAGGGCCTTGACCTTCTTGTTCAACTTGTTATGATAGAAACGCGGGGTGGGGCCGAAAACGCGGCCGCCGCCGACGAAGATGTTGGCCTTGAGGGAGCCGTGGCGAGCGCCGCCGCCGCCCTTCTGGCGACCGAGTTTCTTGGTGCTGTGCGCGATCTCGCTGCGGTCCTTGGTCTTGGCGTTGCCGTGACGCTGGTTGGCGAGATACTGTACGACGTCGAGATAGACGGCGTGGTCGTTGGGTTCGATGGCGAAGACGTTCTCTTCGAGGGTTACCTTCTTGCCGGACGGAGTTCCGTCGATTTTCAAAACTTCTAATTCCATAAAGCTAAGCCTCCACAATTACATAAGAACCCTTGGCTCCGGGGACGGAACCCTTGACAACGAGAAGATTGTTCTCCGGGAGCACCCTGAGCACTTCGAGGTTCTCGACCTTCACGCGATCGCTGCCCATATGGCCAGCCATGCGCATTCCGGGGAGGACTCGGGACGGCCATGAGGACGCACCCATGGAACCGGGGTGACGAAGGCGGTTGTGCTGGCCGTGGGTCTTTCCGCCGACGCCGGCGAAATGATGACGGTGGACAACGCCCTGGAAACCCTTACCCTTGGAAGTGCCGGTCACATCCACAAAATGGATGTCGTCCGTGAAGACGTCGGCCACCGTGAACGTGGCGCCGAGCTTCATCTCTCCCGCGAAGTCGGCCTTGAACTCGACCAACTTGCGCTTGGGAGTGGTTCCTGCCTTTTTGAAATGCCCCATCAGGGGGGCGCTGGTGTGCTTTTCGGTAGTTTCGCCATAGGCAAGCTGTACAGCGGCATAACCATCTTTTTCAACTGTACGGAGCTGCGTAACGACGCACGGACCAGCCTCGATAACGGTGCACGGTATGTTCTTACCGTCGGCACCGAAAACGGAAGTCATTCCGATTTTCTTTCCAATTAATCCAGGCATTGGTTTGTTAATTAATTGTTTATAAACACTTTATAAGTTTTCCCGCAGTTTTGCGGGGTGCAAATATACAACTTATTTCTCAAATTACAAACACTTGATTTCCAATATTTTCATTCCTATCTTTGTACAGTAAACTTGAAGGCGATGCTGGATTTCTTGCATTTCTCCTGGGTAGATATCCTGGACATCCTGATGGTGGCTCTGATTATCTATCTTGTATTCAGATGGATACGTGGATCTACCGCCATCAACATCTTCGTGGCCGTCATCCTGGTCATGGTGGTGCGCGTGATCGCCGAGGCCGTCGGGATGAGGATGATTTCCTCCCTGCTCGGCACCCTCATCGACATGGGCGCCATCGCCCTGGTCATCATCTTCCAACCCGAGGTGCGCAGGTTCCTCGGCACGGTCGGCCGCAAGGCCGGCAGCAGCCTGGAGAAGCAGCCCTTCCTGCAGAGAATCTTCCCCGCCTGGCGACGCCAGCGGGTGGACGCCCGCGCCCTCCAGGAGGTCACCGAAGCCTGCCGGGAAATGTCCGCGCAGAAACAGGGGGCGCTCATCGTCATCCAGCACAAGAATTCCCTCGAGGACATCATTGCGACCGGGGACGTGGTGGACGCCGAGATCGGAAGACGCCTGATCATGAACATCTTTTTCAAGAATTCCCCGCTCCACGACGGCGCCATGATCCTCTCGGACAACCGCATCGTCGCCGCCCGCTGCACCCTTCCGATTACGGAGCGGACCGACCTTCCCGCCCGCCTGGGCATGCGTCACAAGGCCGCCATCGGCATCTCCGAACAGTGCGACGCCGACGTGATCGTGGTCAGCGAGGAGACCGGCGGCATCTCTTTCGTCCGCGGCGGACAGCTCACGCCCATCGATACGATCAACACCCTGAACCTCTTGCTCGGCAAGGCCTCGGAATGACACACGCACGACTGGAAAGCAAACTTGGTTTCGACAAGATCCGCAAGATGATTGCCGACCGGTGCATGACGGACTACGCTGCCGAACGCGTTGCGGAAGAGGCTTTCTCCACCGACGCCGATATCATCCGCCGGCGCCTCGCCCTCACGGACGAGATGCGCTTGATCCTGATGTTTGAGGACAGCTTCCCCACCACGGGCTACATCGATGCCATCCCTTTCCTGAAGGGACTGGAGCGGGCCGGTTCGAGCATCGATGTGCTGTCGCTGGGCAAGCTCAAGACGGTCACGGACACCCTCCGCCGCATCCTGCATTTCTTCGGCAGCATCAAGCGCGGCATCTATCCGCAGCTGGAGCGGCTCGTCTCGCCCATGCATTCCTTCCCGGAGGTGCAGCGGCGCATCGAACTCATCCTCGACAAATACGGCGATATCAAGGACTCCGCCTCCGACCGGCTCTTCGAGATCCGGCGTGACCTGCGCAGCAAGGAAGCCGCCATCTCCAAGCGGGCCGGGGCCATTCTGCACAAAGCGCAGGAGGAAGGGATCGTGGATGCAGACGCGGACGTGACCATCCGCGACGGGAAATACCTCATCCCCGTGGGGACCTCCGCCAAACGCAAGATCCAGGGCTTCGTCCATGATGTTTCCGCCTCAGGCAAAACGGCCTTCGTCGAGCCGGCGGAGATCATCGAACTGGAGAACGATATCCGCGAACTCCATTTCGACGAAGTCCGGGAAATCCAGCGCATCCTATTGGAATTCACCGATTTCCTCCGGCCCTACTTGCCGGACCTGCTCGCCGGGGCCGCCTTTCTCGGCGAGGTGGATTTCCTCATGTCCAAAGCCGGCGCGGCGCTCGATCTCGTGGCCGGCATGCCCGTCATCTCGGGCGACGGCAGCCTGTCGCTGCGCAAGGCGCGCCACCCCCTTCTCGAGAAGGCGCTCGCGCGCGAAGGGCGCAGCATCGTCCCGCTGACGGTCTCCCTGAGCCGGCAGAAACGGATCCTGCTCATCTCCGGGCCCAACGCCGGCGGAAAATCCGTCTGTCTCAAAACGGTGGGCCTGCTCCAGTACATGTTTCAATGGGGGATGCTCATCCCGACCTCCGAGAGCTCGGAGCTTCCCGTGTTCGACCGCCTGGTCGTGAGCATCGGAGACGACCAGAACCTCGAGAACGACCTGAGCACCTACAGCTCTTTCCTCGCGGACATGCGCGGCCTCCTGACGGACGCCGACGAGCGGACGCTCGTGCTCATCGACGAATTCGGTTCGGGCACGGAACCGGCGGCGGGCGGTGCGATCGCCGAGGCGATCCTCGCCGAAATCGACCGCCGCGGCGTCTGGGGCGTGATCACCACGCACTACACCAACCTCAAACTCTACGCCTCCGGCGCCGACACGCACGTGGTCAACGGCGCCATGCTCTATGATTCGGCGAAGATCGCCCCGCTCTTCCAGCTCGAAACCGGCCTGCCGGGCAACTCCTTCGCCTTTGAACTGGCGCGCAAGATGCGCCTGCCGGAGAGCATCGTCAAGGATGCGGAGACGCGCGCCGGCGAGGAGTTCGTCGGCATCGAGCGGAACCTCCGCAAGATTGCCCGCAACCGCCGGGCGCTGGACGAGAAGCTTCAGAAGATCAAGCATACGGACAAGGCCCTGGAGGGACTGACCGAGCGCTACCAGCACGAGCTTGAAGAGATCCGGCAGCAGCGCAAGGCCATCCTCGACGACGCCCGCAAAGAAGCGGAGCAGATCGTCAGGGGAGCGGGGCGCCAGGTGGAAAAAACCATCCGCGACATCCGCGAGGCCCAGGCCGAAAAGGAGCAGACCAAGGCTGCCCGTGAGGAACTCCAAGGCTTCCTGGGCGCCCTGGAGCAACACAAGACCCGGCAGAACAAGATCCGTGAGGAGTACCTCGACCGCAAGCTGAACCAGGTCAGGAAACGCAAGCGCACCGCTCCCGGACAGACGGAGCCCGAGCCGGTCCGCACCGCCCCGCTCAAGGTCGGGGAAAAGGTCCGCATCATCGAAAACGGACTTGTCGGCGAGGTTGCCAAGATCAGCAGCAAATCCGTGACCGTGATTGTCGGCAACATCACCAGTACCATGGCGCCGACGCGCGTGGAACGCATTTCTTCCAATGAATTCCGCGAAGCGTCGCGCAAACTCTTCGCACCCGCGCAGCAGCGCGTGGACAGTGCCATTACCGAACGGAAACTCTCTTTCAAACCCGATCTCGACATCCGCGGCGAACGGCTCGCCGACGCCCTGGACATCGTCACCCACTTCATCGACGACGCCATCATGCTGGGGGTCGGATCGGTCCGCATCATCCATGGCAAGGGCACGGGCGTGCTGCGCGAGGAGATCCAGAAGTACCTGAAAACCATTCCGGGGCTGACCGTCAGCGACGAAGACATCCGCACCGGCGGCACCGGCGTAACCATCGTCAGACTATGAAAACAGACAAACCCACCGTAGGCCGAAAGGGCGAACAGGAAGCCGCTGCATATCTGTCCCGTCTCGGCCATCGCATCCTTGCCCGCAACTGGCGGAGCGGGCATCTCGAACTCGATCTTGTGACCCTCAAGGGAAACGAACTCCACATCGTGGAAGTCAAGAGCCGCACGGCTCCCGTGATGGCCGAACCGCAGCGCAATGTCGGCCGGCAGAAACAGCGCCGCATCATCGCCGCCACACAGTCTTTCCTGCATTCCGAAGCGCGGAAAGACCTTCCCGCAAACCTGGAGGTTTTTTTCGACGTCCTAGCCGTCGTTTTCTACGGAACAGGCGCGGACTTTGCAGTTGATTATTTCCCCAAAGCCTTTTTACCTCTCTATGATTGACAATCACGCTTATTGCATAATCATGGCCGGCGGCATCGGGTCCCGATTCTGGCCCATCAGCCGCGCCGGTCTGCCCAAGCAGTTTCTCGATTTCAGCATCCAGGGCCGGTCTCTGCTGCGGCGCACCTACGACCGCATGAAAGCCATCATTCCGGAAGAGAACATCCTCGTCGTCAGTCTGGAACGCTACCGCGGGCAAGTGCGCTCGCAGTTGCCCGAGCTCCCGGAAGAGAACCTGCTGCTGGAACCATACAACCGCAACACGGCCCCTTGTATCGCTTTCGCCACCTATACCGTTCTGAAGCGCGACCCGGCGGCCGTCACCGTGGTGACCCCTTCGGACCATGCCATCGCGCGGCATGAAGAGTTCAACAAGACCCTGACGGAAGCCATCTCCTACGCCGCAGGCTCCGACGCCCTCATTACGCTGGGGGTCGTACCCACCCGGCCCGACGCCAACTTCGGCTATATCCAGATGGCCGGCCGTTCCGGGGACGGCGGGCCCGTCAAGATCAAGACCTTTACGGAGAAGCCCGATGCGGAGCTTGCCCGCGTATTCATCGAGACCCGGGAATTCCTCTGGAACTCCGGTATTTTCGTCTGGCGGGCGGATGCCATCCAACTTGCCCTGGAGAAGTATGCCCCGGAGATCACGCGTCTGTGGGACGGCTGGCAGGAAGTCCTGGGTACCGAGAGCCAGGATCCCTTCCTGCAGCGCATCTACACGGACATGCCCCGAACCTCCATCGACTACGCCGTCATGGAAAAGACGGACAACGCCTGGGTCTATCCCGCGGAGTTCCGCTGGGCCGACATCGGCAACTGGGAGTCGCTCTATGAATACCTCGCCTACCACGACGAGCAGGGGAACGCCCTCAACCGCACCACCCGGCGACTGCTCAAGGACTGCTCCGGCAATATCGTCTATTCCACCCGCGAAGGCAAACTCCTGGCACTCCGCGACATGGAGGACTTTATCGTCATCGACACCGACGACGTCCTGATGATCTGTCCCCGCGACGAGCAGAAGCTCAAAGATTTCCTCTCACAGCTGGCGATGCCCGAATATGAAGAATATCGCTAAAGTCTTGCTGCTCTGCGTCCTCGCCTGCGGCTGCACGAAGGATCCCGACCCCCTTGAGGAAGCGCTGGGCGCCTACATCCTGCAGGGCCGGGAAGGGACCTTCCGCCTCTACAAGCTGGAGAAGATCGACTCCGTCACCTTCCGCACGGAGTTCGAGCACCGGCAGAACGTCTTCGACCTCAAACTCCGGGAAGAGACCAGACTGTACGAAGAATATTCCCTGCAGCGCAAGCCGAAGAATGCGGCACGCCATTGGGACGCCATCCAGCGCAACCATGAGGTCATGCGGGGTCTCGACAGCCTGCGGGCCGGCATGGAGGCACGGATGGACGAAATCGCCTACTACGACTATGTCTTTTCCGGCCGGGCCGAGACCGGCGACACCGCCACCGAATTCAGGGACACCTACTTCAGCAGCACCCCGGCGCTCGAGATCTTCACCATGAGCGCCGAGCGGAAAGACCTCCACAAGGCCGGCGGCCGGGCCATCCCCGGCTACCTGCAGATGCTCGGAGAGACCCCCGAAGAATAATAATGCGCCCGCCTTTCGGCGAGCGCATTTCTTAGCGTCGTGGTCCCTGCAGGACTTGAACCTGCGACCCGCTGATTATGAGTCAGCTGCTGCTAACCAACTGAGCTAAGGGACCTGACGGCTCAGACCTTGATCTCGACCTCAACGCCGGAGGGGAGCTCGAGCTTCATCAGAGCGTCCACCGTCTTGGCGTTGGAGTCCTCGATGTCAAGCAGTCTGCGGTAGGAGTCGAGCTCGAACTGCTCACGGGCCTTCTTGTTGACGAAGGTCGAGCGGTTGACGGTGAAGATCTTCTTGTTGGTGGGCAGGGGAATGGGACCATTCACCTTGGCACCCGTAGACTTCACGGTCTCGACAATCTTGGTCGCGGACTTATCCACGAGCATGTGGTCGAAAGACTTGAGTTTGATTCTAATTTTCTGGCTCATATCAAAATACTTTTTTACAATTCCATTATTCGTCGTCAGACGGCATCCGGTATCCGCTCTTCTCGATGATGTCCTTGGCCATGGAGGCCGGCACCTCGGCGTAGTGGTCGAACGACATCGTGCTGGTGGCCCGGCCCGAAGACAGGGTGCGGAGCACGGTGACGTAGCCGAACTGCTCGGCGAGGGGGACGAAGGCCTTCACGATGCGCGCGCCGTTGGTCGTCGAATCCATCGCGACAATCTGTCCGCGGCGACGGTTGAGGTCGCCCACGATGTCGCCCATGTAGTCCTCCGGGGTCACGACCTCGAGGCTCATGATGGGCTCCAGCAGGACAGGCTTGCACTTCGGACAGGCGTGACGGAACGCCATGCGTGCAGCGAGTTCGAAAGAGAGCTGGTCGGAGTCGACCGGGTGGAAGGAGCCGTCCAGCAGGGTGACCTTCAGGGAAGGCACCTCGTAACCGGCCAGGACGCCGTTCGCCATGGCGGATTCGAATCCCTTCTGAACACAGGGAACGAATTCCTTCGGCACGTTGCCGCCCTTGACCTGATTGTCGAACTGGAGGCCCTGCACACCTTCGTCGGCAGGTCCGATCTCCACGATGATATCCGCAAACTTGCCGCGACCGCCCGTCTGCTTCTTGAACACCTCGCGGTGCTGGAGGGAAGCGGTGATCGCCTCTTTGTAATTGACCTGCGGGGCGCCCTGGTTGATCTCCACGCCGAATTCCCGGCGCAGACGGTCCACGATGATGTCGAGATGGAGCTCGCCCATGCCGCTGATGACGGTCTGGCCCGTGTCCGGGTCGGACTTCACGGTGAAGGTCGGGTCCTCCTCGGCGAGCTTGCCGAGCGCGACACCCAGTTTGTCGAGGTCCTTCTGCGTCTTGGGCTCCACGGCGATGCCGATCACGGGATCGGGGAATTCCATGGATTCAAGGGAATAGCGATGGTTGTCCGCACAAATGGTGTCTCCCGTCCGGAGGCCCTTGAAGCCGACCGCCGCGCAGATGTCTCCGGCCTCCACGAACTCGATCGGGTTCTGGTGGTTGGAGTGCATCTGGTACAGACGGGCCACGCGCTCCTTCTTCCCGGAACGGGAATTGAGCACGTAGGAACCGGCATCCAGGTGTCCCGAATAGGCGCGGATGTACGCCAGACGGCCCACGAACGGGTCGGTCGCGATCTTGAACACAAGACCGCAGAACGGCTCGGCCGCATTGGGCTGCAGGAGCACTTCCCTGTCATTTGCGAGGTTGGTCGCCTTCGTCGCACCGATGTCCAGCGGAGAAGGCAGGTAACGCATCACGGCATCCAGCAGGAACTGGACGCCCTTGTTCTTGAAGGACGAGCCGCAGCAGGCCGGAACGACCTGCATGGCGACGGTACCCTTGCGGAGCGCTGCGATGATCTCCTCCTCCGTGATGGATTCGGGGGCCTCGAAGAACTTGTCCATCAGGGCGTCGTCGCACTCGACGGCAGCCTCGATCAGTTTGTCCCGCCAGAAAGCGACGGCATCCTGCATCTCTGCAGGGATGTCCTTGATCTCATAATTCACCAGCTCCTCGCCGGTATGATAATAGACCGCTTTCCGGGAAATCAGGTCCACGATCCCCTCGAAATGCTCCTCCGCGCCGATCGGGAGGCAGATGGGGACCGCATTGGCGCCGAGTTTGGTGCGGATGTCCTCGACACAGGCGAGGAAGTCGGCACCGACCCGGTCCATTTTGTTTACATAGGCAATCTTCGGCACGTGGTACTTATCCGCCTGGCGCCATACCGTCTCGGACTGAGGCTGTACGCGCCCGACGGCGCAGAAAGTTGCGATCGTACCGTCCAGTACACGGAGGGAACGCTCGACCTCCACCGTGAAATCCACGTGGCCCGGAGTGTCGATCAGGTTGATCTGATACGTCTCCCCGCCATAATGCCAGAACGCGGTGGTGGCGGCAGAAGTGATGGTAATACCCCGCTCCTGCTCCTGCACCATCCAGTCCATCGTTGCCGCACCTTCGTGGACCTCACCGATCTTGTGGGTCTTTCCGGTGTAGAAGAGGATGCGCTCGGACGTGGTGGTCTTGCCGGCATCGATGTGGGCCATGATGCCGATGTTGCGCGTGTACTTAAGGTCTCTTTTGGCCATCTGACTAACTAACCAAAATCAATTAGAAGCGGAAATGGGCGAATGCCTTGTTGGCTTCGGCCATCCTGTGCATGTCTTCCTTGCGTTTGAATGCACCACCTTCATTGTTGTAAGCCGCGACGATCTCGGCGCAGAGTTTTTCTGCCATCGAGCGGCCAGAGCGTTTGCGGGCGAAGGATATCATATTCTTCATGGAGAGAGAAACCTTCCGCTCAGGGCGCAACTCGGTAGGCACCTGGAAGTTGGCGCCGCCGATACGGCGGGACTTGACCTCGATCTGCGGGGTCACGTTCTCGAGCGCCTTCCTCCAAATATCCAGAGGAGCCTTGTCAGAATCTTTCATCTTCTCGCCTACCAAATCAATGGCATCGTAAAAAATAGAATACGCGATACTCTTCTTCCCCTGCAACATCAGATTGTTCACGAAGCGGGTAACCTGCGTGTCGTGATACTTGGGATCAGGAAGTAGAATCCTCTTCTTAGGCTTTGCTTTTCTCATGGTTGATAATAATTAAAAAGAGTAAAACCATCCACGCAATTACTTCGGCCTTTTGGCGCCGTAGAGGGAACGGGACTGCGTCCTTCCTTCCACGCCGGCAGTATCCAAAGCACCGCGGAGGATGTGGTAACGTACACCGGGAAGGTCCTTGACACGACCGCCGCGCACGAGCACGATGGAGTGCTCCTGCAGGTTGTGCCCCTCGCCCGGAATGTAGGCATTGACCTCTTTGGAATTCGTGAGACGTACACGCGCGACCTTACGCATAGCGGAGTTCGGCTTCTTGGGGGTCGTCGTATAGACTCTCAAGCATACGCCACGCTTCTGAGGACAAGCATCCAGCGCACGAGATTTCGATTTGACCTCGATTACCTCGCGTCCTTTGCGAACCAATTGTTGAATAGTTGGCATAAAATGTTGTTAATAAATAAGTTATAAAAAGCCCCCAATTTTTGGGGGCTGCAAATATACGGAAAAAACGGCAAATCGCAAAAAAATCGGCGCGTAACTATCTGTATTTCGCGAATTCTACGTCTTTCTGGGCCCGTTCGTAGAGGCGCTGATCCTTCTGGGAAAGGGCCTCCAGATGCGACTTGACTCCGGCTGCGTCGCCGCGGCGGGCGGCGATCACGGCGCGGACATACTCCGCGCGGCCGCAGAAGCAGGTGACCGCGGCCTCGGCCTCATCCAGCCGGCCGGCGAGCAGGTATGCAATGGCGCCGTTCACGCCTTTCGTACCCTTCAGCCGGTTCGCGGCAGCGGTATAATCCCCCTGCAGGAGCTCGACCAGCCCCAGATTTGCCTGCGCTTCGGACGTGTTGGCCTTGCGGAACAACTCCGCGGCCGCCTCGAGGTCGCCGCGCTGGAGCTCGACCACGCCCTTGGCGTTCTGCACATCGGCATCCACGTCCCGGATGGCGTCGAAGTAGGCGATGGCGGCATCGGGCCGCGCATCGTCCAGCATCATGGCGCCCAGATTGAACAGGGCCCGGTCGGAATGGAATTTCTGGACCGCGGTCTTGTAGATCTCGGCCTTGCGCTCGGCCTTGTCCACCACGGAAGCCACCCGCAGCAGACCCTCCTCGTCAAGGACGTCAATGGCCTTGTCGGCCAGCTCGACCAGCTCTTCGTCCGTGAAGTTCCGGTAGTCCACTTCGGTGATGAAGCGGGCGCGGCGCAGCTCCGGGAAGACGTTTTTGTTGATCTCGGTATAGACCTGGGACATGTTGCGGATCTCGCTTTCGCGCACGGCCGGATCGCTGTACATCGACAGCACGCGAAGGATGAGGTCCTTGTCCTGCAGGTCGGAATGCTCCACCGCCTCCTGGAAGCCCTCCCAGTCCTGGCCGATGCTGCGCACCTCCAGGTTGTCCGGGGCGGCCTCGCCCGTGACCTGTTTCCATGCCTTCTGGGCGGAAGCGGCACGCTGGTCGGAGAGCTTGGCGTTATACTCCTGCCCGCCTTCCGGCGAAGCGTAAGCGACGACCGAGGTACCCCGCACGGAGTAGCGCGGGTCGGATGCGATCTCGTCGAGGGCCGCCTGCAGCTCCTTGATGGACTCGGAACGGAGCTCGCTGCCCTTGATCACGGAGGAATTGTAGTCGTACATCACCTGTCCCTCGGTCTGCTCGTGGAGCACGGACTGGTAGTCGTCTTTCTTGTAGCTGTAATTGCCGTGGGCTTCGGCCAGCAGCTGCGTCAAGACGGTGCCGTCCGCAATCTTGATGGCCGGGATGACACTGGACTTGTCCTGGATGTGGGCGATGCCGCGCAGCTCCAGACGGGCCTGTCCGACTCCCTCTTCATAGTCGAAGGCGAACTGTTCGCGGACGACTCCGCCGGCACCCGGCACGACCTTGAAGTTGTCCATGACCTTCTCTCCCTGATAGATGAGGACCGGTCCGCGCTGCTCCTTGTCCCCATACACCAGCACGGGGAACACTTCCAGGACCGCCTTGGGATGGAAATAACCCGACGGATAGGTGACGGTCAGGTCTACGGGGATCTTGTCGCCCACCAGGGTGAGGACTTCGGGCGTGCAGGAGAATTGGACATTCTCGGCCAGGGCCATCTGCTCGACGCGGGACTTGGAACAGGCGGCGGCAGCGACGGCTGCGGCACAGAGGAGGAGGATTTTGAGAGTTTTCTTCATCGATTGCTTGGGTTTTGCCTTGGATGGCGGTGTTCAGATTACAAATATAAAAAATAATCCGTAACTTTGCTTTCCATGGAAATGCAAGAACTCCAAAGACTCAAAAATAAATTCGACATCATCGGGAATGACGCCGGGCTGAACCGTGCGCTGGAGACGGCCGTGGCCGTCGCGCCCACGGACCTGACGGTCCTGATCACGGGCGAGAGCGGCGTCGGCAAGGAAAACATCCCCCAGATCATCCATCAGTTCAGCCGCCGCCGGACAGGCAAGTATCTGGCCGTCAACTGCGGAGCCATCCCCGAAGGGACGATCAACGCCGAGCTGTTCGGCCACGAGAAAGGGGCCTTCACCGGTGCCATCGGCGAACGCAAGGGCTACTTCGAAGAAGCCGACGGCGGCACCCTCTTCCTCGACGAGATCGGCGAACTGCCCAAGGAAACCCAGGCGCTGCTGCTGCGGGTCCTGCAGAACGGGGAATTCATGAAAGTCGGTTCCTCCAAAGTGGAAAAGACGGACGTGCGCGTGATCGCGGCGACCAACGTCAACCTGTCCTACGCCGTGGCCACGGGCAAGTTCCGCGAGGACCTGTACTACCGCCTCACCGGCATCCAGATCCGCATGCCCGCCCTGCGCGAGCGCAACAAAGACGATATCTACCTGCTGTTCCGCAAGTTTACCTCCGATTTTTCGGAGCGTTACAACCTCTGCAAGGTCAACCTGACCCACGACGCCATCTCCCTGCTCACCGCCTACCGCTGGCCCGGCAACATCCGCCAGCTGAAGAACATCGCGGAGACGGTCACGGCCCTCGAGTCACGGCCCGTCACCCCGACCTCCGAGCGCGTGGAGCTGGGACCCGCGGCCCTGATGCGCTACCTGCCGGACGAGAAGGATTCGATGCTCCCCGCCACGACGGGACCCGCGCCCGCCGGCGGCGGCATGTCCGACAGCGACAAGCAGATGATCATCAAGGCCATCCTCGACCTGAAGGGCGAGGTGGACCGGCTCAAGTCCGTCGTCGAGGCGGGCGGGGCTCCCGCAATGCCGGCCACCCTTCCGCACTACCTGGGCCCGCAGGAATCCGAACCGGAGGAGCAGTTGCCCGAGCCTGACACCACGTCCATCCCCGATGGCATCTCCATCCGCAAGGCGGGCGACGAGCTCATCGAGCGGAGCCTGGCCAAGCACGGCGGCAAGGTCAAGGCCGCCGCGGCGGAGCTGGGCATCTCCGAACGGACCATTTACCGCAAGCTGGCGGAATGGAAAGAAAAAGGAAAGAAAATATGACACGCCCCGCACGCATCCTGACGATCCTCCTGTCCGCACTGATCCTCAGCGCATGCGGCATCTATTCCTTCTCCGGCACCTCCATCCAGAACGATGTCAACACCATCAACATCGACTACTTCGAGTACAAGGCGCAGCGGGTCAACCCCTCGCTGAGCAACGATCTGACCGAGGCGCTCCGGACCCGCTTCCGCCGCATGACCCGCCTGGAGCAGGTCGAGCAGGACGGCGACCTGGAGATCTCCGGCGAGGTCACGGGCTACAGCGTAGCCCCCGCCGCGGTGACCGCCAATGAAATAGCGGCACGCAACCGTCTCACCATCACGGTCAATGTCAGCTTCATCAACCGGAAGTACCCCGAAGACGACTTCAGCGACAAGAGTTTCTCGGCTTACTCGGAATATGACTCCACCAACTCCCTGGACGCGGTCGAATCCACACTCTGCACCGAGATCATCGACAAGCTTATCGAAGACATTTTCAACGCCACCGTAGCCCAATGGTAAATCCGATCGACATCCACACCCTCACCCTGGAGGAACTCTCCGGCGTGATCTCGCTTTATCCCTGGTATGGCGGCGCGCGCATGGAGCTCTGCCGCCGCATGTCCGAACTCGGCGCCCTGTCGGAGTCGCAGATCTCCGAGACCGGCCTGCACCTCGGCGACCGCGGCATCCTTTCCGAGCTGCTGCATGCCGACCGCGCCGTGGACTGCTCCGACAAAGACGTCCGGGAACTCATGCAGGCCTTCATCCCCGACGAACCGGCTGCCCGGGCCTCCCGCAAGGTCTATGTGGTGGGCGGGGACTACTTCTCCCAGGATCAGTACGAAGACGTCCGCAGCGACGGCGACGGCATCTTCTCCAAGTTTGCGGCCAAGGCCCGCGAGGAGGGCTACACCGAAGAGGAAGCGCCCGAGACCGGCAAGGAACGGTTCTGCACCGAGACCCTCGCCGGGATCTATCTCGAGCAGGGCTTTCCGCAGGAAGCGATTGACATTTATTCGCGTCTAAGTTTGCGATATCCGGAAAAAAGTGTTTACTTTGCAGCCCTTATCGAGGAAATAAATAAAAAAGATAATTGATTATGAATACACTTTTTGTGATTTTGACCGTGCTGATCGTCCTGGCAGCCTTCCTGCTCATCATCGTGGTGCTCCTGCAGAACGGCAAGGGTGAGGGGATGGCCAGCAACTTCGTGGCCGGCAACCAGACCTTCGGTGTCCGTCAGACCGCCGACATCCTGGAGAAGATCACCTGGGGCCTCGTGGCGTTCATCCTCGTCGTCGCCATCATCTCCTCTTTCACCACCGGCACCAACGGCACCGCCATCGACGTGACCGACCAGATCGAAAACGTCGCCACCGACGCCCAGCCGTCCTTCCCGACCGCTCCGATCCAGCAGGACGCTCCGACGGAGTAAGGTATTTAACGTCAAATAAGAATCCGGGTGCAGCAATCTGCACCCGGATTCTTTTCATTTGTTCCGCAGGACGGTCTGCCCGTCCGCGCTGTCGACCTCGATGGCGGAATCCTTGTGAATCTTGCCCTCGAGGATCTCGCGGGCGAGCTTGTTGACGAGCTCGCGCTGGATCAGGCGCTTGACCGGGCGGGCGCCGTAGACGGGATCGTAGCCGTTCTCGACCATGTCGTCCTCGAAGGCGCGGGTGAAGCTCAGGGCGACGTTCTCGCCTTCCAGTTTCTTGCGCAGGATCTCCATCTGGATGCGTACGATCTGCCGGATGTCGTCCGGGGTCAGGGGATCGAAGACCACGATCTCGTCGATGCGGTTGAGGAACTCCGGCCGCATGCGCAGGCGCAGTTCCTCCTCCTTGAGGTTGGAGGTCATGATGAGGAGGGTGTTCTTGAAGTCCACCGTGCGGCCCTTGTTGTCGGTCAGGCGGCCGTCGTCCAGCACCTGCAGCAGCGTGTTGAACACGTCCGGATGCGCCTTCTCGATCTCGTCCAGCAGGATCACGGAGTAGGGCTTGCGCCGCACGGCCTCCGTCAGCTGGCCGCCTTCGTCGTAGCCGACGTAGCCCGGAGGGGCGCCGATCAGCCGGCTCACCGTGTGGCTCTCCTGGTATTCGCTCATGTCGATGCGCGTCATCATGGCCTCGTCGTTGAACAGGAACTCCGCGAGCGCCTTCGCGAGCTCGGTCTTGCCCACGCCCGTGGTGCCCAGGAACAGGAACGATCCGATGGGACGGTATTCGTTGGACAGGCCGGCGCGGCTGCGGCGCACGGCATCGGACACGGCCGCGATGGCCTTATCTTGGCCGACCACGCGCCTGTGCAGCTCGCTCTCCATGCGGAGCAGCTTCTCCTTCTCGCTCTCCATCATGCGGGCGACCGGGATGCCGGTCCAGCGGGCCACGACCTCGGCGATGTCCTCGGGGTCCACGGCCTCGTTGATGATGGGGTCCTTGATCGCCGCCTGCTTCGCAGTCAGCTCGTCAATGCGGGCGCGGGCCTGGGCGATCTTGCCGTAGCGGAGCTCGGCCACCTTGCCGTAGTCGCCCTGCCGTTCGGCGATCCGGGCCTCGTTCTCGTTGTCCTCGATCTCCTGGCGGGCCTTCTGCAGCGCGGTCACGATCTCCTTCTCCCCGCTCCATTTCTTCATCAGCGTCTCGCGCTTTGCCTTGAGCTCCGCGAGCTCGGTGTCGATCTTCTCCGCCTTGAGCGAGGTGCTCTCGCGCTTGACGGCCTCCTTCTCGATCTCCAGCTGGCGGATGCGGGCATTGAGGTTGTCGATCGGCTCGGGGACGGAATTCATCTCCAGGCGAAGCTTGGACGCGGCCTCGTCCACGAGGTCGATGGCCTTGTCCGGGAGGAAGCGGTTGTTGATGTAGCGGTGGCTGAGGTTGACCGCCGCGATGAGCGCGTCGTCCTCGATACGCACGCGGTGATGGTTCTCGTATTTCTCCTTGAGGCCGCGCAGGATGGCGATGGATTCGGCGGGACTCGGCTCGTCCACCATCACTTTCTGGAAGCGGCGCTCCAGGGCCTTGTCCTGCTCGAAGTACTTCTGGTACTCGTCCAGGGTGGTGGAGCCGATGGTGCGCAGTTCGCCGCGCGCGAGCGCGGGTTTGAGAATATTGGAAGCGTCCATGGCGCCCGACGAGCGTCCGGCGCCCACGAGCGTGTGGATCTCGTCGATGAACAGGATGATCTCGCCGTCGCTGTCGACGACTTCCTTGACGACGCCCTTGAGCCGCTCCTCGAATTCGCCCTGGTACTTGGCGCCTGCGATCAGCGCGCCCATGTCCAGGGAGAACACCTTGCGGCTCTTGAGGTTCTCGGGCACCTGGGCGTTGACGATCTTGGCGGCGATGCCTTCCGAAATGGCGGTCTTGCCGACACCCGGCTCGCCGACCAGGATCGGGTTGTTCTTGGTCCTCCGGCTCAGGATCTGCAGCACGCGGCGAATCTCCTCGTCGCGGCCGATGACCGGGTCGAGCTTGCCCTTGGCCGCGGCCTCGTTGAGGTCCACGGCATACTTGCTTAAGAATTCGTGCTTGGTTTCCATAATCCTAATTGTCAGCCCTCCAGTGGGCCGTCCGTCAAGTGCTCAAATCTTGCGCCACTGACAATTTGTCAGCGAGAAACATTTGCAATATCGGGACCGGCTTGCTATCTTTGCATTTCTACAAAATACGATTGAGCCCATGCAAGACATTGAGAAGAAATTGATGGAAAAACTCGTCCCGATCCTGGGACTGGACTCTGTCAATGATATCCGGCCGGAAAGCGCCCTGGTGCGCGACCTCGGAGCGGAAAGCATTGATTTCGTCGAGATTCTCTACATGATCGAGAACGAATTCGGCGTCAAGATCAAGATTTCGGAAATCACCATGAACGACTACGGCGCCGACGGCTTCCCCGAGGACGGACGGCTCACGCCCGCGCTGGCAGAAAAACTCAACGAAGACTTCGGCTCCGACCAGTTCAAGGAAGGGCAGACCACCGCGGACATTTTCCAGATCTTCACGGTCCGCAACCTCGCGAAAGTCATCCTGAAAAAGACCGGCGAATAACCCATGCGCTTCTACCAGGTCGATAAAGTGACGGAACTCTGCCCCGGCAAATATGTCGAGGGCGTGAAGTGCGTGTCGCTGGACAACGACATCTTCGACGAGCACTTCCCCGGCTGTCCGATCTTCCCGGGGACCCTCATCATCGAGGGCCTGGCGCAACTGTCCGGAATGTTCCTGGAGTGGTGCCGCAAGGACATGGGCTGCGCCCCCAGGCGGGCGGCCCTGTCGCTGGTCCAGAAGCTCAAGTTCCGCGACATGGTCACGCCCGGCGACCGCCTCGTGTACCGCTCGGAGGTCAAATGCCTGTATCCCGACGAATACGGCGCGGTGAAGGTCACGGCCCTTCGCGACGGGCGCGTGTGCGCCGAGGGCGAACTCCTTTTCACCTTCCTGGACATCCTGGACGACGGGATGCAGGAGGTGTCCGACGCGCTGATGCGTTTCGCAACCCGAGAGGCCAGGATCATCCGATGAAGACCGTCTATCTCCGTTATTCCTCCGAAGAAGAAATCCCGGCCGGCCCCTGCATCCGCAAGCGAAAACTTGTCAAGTACTACACCCGGGAGACGCTCGCCGCCGTGCTCGCCGCCGCGACTTTGCTGGACGGTGAGAGCATCCCGGCGCAGACCCCCTTCTACTATGCCTCCGCGGATGTGGAGAATTTCGACTGTTTCCGCGAGGTGTTCGAGAAGTTCTCCGGCGCCGGGATCCGGGGCTTCGACGCGGAGCGCTACCTGGCGTTCGCCCCGCCCACCTCGCAGTTCAAGATCATGCGCAACATGGTCCCCTGCTTCGTGTCCATCGAAAACGCCCTGACGGGCGACAACAACGTCATCGTGGACTCCGCCTCCGCCCTGCTGTACGCCGCGCTCACGGCACCCTCTCCGGGGCGGGTGCTGCTCGGTGCCGGCTTCCTGCATGCCGACGATTCGGTCGAAGTCGGATTTGCCCTGGCGGAGCCCGGCGAATTCGCCGGTCACCCACTGCTCGGCACCGACGCTCCGGCGATAGAGATCTTCAAAGCGTGATGCCATGGCTGTCGTGATCACCGGATTTGGCGCCCGGAGCCCCCTGGGTTGCAGTTACGAGGAGAGCCTGGACACCCTCCGTGCGGGAACGCCCTGCGTCGGCGACATCCGGAATATTGACACGCGGGGCTACCAGTATACTGCCGCCGGCGAAATCCGCCGGGACGGAGAAGTCGTCCGCACCCCGCGAGGGGTGGACCGCAAGACGTTCTTCCTCGACCAAGCCCTGGAGGAGCTCTCCGCCAAGACCGGATTCACCCGGCGCTACCGTCCCGATGAGCTGATGCTCAACATCGGCAGCGGCGTGGATTATTTCGATATCGAATCCTATTTCGATTCGGGCGCCTCTTTCCCGGACGGGATTCTCCGTGACGGGTCCTACCACCAGTTGGCCGCCGACATGCGCCCGCTTGCCGCCAAATGGCATTTCGATGCCGGCTGCCATCTCTTTGCCTCCGCCTGCACGGCCTCCGCACAGGCCATCGGCCTGTCCTGGCGCCTGCTTCGCCGCGGTCTGGCCGGGGCTGTCGTGAGCGGAGGGGCCGACTCGATGATCTCGCACCCGGCCTTCCTCGGATTCTCCGTGCTCGGGGCCCTGTCGGCCAGCAGCGAACCTGCTCCCGTCAAATGCCGTCCCTGCGACCTGCACAGCAGCGGAACGGTCCTCGGAGAGGCTTCCGTGGCCATGATGATGGAAGATTCCGCCCGCGTGGGCGACGGGCAGGAAATCCTTGCGGAAATGGTCGGCTACGGCTGTTCGATGGACGCCTGGTCGGTCACGGATCCGGAACCCTCCGGCGCCGCGGCAGCGGAAGCCGTCCGGGCCGCACTCGACGAGGCCGGCATCACGCCGGAGCAGATCGACTGCATTCACCTCCACGGCACCGGCACCGTCAAATGCGCCCCGGCCGAGTACAACGGCCTGCACCGCATCTTCGGCGACCGCCTCAAGGACATTCCGGCCTATTCGATGAAAGGACAGGTCGGCCATATGATCGGCTCCTGCACCGCCGTCGAGATGCTCGGGGTCGTGTATTCCCTGCAGCACCAGGCCGTACTCCCGACACTCAACTTCCGGACGCCGCACCCGGATGCCCCGTTCCGCATGGTCCGCGACACGCCGCTGCACCTGCCTGTCCGATATATCCTGAAAATGAATTCCGCCTTCGGCGGCCACAACACAGCATTGATTTTCAAGAAATGGGAAAGATAGTCATCACCGGAGCCAGCTCCGACATCGGACTCGCCATCGCCCGCCGCCTGTCCGGCGCCGGCAAGCCGCTCCTGCTCCAATGCCGCAGCCAGGCGGACCGCCTCACCGGCATGGATGCGGAAGTGGTACGGGCCGATTTCGCCGAACGCGAAGACCTGGGCCGCTTCATCGAAAAGCTGCAGGACGTCGAGATCCTCGTCAATGCCGCAGCCGACACGCAGACCGGTCTGCTGCCGCAACTCGACGAGGCGGACATCGACCGGATGCTGGCCGTCAACATCACCGCTACGACCCTGCTCTGCAAGGCGGTGATCCCGCAGATGTGCCTGCGGCGTCAAGGTGTCATCGTGAACCTGTCTTCCGTCACGGCCAGCCGGGTGTACCGGGGCCAGTCCGTCTATGGCGGCACCAAGGCCTACATCGAGACCTTCAGCCGCGGCATCGCCACGGAATACGCCAAGAAGGGCATCCGCTGCAACTGCGTCGCGCCCGGCAGCATCGAAAGCGGGTCGCTGCAGAAACTCATCATCTCGACGGGCAGCGACATCGTACGCGACGTCAACGCCAGCGCAAAATTCGGCACTCCGGAGGACGTCGCCGCCGCCGTCGCCTTCCTTTGCTCCGGGGAGAGCCGCTACATCAACGGCGCCGTCCTGCACGTGGACGGCGGATACTGGCTGGGGTTATGAAGCGGTTTCCCGGCATTGCGGCGCTGCTCTGCGTCCTGTACGCCCTGCTGGCGGCGGCCTGCGTCCCGTACGAGGTTCCGTCCTACGTGGGCGAATGGCGCTACGAAAGCTCAGAGCCCGATCTGGGGCCGGGCTATGCCGACTCTTTCGTGCGGGTGGACAAAGACTGGAACTACCTGTTCTACGACGCGCCGACCGGACAGCGTTTCACCGGCGAAGCGAAGGATTTCTCACACGACGGGATGGTCGTCACCCTCACCGCGACCAACGAAAGCGGCACCCGCATCTATGAAGCGGAGCTGCAATTTCTCAAGGATGACAAGATGATTGTGAAAACCTCCTCCGTGAACGGCGTGGCGACCGTCATTCACTTCTACCGGGTGGCGCACAACGGATGAAAAAGCGGTTGCTCCGCTTTTCTTCCCCGATCGTGGACGCCTCTCCGTGCCCCGGCAGCAACAGGGTCTCGTCCGGCAGGGGCAGCAGATAATCACGGATGCGCTCCAAGGTCTGGGCGTATCCCGTCTCCAGAAAACCCAGCGAACCCTTCTTGACCGTATCTCCGACGAAGACCGCTCCCGCATCCGGGAGATAATACGCCACCGAGCCCGCCGTATGTCCCCCGACCGGGAGCACCTGCACCGTAATCGGTCCGAACTGCAGTGTCTGCGTCCCTTCGCCAAAGAAACGGAACGGTGCGGACGGGGACTCCATCTTGAATTGATACAGTTTCCGGAGCTCCCTGTCACGGGAAGCCAGGGCCGTGTCCAGCACGCTGGCGTGGCATTCGATCCCGTAACGCCTGCACAGCTCCCCGGCGCCGGCGATGTGGTCGACATGCGGGTGGGTGACCAGGATGGCCCTGGGATGCAAGCCTGCGCGGGCGATTTCCTCCTCCATCGCCGCCAGCTCCGGATCGGAAGCACAGCCGGGATCCACCAGCACGGCCGATCCGTCCGACCCGTCCCAGACAAGATAGCTGTTCTCCGCCATCTTGTTGAACACGAATGAATGCAGTTTCTGTCGCATCCCTTTATAATTTATACCCCACCGGTATGACGGCTCCCAGCAGGAAATTGTCCCGCAGTCCCAGAATGGCGTTCAAGGCCTTTCCCGCGAGCAGCGGACCCGTCATGTAGCAGGCTCCGAGACCGAGGCTCTCGGCGGAAAGCAGGATCAGCATCGCCACGCACGAGAGCGACTTCGTGAGGTTGTCGTGCTCCCAGGCAAGGATGTCGTCCGTGGCCTGCTCCCGCAGGATGCTTTTCATCGTGGAGGTCTCCCGGCAATACGGCACCAGCAGCACCGGGGCCGATTCGAAGAAGGTGAAACTCTCCGCATAGCGGCGCCAGAACGGGACGGCGTCCCCCTCCATCCGGGTGGCGAGCGCTTCCGCGCCGGCACGCACCTGCGCGGCCAGGGCGGCGATGGTCTCCCGATCCCGGACCACGGCGACCTTCCAGCCGCTTCGGCCGGAGGCGAACGGCGCGTGCGAAGCCATGTCAAGCATGCGCTCCACCGCCTCGTCGGGGACCGGCCGCTCCGCATCGAAGCGGCGGCAGCTCCTGCGGCGCTGTGAAAGCGCAAGCAGGGTCGCAAACGAATTATCCATTGAAGCATCCATATCCATACAAATCTACGCAGTTTTCCCGACTAATCCATTATCCGGCATGATTCGTTTTGCTATTATCCGCAAAAGGCCCTATCTTTGATTAGGCTTATGAGTTTCGCTTCTTCCATCATTTTCCCATTCATCCGGGGACTGTTTCCCCAAAAAGAGGACACTTCCGAAAAATACACTCCGGAGATATTCCAGTCGTTTCACCGCGAGGAGAATGCGGAAGACCGGTTCGTTCACGACAAATGCCTGAAATACGCAGGCAACCGGGAACTCGACATTTACTATCCCGAAAAGGACACGCCGCGTCGCGGGACCGTCATCTATTCCAGCGGCGGAGGCTTCATCTCCGACTTTCACAGATACTATTCCACACGCAGGTTCGCCTGGAAGATGGCCCGGGACGGATTCGTCGTGGTCGTCCCACGGTATCGCCTGGGACTCAGGGACCTCGGAAAACACAGCAAGCTGAAGTTCGGCAGGGTGCTGTCCAAAGCCATTTCTGCAGCGGCGGAAGACACTATGCTGGTCACCCGGTTCCTGCTGGACCGCGCCGAAGAGCTGGATGTGGACAGGGACAAGATGATTCTGGTAGGCAGCAGTTCCGGCGCATTCCCTTCCCTCCAGTGCGACATGGAGCGCAGCAAGGGTTCGGAGATGGCCCGCAGGATCCTGCCGGCAGATTTCTCCTATGCCGCCGTCATTTCCCTGTGCGGCGCCGTTTTTTCCTCCGGAAGGCCCCGCTATGGCAGCGGAACGCCCTCGCCGACCCTGTTCATCCACGGCACCGGCGACAACATGGTCTCGTATTTGCGCTGCACCCTGTTTGGCTACGGCCTGTACGGTCCGGATGCCATCGTGCGCGAATTCAGGCGGAAAAAGGCCCCGTACCGATTCATGCGCTTTGTCGGCCAGGGCCATTCCGTGGCTGCGCGTTACATGAGCATCTATCAGAACATCCTTCGATTCATCGATCAGGCCGTGAACAAGAAAGATTTGTCCGGGACGGATGAGTATATCCGGGAGCCCCTCAGGAAGCCCATCTTCCTCGACTACGCCAACCCCATCGTCTTGTACAAAAGCGTGCTCTCCAAAATGAATCCGAAACCCCTGGAGGATTAATCCAGTTTTTTGACCTTCTTGATATTGATCACGCTCAGGATGCTCCCGAGCCCCAGCAGGACGAGGCAATTCTCGGGGTTGTCCGTGACGGAGAGTCCCTTGAGCACGATCTTCCAGGAGCCGTCGGCAATCCAGAAGAAAGGATTGACAAAGCGCGTGGACGCCCAGAACGGCGCCATGTTGTCCAGCGGAGCGAACATGGTGCTGAGCAGGATCAGGGTGATGAACAGGAACACCAGTACGTAGATCGCCCGGACCAGCGTGCGCGTACCCACGGCGACCAGGATACCCAGGTTCACGAGGGCGAAGAGGAAACAGGCGGCAAGCAGATAGTAATCCAGCAGGGGACCGGCACAGACCAGGGAATAACCCGCCCGGGCGATGACCAGGCCGAGGGTGAGTTCGCCAAGTCCGATCAAGGTAAAAAACAACACCTTGGAGAATACATACAGCGAAGCGCTCATCCCCGTGCTGCGCAGGTGTTCCAACGTCTTGCTCTCCTTCTCGGTCACGACCGAGAGCGTGGCCAGGCAGCAGCCCATGATGGCAATCAGCAACGACAGCATCGTCACGAGATAGTAGTGCGTGTTGCCTGCTCCCGATAGGAACAGGGCATGGGTGCGCACCCGCCCGTCATCCTGCACACCGCTCAGCTGACGGCTCACGTAATAGGCGACATCCCGGCCCAGGACGAGTTGGGAGGCATCCGCGAGAATGTGGTATTCTCCCCCGTCGCGGGGCACCACCACGATCCCGTCGATCTCACCCAGATCCATCCGGCGCTCCGACGCCTGCAGCGAAGCGGACTGGCCCACCCGGGCGATCTGGGGCGAGCCCGACAGGGCCGTCACCGCTTCCCGGCCCCGGCCGGAATACGATTCGTCCACCACCTCCACCCGGAGGCGGGTCTTGTTGGACAGGCCCAGCGGCACGATCCCGACCACGATGATCGGGCACAGGATCAGGATAAAAGCCATCGCGGGCGAACGCACCAGCTGGAGGAACTCCTTCACCAGAATCTGTATGATCAGCCGCCACTTCATCTCGGAACCTTGCGTTTGAAGCCGATCAGGGAAAGCGCGAAAGCCAGGAAAGTCTCAACCGTGAGGATGAGCAGGAAGGGGTAATTCTCCGGCAAACCGGTCCCCTTGTAGGCGATGTTCCGGAAAGCGGTGATGAACGCGGTCCCCGGCAGAAACTCCACGACCGGGCGGACGGCTTCATCCATGGAGTTGATCGGGAACACGAAGCCCGACAGGAACACATTCGGGATGAACAGGACGATCCAACACAGGACGAGCACGTCCAGCGGCCGGTCAAACCAGGCCGCGATCAGCAGGCCAAGGGACATGCAGCACACCGAGTACAGGATGCAGAGGCCGAAGAAAAGCAACAGGCTCCCCTGGACGGGAACGCCGAAATACAGGCAGGCCAGCCAGACCATCATCACATGGAAGAGCGAGATCAGAAAATACGGCAGAGACTTGCCCGCAATCAGTTCCGCCGTCGACATCCGGGTCATCCGGAGCATCCGGTAGCTTCCCTGCGCCTTCTCCTTGTTGAAACTCGTTCCCAGCACGATGGAGGAGATCAGCATGAAGATCATCATCACCAGGCCGGGAACGGGCATGTACTCCTTCTTCATCGAAGGATTGTAGATATAGCGGACAGACGGGGCCGCCGGCAGGATCTGCCGGGTTTCGTCCGCAAAGAAATCCGCCAGCACGGAACGGATCATCATGTCCTCGTTGGAGGCCAGCAGATCGCTCGTTCCGTCCAGAAAGACGTCCACCCCGTCCGCGCGATACACGACCACGGCACGCGTATTGGCCCGGGCAAAGGCGTCGCCGATCTCAGACAGGTCCGTGAGCCGGCCGACGATCTGGAACTTGGGATTGGCTTCCAGACGGGCAAAGAGCCGCTCGCCTTCGACACTGTAGCCCGGATTGTACACCTGGATGTTGTGGTGGTGCACATCGAAAGACAGGGCGTAGCCGAAAAGAATCAGCACGAAGCCGGGCATGAAGAAAAGAAGCAGGCGGCTGATCTTGTCCCTGAAAATATGCCGGAATTCCTTGCGGACCACGGACCATATGCGAGCTTTCCCTGTGGTCTGCATCATCGGAAAAAGCCTAACAGGTCCTGTTGCGTGGAGGCGACATCCTTGGGAGCGCCGCCCGCCACGATGCGGCCGCTGTTCATGATGGCGAGGCGGCTGCAGTAAAAAGCCTCGTCGAGGTAATGGGTGCTCACGATGACCCCCGTTCCCTCCGCAGCCTTGGCATGGATCATTTTCCACAGCCGCCGGCGGGAGAGCGAATCCAGGCCGCTCGTGGGTTCATCCAGGATCAGCACGGGCGGATCCGCGATGACGGCGATCGAGAAGGACAGCGCCTGCCGCCAGCCGGAAGGCAGGAATTTCACCTGACGGTCACGGTAGGGGCCGAGTTCGAGCGAAGCCACGATGCTTTCTTCCCGCTCCGCGACGGTCTGCCGTCCGAGACCGTAGAGCGTGGCGTAGAAGCGGATGTTTTCATGGACGGTCAGTTCCTCCACCAGCGAAAAGGTCTGGCACATATAGCCGGGCCGCCCGGTGACCGCGATCTGCCCGCCGTCCGGACGGATCAGGTCGCAGACCATGCGGATCAGCGTGGTCTTGCCCGCGCCGTTGGCGCCCAGCAGGCCGAGGATCTCGCCGCCGGACAGGTCCAGCGTCACATCGTCCACGGCGAGGAATTTGCCGAAACGCTTGCTCACGTGGCTGATTTCCACCAGTTTCATAGGCGCTTCCTCCCGCTGGACAGGGTGTCGATGAAGATGTCTTCGATGCCCGGCTCGACCGGGCTGGGTTTCCGCCCGCACAGGGGCGTGCCGGCGTAGGAGGCGTCCGCCGTGAAGTGCAGGCTGTCGCCCCAGAGGTAGTGGTCCAGCACGCCGGGCTCCGCATTGAGCGCCGCCTCGAACTGCGGCAGCTCGGCCGGTGAGCAGGGCAGCGAATAAAGCCGGTGCGGATAGGAACGGATGATGTGTTCCGGACTGTCGAAAAGCAGGGTCTCGCCTTCGTGCAGGAACAGGATGCGGTCGGCCAGGCCCGCCTCGTCCAGGTAATGGGTGCTTACCAGCACCGACACGCCCTTGTCGCGCAGCGTACCGATCTCTTTCCACATGTCGTAGCGGGACACGGGGTCCACCCCCACCGTCGGCTCGTCAAGCAGCAGCATCGAAGGATTGTGGACCAGCGCGCAGCAGATCGCCAGCTTTTGCTTCATGCCTCCGGACAGCGTGTCAGCCCGGAAATGGGTGAAATCCCCCAGGCTCTTCCAGAGACAGGGCGACAGGGTCTCGATATCCTCCGCCCGGCAGCCATATGCGCCGGCGAAGAATTCGAGATTCTCCGTCACGCTGAGGTCGCCGTACAGGGAGAAACGACCCGGCACATAGCCGATGCGCGCCCGGGCGTCCTTGGGGTGCGTACGCACGTCGAAACCATCCACCAGGGCTCTCCCTTCGAAGTCGGAATCAATCGTGGCGAGGATGTCGAACAAAGTGGACTTGCCGGCGCCGTTGGCACCCATCAGCGCCACGATCTGACCGTCTTCCACCCGGAAGGACACGCCTTTGAGGGCCTGATGGGAACCGAAGTGCTTGCGTATGCCTTCGGCCTCGATCATTTCTGGGAAGGAAGGTAGATCTCGGCAGGCATGCCCGATCTGAGCCGGGCATCTTCGGCGAGGTCGATCCGCACGTGATACACCAGCGAGGCGCGGGTGTCGCGGGTCAGGACCTTGTTGGGGGTGAATTCCGCCTCGTCGGAAATATAGGAGATCCGGCCGGGGAGCGTGCGCAGCGTGCCGCCTTCGGCATCCACCTTGACATCCACCGCATCACCCAGGGCGATACGGGTGAGGTCGCCGCCTTCCAGCCAGGCGTCCACGTACATGTGCTGCAGGTCGGCCAATTTGAATATCGGATGCCCCGCATCCACGAATTCATGCAGGTGGGCGTACAGGGCCGTCACCGTGCCCGTTTCCGGACAGGTGACCGTACAGCGCGCGATGCGGTCGCGCACGATGTCCGCCTGGGATTTCAGGGATTCGATATTGACCAGCACGGCCGCCGTCTCCCGCGAGAGGGAGGAACGGGCGGCGGATATCTGACTGTCGAGTACGCGGAGCTGGTCGTCGAGATTGTCCAGTTGCCTGCGGGATGCGGCGCCGGAAGAGACGAGGGGGGCGATCCGCTCCCTTTCGTTCTGGAGCGACTCCCGCTGGCGGTGCAGCACGTCCAACTGCCGGCCCACGTCGGGCACGGTCGGCTGGAGGGCGCGGATCTGCGCCTCGAAGGCGCGAAGCTGCAACGACAGGGCGGCCGTGTCGAGCTGTACCGCGACGGCCCCCCGCTCGACTCTCTGCCCTTCCTCCACCGGCAGGGCCATGATCTGGCCGGCCTCGGAAGCGGCGATCATCCAGCTGTGGGCATCGATGATGCCATAGGCGTCAGGCTTGCCGGAGCGGCCGCAAGCGGACAGCAGCACCAGGCAGCCAAGCAGAATCGGGACAAAAGGGTTTCGGGTCATAACTGGGAAATATAGCGCTTGCGCAAAAGTTGTTGTTGAAGTTTGAGAATAGAATAGACCTCCCCGTCCAGCCGGGCGGCGGAGAGCTGCTCGAGCGCCGTGAGATAATCGGACACGGGTGCGGCACCCTGCGCGGACAAGGCGTCCAGCTCGTCGCAGAGCTCCTCATATTTGGCCACGGTCTGCCCGTTCGCCTCCAGCAGCTGCGCATAGCGGGCGATCTCCCCGTCATACTTCAGCAGGGCCACCTGCTTCTGCCGCTCCAGGTTTTCCCGCTGCAAGGCGAGCTTGCGGGCGGCGGCATCCAGCCGGTTGCGGCCCAGATGGACATCCCGCCAGTCGCTGATCGGGATCATGAGGGTCAGGCCCACGGCCCAGTACACATCGGGCCGGCGGTTGAAGAAATCCAGCGACGGGCGGCCGTAGCCCACCGCCCCGACGGCCTGGAGGGAGGGCAGTGCCGAAGCGCGCACGAGCTGCTTATCGAGTTCGATCCGCCGGGCTTCCAGGTCCAGCCGGGCAAACGCCGGGTCGGATACGGCCGTCCCCGGATCCTCTCCGAGGGGCATTTCAAATGTCGTGGATTCGTCCATCTGCAATCCGGTGAGGGCGGAGAGCATGGCAAGGGCAGCCTGTGTCTGGGCGGTGCTTCCGGACAACTCGGCCTCGAGGCTGGTCGTCTGCGCCTCCAGCGCCAGAACGGCATCCTTGTAGCTCACGCCCGCCCCGTAGGCTTCGCGGGCGTCGGAAAGCTTGATCCGGACGGCATTCAACTGCCGGGAAAGGATCTCTTCGCGCTTGCGCGACAGCAGGATCCCGAGATAAAGCTCATCCACGGCTCCGTCCAGCTCGATCCCCTGACGGTCGATCTCCAGCCGCTCCTGTGCATGAGAAAGCTCGTTCTGCTCCGCCTTGAGCTTTCGCTGCCCGCCGCTATAAAGCGGCTGGGAAAGCAGGAAGCCGCTGTTGTACTGAAACCGGGGAATGGCATGCAGCACGAAAGGGAAATCCGTCATGCTGGCCGGATTGGGGGCTTCGGAGAGATAATGCACCAGACCATAAGCCCGCAACGAATAGCGGAACGGGCTGTCCTCCATGGCGGCGCCGGCTTCCCGGTCAACGTCGTTCAAAGCGTACAATTCCTCCAGCCGGCCGGCCTGGCGCGCCGCTTCCCGGCAGGCCTCCAGTGAAAGGGGACCGCCTCCGAAAGAAGGCGGAACGGACAGGATGAAAAACAAAAAAAGGCCGGACAGTTTCCTCATATAATGCCCAAAGATACACATTTTCCCTTTCTTCTTTTTGATAATTAGTAAAAATGCCGTACTTTTATGCTCATTAACAAATCGCTAAACAAATGAAAAGATTGTTCTTCATCTTCGCCGGCTGCCTGTTGGCAGCAGCCGCCTCCGCCCAGACCCTTCCCCAGGGCACCATCCTCGTCAACCCCACGCTGACCAATTTCAGTTTCAACGCCATCACGGTCAGCAACGAAGGCCAGAAAGAGTCCTTCTCCCGCTTCGGCTTTCAGGCCACGGGCGGATACGCCATCATGGATGACATCGCCGTCCTCGCCAGTGTCGGTCTCCAGTCCGGCGTGTACGATGATTCTTCCGTCAATGTCATAAACCTCTCCGCCGGTGCACGCTACTACGTGATCCCCAATGTTTATGTCGGAGCCAATGCCCTGATCGGCAGCGCCTCGGTCAAGAACAACGTCAGCTCTTCCCTCGATGATGATGATCTCGGTATCGACACCGCGTCCATCAAGGCAAACACCTTCAGCGTCGAGCTGAATGCGGGTTATACCTACTTCCTTACCAACAGATTCGCCGTCGAGCCCAGCCTTTCCTATACCCTCGGCCTGAGCACCAAGGTGCAAGATATTCCCCTCAACCTTTCGGTGTTCTCGCTCAACATCGGCTTCCTCTTCCTTCTTTAGACACACGAACGCAAAAGATCTAACAGCCGGGAATGCGAAAGACACCGTGTTCCCGGCTGTTGATTTCCAACCTGACCATGCGGAAAACCCTTCTCTCCCTCTTTTTCCTCAGTCTTGCAGGCCTCCTGCAGGGCCAGCCGTTGCGTCTGCTCACCGGCTGCTACAACGACGACGACCCGTCCGTGCCGGGTGCCTGCCTGCTGCGTTTCGATCCCGGCGACGGCAGTACGGAGCAGCTCGCCGCAGCCCCGACGCGCAACCCTTCTTTCATCATCCCGTCGGCGGACGGCCGCTTCGCCTGGTCCGTATGCGAATTTCACGACGGGACGCAGGGTGCCTACGCCTACCGACTGTCCGAAGACAGCCTCGAGGCGCTCGGGTTCCAGTCCAACTGTCCGGACGGGACCGGAGGCGGCGATCCCTGCAACATCCTGTTCCTGAACGGTTTCATCCTCACCTCGGACTACACCGGCGGAGCGGTATCGGTTTTCCCGGTGCTCCCGGACGGCACGCTCGGCGCGTTGCTGCGGCGTTTCGATTTCGGAGAGGGCTCCCACATCCATTGCTGCAGGATCTCTCCGGACGGACGCTATGTCTTCGCCTCCGACCTGGGCTGCGATGTGATCCGCCGCTTCCCGATCCAGCCGGGAGAATTTCCCGTCGGGGAGCCTGAAATTGCCTGGCAGGCCACGCCCGGATGCGGGCCGCGGCACTTTGTCTTCAGCGCAGACGGACGCTTCTGCTACCTGCTCGGGGAGCTGGGCGACACGCTCACGGTCCTGCGCTACGAAGACGGCACCCTCACGCCTGTCCAGGAACTGAAAGCCTACCGGGGCCGGGGGAAGGGCAGTGCGGACATCCACCTTTCTCCGGACGGCCGCTTCCTGTACACCAGCCACCGTCTGCGGCGTGACGGCATCGCCACCTTTCGGGTGGATCCGCAGAGCGGACGGGTGCGCCGCGCCGGATTCCGTCGGACGGGCACGCACCCGCGCAATTTCGCCATCTCTCCCGACGGCCGCTGGCTGCTGTGCGCCTGCCGCGACGCCGACGCCATCGAACTTTACGCCATCCGCCCGCGTAACGGGCGGCTTCGCCGTACCGGTCGCGCCATCTCCCTGCACCGGCCTGTCTGCGTGCAGATCCTGTAGGTCCGGCTGAGCCAAAAAACAGCAAAATTATTTGGCTTTTCAAAAAAAGTATCTATCTTTGCTGTCCCAACGCTAAGCAATAGGGTTTGCGGAAATAGCTCAGTTGGTAGAGCGCAACCTTGCCAAGGTTGAGGTCGCGGGTCCGAGCCCCGTTTTCCGCTCAACGATGAACGACAGTCCTTGTGGCTGTCGTTCGGCGTTTCAGGCAGGCTGGTTCCGGGATCCGCGACCTCAACCCCACCCCCGAGGGGTCGGCGGCACCAGCCGCCGGGGGGTAACGTTCATAGCAAAGCGTCGCTTGCGGCGCCGCGGGTCCGAGCCCCGTTTTCCGCTCAACGATGAACGACAGTCCTTGTGGCTGTCGTTCGGCGTTTTTGGCAGACCGCTTCCCGTGACCTTTCAAAAAGATGTGACAACCATCTTTTCTGTAAAGATGTTTTTTCTTATCTTTACATTTCCAAAAATCTGTCGTAATCATTCATCGCCCATGAAACGGACCTTTATCCTTCTGCTGGTGCTGCTTTGCGGAATTTCCGCCCAAGGCGCCCGCGCCCCGAAAGTCAAGCCCAATTACGATCTCGCCTCGCAGTTTTCTGCCAAGCGGATTTCCCAGATGGTGTTTTCCACCGAGCTGAGCCCGAACTGGTTCCGCGACTCGGACAAATTCTGGTATGA
>JAAYCA010000064.1 GCA_012744435.1 Bacteroidales bacterium
AGCCCGGCAATGTGGCCGGCAAGGTCGAGAGCCAGCTCTGGGCCCCCGTGGCCGGCGTGAACGTGTCTGTGGTGGGCGGCACCGCCAAGGCCCGTACGGACTTCGAGGGCAAGTACACCATCAACGCGAACGAAGGCGACACCCTCCTGTTCGAGCTGCCCGGTTACCGCAGTGCCCGTGCCATCGTCAAGGACGGCGCGGCCAATGCCACGGTGAACCTGACCTGCAAGACGGTGCAGGTGAATCCCGACAGGACGATCACCTTTACCTATCCTGCCCCGGACGCCAAGTCCGTGCAGGTGTGCGGCAACTTCTTCCAGCTGGAGAACGGCACTTTCGGCGAGGGCATCGCCCAGATGTCGAAGAACGCCGACGGCCTGTGGACCTACACCACGGTCCCGACCAAGAGCGAGCTCTACCGCTATGAATTCATCATCGACGGCAACTACACGATCGACGCCGCCGCCCCGTACACGATCCGTGACGGCGAGGTGCTGCGCAACGTGTTCGTGGTGCCCGGCGAGGTGGGCGACCTGACTATGGTGCAGGACGTGCCGCACGGCACCGTGTCCAAGGTCTGGTACCCGACCGCTCTCGGCTACGACCGCCGAATGAGCGTCTATACGCCGTACGGCTATGAGGCCTCCGGCAACAAGAAGTATCCCGTGCTGTACCTGCTTCACGGCGGCGGCGGCGACGAGAACGAATGGCTCAACCTCGGCCGTGCCGCGCAGATCATGGACAACCTGATCGCCGCCGGCAAGACCGTGCCGATGATCGTGGTGATGCCGAACAGCCACGTCGGTATGTCCGCCGCTCCGGGCGAGAACAGCCGCGGCTACGACGGCGCCAAGAGCAGCCGTGCGGTCCGCACCGAGCCGAACGCCTACGAGGCGACCTTCGGGGACGTGATGAGCTTCATCGAGAAGACCTACCGGACGATTCCGGACCGCGCCCACCGCGCGATCTGCGGCCTGTCGATGGGCGGCGGCCACACCTGCGTGATCTCCGCCAACTATCCCGACAAGTTCGGCTATGTGGGTCTGTTCTCCGCGGCTGTCAGCAACTATCCCAACGACCGCGCGATGTCCGAGATGACCAAGGACTTCGACAAGAAGCTGGCGAAGCTATTCTCCTACAAGCCGTTCTACTACATCGCCATCGGCGACGAGGACTTCCTCTATCAGGCCAACAAGAGCTATCGCGAGACCCTGCTCGACCCGCATGGCTACAAGTACACGTATGCCGAGTCGGATTGCGGCCACGTGTGGAAGAACTGGCGTCACTACCTGACCGACTTCTCCCAGTTGCTCTTCAAATAGTACCGTGCCATGAAGAAAATCTTGCTTTCCGTTCTGGCCGTTGCCGCCGTGGTCGGCTGCACCGCGCCGAAAGCCGAGTTCAAGTATGACCGTGAGGTCGCCCGCAGCGTCAAGTCCGTGGTCGAGGCGCCCGACGGCAGCGTGACGTTCAGTATCTACGCCCCGATGGCGGACACCGTCGCCCTGACCGGCGACCTCGCCGCCCGGGACCAGGTCTTCACCCGCAGCCCTGAGGGCATCTGGAGCGTGAAGGTGACCGGCGTGGAGCCGGGTTCCTACCGTTACGGTTTCAACGTGGACGGTCTCAACGTGATCGATCCGCTGTTCCCGCGCAGCCGCGACGTCCTCACCATGACCGACCTGACCTTCGGCAAGGGGGACCAGTTCTGGTCCGTCAAGGACGTCCCGCACGGAGCGATGTCCCAGATCTACTACCACTCGAAGACGACCGGCCAGACGCGCCGCATGCACGTCTGGACGCCTGCCGGCTATATGAAATCGACGGACAAGCTCCCGGTGTTCTACCTCCTGCACGGCGGTGGCGACGTGGATAACGGCTGGCCGGTGATCGGCTGCGCCGGTGCGATCCTCGACAACCTCCTCGCCGAGAAGAAGATGGTCCCAATGGTGGTGGTGATGCCGGACGCGAGCCTGCCGCAGGGCACGTTCACGGATGAACTCATCAATGACATAATGCCGTACATCGAGGCGAACTTCCGCGTCAAGACCGGCAACCCGAACACCGCGCTCGCCGGCCTGTCGATGGGTGGCATCCACATCCTGGACATCCTGTCGAAGTATCCCACGCCGTTCAAGTACGTGAACATTATGAGCTCCGGCTTCCATATGCGTGACGCCGACGCCGAGGCTGCAGCCGACGCCAAGCTCGCCCCCGTCGCGGAGCAGATCAAGAAGAACGTCAGCTATCTGCGCTTCACGCAGGGCGGACCCGAGGACATCGCCTACCAGAACGGAATGAAGACGCTCGACATTTTCCGGAAATACGGGATCCCGTTCGAATACAGTGAGATGCCCGGTGGCCATAACTGGTACGTCTGGCGTTTCGATCTCGAATACTTCGCCCAAAGGATTTTCAAGTAGCATGAAGAAAGCAATCACCCTTATCCTTGCACTGGCCGGCCTGCTGTCATGTAATCGCGGGCCGGCTGGCCGCTATATGATCCTCCCGGTCCGGGAGGCAAACGACGAGATCGTCCTGACCGTCGACAAGGGAGGGGAGACCCTCTACGTGGCGGACATCCGCCTTGCCCTGCCGGGAGAGGAGCCGGACTACTGCGTACCGATGGACCTCAGCCTCTTCGGCGCTGGCAAGCGCGACGTCCACTTCTCCGGCATCGACGCTAGGACGGCGTGGAGCCAGATCTCGTTCTCCGACACCGCGCCGGAGGTTCCGGCGGACAAATACCGTCCGAAATACCACCAGACCCCGGAGTACGGCTGGATGAACGACGCCAACGGCCTTTTCTATAAGGACGGAGTGTATCATCTCTACTATCAGTACAATCCCTACGCCGCCGTCTGGGGCAACATGCACTGGGGCCATTCCACCAGCACGGACCTGGTCCACTGGGAGCACCAGCCGGTCGCGATCTACCGGGACGCCTACGGCCATATCTTCTCCGGCAGCACGGTGGTGGACTACAACAACACCGCCGGCTTCGGCGCAGGAGCCGTGGTGGCTTTCTACTCCTCCTGGAACACGGCGCGGGAGTACATCCAGACCCAGTGCATCGCATATAGCCTGGACGACGGCCAGACCTTTATAAAATATGAGGGCAACCCGGTCCTGGTGCCTTTTGACGGCATCAAGGACTTCCGCGACCCGAAGGTGTTCTGGTATGAGCCGGAGAGCAAGTGGATCATGATCGTATCCGCCGACAAAGAGATGCGTTTCTATACCTCTCAGAATCTCCGGGAGTGGGAATATATGAGCGCCTGGGGCGAAGGTTACGGCGTGCAGCCGCGCCAGTTCGAGTGCCCGGACTTCTTCCCGCTGACCACGGCCCAGGGGGAAACGAAGTGGGTGATGATCGTCAACGTGAACCCCGGCTGCTATTTCGGCGGCAGTGCCACGCAGTATTTCGTGGGCGAGTTTGACGGCAAGACCTTCACCTGCGACTCTCCGAAAGAGACGGTCAAATGGCTCGACTGGGGCAAGGACCATTATGCGACGGTCACCTTCTCCAATACGGGCGACCGTGTGATCGCGGTGCCCTGGATGAGCAACTGGCAGTATGGCGCCATCGTGCCCACGAAGTACTATCGCAGCGCGAACGCCGTGCCGCGCGAACTCGGCCTGTTCAAAGATGGCAGGGAATTCTATGTCAGCTGCTTCCCCGTGCCGGAGATGGACAAGCTCAACAAAGATTCCCGTACCATCGGCGGCATCGTTGCCAATGTCGGCAAGACGCAGAGCGTCAAGTTGTTCGATCAGCCCAGCGAGGCCTATGAGCTGGACCTGGACATCATTGTCCCCGCTGCCGGCAAAGCCGGCTGGCGCCTGACCAGTGCCGCTGGGGATGTGGTGGATATGTATTTCGACGCCACCCTGCAGCGATTCGTGATGGACCGAACCCAGAGCGGCATCGTCGAATTCGGCGAGCGCAGCACCACGCATGAGATCGAGAACCACGACCGGCGCAAGACGAATTCGATGAATTATGTCAACGATTTCGCCCTCGCGACCTGGGCGCCGATGAAGGTGGCCGGCAGGCATAGCGTGCGCATCCTCTTTGACGTTTCTTCCTTCGAGGTGTTCATAGACGGCGGCAAGGTCGTCATGACCAATCTGGTTTTCCCGAACGAACCGTACAACACCCTGGAGGCATATTCCGACAAGGGCCGCTTTACGGTCGACAAGTTGGTGATTGCGGCCCAGGGACTGTAAGCGATGAAAAGGATTCTGTTCTTATTGTCAATGACGGCCCTTGTGGCGGCTTCCGCGTCCTGCGGCAATCCCAAGTCCAAGGAAGAGGCAGTCGCCCAACCGGGCTATGCGGAGATTGTCAAGCCACAGGTCGACCTCAAGGATTTCCCGAAGGATTCCGAAGGATATTATATCCTGTTCGACGGTTCCGGCTTCAAGGGCTGGCGGGGCTATGGCCAGGACGGGATCCCGCCGAAATGGGTTATCGAGGACGGGTGTCTCAAATTCAACGGAACGGGTGGCCGTGAGACTCCGGACGACGGGGGCGGGGACCTTATCTTCACGAGGAAGTTCAAGAATTTCGACTTGCAATTCGAGTGGATGGCGACGGAGGGAGCGAATTCCGGTGTCCTGTATCTGGGCCGGGAGATCATGATGGAGCGGAATGGCGAGAGCCGTTATGCGCCGCTCTTCATGTCCGCTCCGGAATACCAGATTTTGGATAATGACAACCACCCGGACGCCAAACTCGGCGTCGATGGCAACAGACAGTCCGCATCGCTGTATGATATGCTTCCGGCCCGGCCACAGAATGCCAGACCGCATGGCCAGTGGAATACTGCGAGGATCACAGTCCGTAACGGCAAGGTTGTCCACTATCAGAACGGGGAACCGGTTGTCGAATATCGGCTTTGGACGAAGGAATGGACGGATCTGCTGAACGCCAGCAAGTTTGCACAGGATAAATGGCCCCTTGCCTTCGAATTGTTCAACGAGTTGGGCGGAGATGCCCGCGAAGGTTATATTGGATTCCAGGACCATGGAGACGTCGTCTATTACAGGAATATCAGGATAAAATAGTCCTTTTTTTTTCACTTTTTGGCAGAATCCTTTCACGCATGCGTACGTGGAAGGATTCTGTCATTTTTTGGCGGAATACGTATGGGCGACAGGAAAAGGGTATTTTACATTTGTCTGACTGATAACCAAATCGACGCACGATGAAAAGACTATTTACCCTCCTCGTCCTTTTAGCCGTGGCTGCCTCCTGCCGGGAGCGGCAGGTGGTTATCGAGGATTTCGAGTCCGGCAACCTGGACAGTTGGGTGGTGGAAGGCAATGCCTTCGTGTTCTGTCCGAAGAGCGGTTCCGACAACCCTGACGTCTCAGGGGTCAAGGGTAATTTCTTTGCGGCCAGCGATTTCGGCGAAGCGGATGCTTCGGCCACTTTCTTCGGCAAGATGACCTCCCGGTCTTTCGTCATTTCCAAGGACTACATCAGCTTCCTGATCGGCGGCACCGGCGAGGGTTTTGCCGGCCGTTTCGTCGCCATGGAATTGCTGGTGGACGGCAAACCGGTGCGCAGCGCCCGGCCGCACGGCACGGACCCCAATGCGATGGATTGGAATTCCTGGGACGTCCGCGATCTGAAGGGCGAGAACGCCAACATCCGCATCCGGGTGGACTCCCTTCCGTCCCGCATGCGCATTCCGCTCTCCCGCTATATCCTTGCCGACCAGATTATCCAGTCCCGCAAGAAGATGGGCACGTTCAACGACATGCTCACCATCCCCGTCACGGCCCGGGAGGATTATCTGTTGATCCCGTCTTCCAACAGCGGCAGCTCTTCGAGCCTTTCTATCCTTGCGGACGGGCAGAACATTCTGGGCGTGGCGCAGAACATCGTTCTCGCCAAGGATGTCAAGGACTATGACATCCCTGTGGACATCTCGGCCTGGAAGGGCAAGACCCTCGAGGTCGTGCTCACCAATGTCGATGACAATGACGTCACGGTGAAGGGGTTGACCCAGAGCGACACACGTATCGAACAGTACGAAGAGCCGTACCGTCCGGTCTACCATTTCTCCCCGGATTTCGGCTGGACCAACGACCCCAACGGCATGGTTTACTTCGACGGTGAATACCACCTGGCATATCAGGCCAATCCTTACGGCACCAGGCATTCCAACATGCATTGGGGCAACGCCGTTTCCACCGACCTGATCCATTGGGAGGATCTGCCCTTCATCGTGGCCCCGGATGCGCTGGGCGCCATTTTCTCGGGCAGCTCGGTGGTGGACGCCGACAACACCGCCGGTTTCGGGGCGAATGCCATCGTGGGCATGTACACCTCGGCCGGCCAGGGTCAGCGGCAGAGCATCGCCTACAGCACAGACCGCGGCCGGACCTTTACCAAATATGAGGGAAATCCGGTCCTGGACGATGCTGAAAAACAGCCGAACTTCCGTGACCCGAAGGTCCTCCGCTACGGAGACAAATGGGTTGTCTGCGTGGCGGCTGGCGACGTGATAGCATTCTACGAGTCCGCTGACTTGAAGAACTGGAGGAAATTGAGTGAGTTTGGCCGGGGCATCGGCTCCCATGCAGCCGTCTGGGAATGCCCCGACCTCCTCCGGTTCGAAGTCGGTGGTAAGGAGAAATGGGTGCTCATCGTCAACATCAACCCCGGCGGTCCCAACGGCGGCAGCGTCGGCCAGTACTTCATCGGCAATTTTGACGGCGAGCGTTTCGTGGCCGACCCGCTTCCGTATCCTCTCTGGATCGACGAGGGCGTGGACAATTACGCCGGGGTGACCTTCAGCGGCACCGGCGACCGCCATATTTTCATGGGCTGGATGAGCAACTGGCTGTATTCCGGCTCCACCCCGACGCTCCGCTTCCGCAACGCCATGACCCTCCCGCGCGATCTTTCACTTAAGCATAATGGAAAGCATCTCTTCCTCGCGAGCAGTCCTTCGCCGGAGGTGTATGCCGCCCGTGTCTCCTCGCGGACGGTCGACGCGTCCCTGCGCAACGGCCGCATCAGTGTCCCCGAGATTCTTCCGGACAACGACGGTGCGTATGAAATCGACTTTACCGTTGCGCCCGGCAAATCCCCCCTGTCGCTGCGTTTGTACAACGGCAAGGGCGAGGAGATGCTCTTTACCTTTGATTTCAAGGCGCTGACCCTTACGCTCGACCGCTCCCGCAGCGGCGTCGTGGATTTCCACAAGGACTTCGCCAAGAAGGACATCCTGACCCATCTGGTGAAGCGTCCCGAGTACAAGGTGCAGCTTTTCGTGGACCGTCATTCCACGGAGATGTTCATCGGCGACGGCGATGTGTGCTTCACGAACTGCATGTACCCGACGGAGGTGTACAACGCCCTGGAACTGGCCGGCGCGGACGCCGGAATTTCGGACCTGACCATTTTTAATTTGAAATAAGACTAAAACCGAAAATTAATTCAAACCCAAGACAAATGGAAGCAAAAAAATCCAATCTGTCCAAGCTGGTGCCCATGATGTTCGCGTTCTTCGCGATGGGATTCGTGGACATGGTAGGCACGGCGACCAACTACGTGAAGGCTGACTTTGAACTGTCCGACACGATGGC